>CALZJQ010000095.1 GCA_945787895.1 uncultured Prevotella sp. | reverse complement strand
TTCTATGAAAAAAGCAAAATATATAGCATTGTCTTCCGTAGCACTCCTCCTTGCAGGATGTGCTGCGGATGATGTGCTCTCTTCACAGCAGGAAACCGAAAAAGCTGTCGTATTCAATGCTTCTGCTGATGCTACTCGTGGGACATTGGTAGATGAGACAGCATTCAAAAATGAAGGTTTCTATATTTATGCGAATACCGTAAAGGATGGTATCGTAACGCAATTTATGGACAATGTCAAGGTTAGTTTTGCTGATGGTTCATGGAAATATGCACCAGTGGTATATTGGCCTAATGATGGTTCGACCGTTGATTTCTATCCGGTCTATAATGATGATAATGCCACTTGTTTATACCGTTATGACAAGCGTCCACACATCACGTATATCGTCCCTGATAATGTTGCAGATCAGACAGATTTTCTGTGGGCAGCACCTGTCCTTTCATCTCCTTACTCTTCTGGAAATGTTACTTTCAGTTTCAAGCATGCTCTCGCTGGTATCAATGTCGTAGTGACTAATGTTAGCCCATCTGATGTGTTAATTAGTGCTCTCAAGAATTCAACTGCATTTACAGGAAATCCAAATGCTACAATATTCGATGATTATTTCAAATATGATTCTTCTTCATTGAATCCTGATGAGAGTACGGATTATTCAACGACAGATATTTCAGATTTTATTTTAGAGTCTGTAGATATTATAGGTAAGTTCCCAAGAAAGGCAGAAATAGACCCTACTGCTACATCTCTTGATAAGGCATGGCTATTCTCTTATGATTCGAATCCTTTACCTGATGTAACTTATTCGCTTACGAGTGATATGCTGGAAAAATATGCTAGTATTAATTACAAGAATAAATCCAATTCTGAGGTTTTTGTGCTTCCATGTGGAAATACTGGCGTCACGATTAGGATGACATTCTCATTCACTCTTAAAAGAGGCACGTTATCTGCAAATAGTTTCAAGTTTACATTAAGTAATAAATCGCCAATCGTTGAGTCTTTCAAACCTGGAAAGAAAGTTACGCTGAATATTACACCTGATTTTACAAAGGCTCCTGCAACTATAAGGAAAAATTAACCACGATTTGTATTGTACGTGGAAATTCATTGAAATACCTACAACAACACTATAATACAGCACCCCCAACCTTCCTTGGAGATTGGGGGTGCTGTGTATTATAGTGCTGTTGCCAGTGAGTGGTATAATGATGCGTAGTCATGGATTATGTCTCGCTGTCACTGTCAGTGTCTTGTGGCGGTAATGCGAAGTCACCGCAAAGGTTGGAGAGCGCATAAAGGGGGCAGACGTATATCGGTTTGCATGCCGGACTCGTGAACAGTCCGAAGTTCTCTAATGAGCATCGTATGGCAGAACGTATGTCCTTTTCTGGCTTCGACATAAATTCGTACAGACTCTTCATGCTCCCTTTTGTGCCGGATTTTACTTCCACTGGCACTACGGTTCCTCCTCTTGGGATGACATAATCCACTTCCGCCACGTTGCCTTTCTTCGTGTCCTGCCAATAATATAGGTCATGCCGCTCGTGGGGAGACATATACTTCAAAATCTCTAATCCTGCTATCATCTCCGTCACGTTGCCTTTATCCACAAGGTTCTCTGCCGTATCAGCAAGGATTGAGATATGATGATTCTGAATGTCGTCACTTATTCCGAGGAAGTCAAGCACCAGCGCACTGTCTATCATGAGATATTTGGCAAACTTGATGTTGACATCAGCTCCTAATGGGATGCCGTTGGAGGCAGAATGGAATACGGGTATTATCAGCCCGGCATCGCGAAGGTAGGTGAGTGCTGTCTTCACTTGCTCTGTACGGTAGTTTCCGTCTGTCATGCTATATACGAACTTGTTGCCAATCTGTCTGGCAACACTAATCAGGGTGTGCCGGAGAATATCGGGATCTACTTTTCCCGCATATTTTGAGAAGTCATCGATATATGCAACACGCAGGTCGGATACCACTCTTCGGGCTTTCGTATATGAACCAGTCTCCGTATATTTAGCTACGGATGCCGGCATACCTCCTATCAGCATATAGTGCCGGAACTGCTCCACCAGTTTCTTGTGGAAAGCATCCATGAGGGGATGCTTTTCGGATGCTCCTTGTTTCATCTTTATCATACCCCCCATGCCCTGTGCTTCCAGAAATTCATCAAACGACATTGGATATACAAACAGGCTGCTTATCCTGCCTACACCGTACGAACGGATATCCTTCAGCGCAAATTCCAGCAGGCTTCCTGCTGCTACAACATGGAGTTGGGGGTAATCTTCCTTGAAGAACCAAAGGCTATGCAATGCTTCCGTGCATGATTGTATCTCATCGAGAAAGAGAAGGGTGTCTCCCGGTTTCACGGGCACTCCGTAATACAATGATAGTTGTTCAGTAATATCATGCACGTCTGTTTTCCCCCTGAATATTTCTGCTACGTTTGTGTCACGTTCGAAGTTTACCTCCAAATAGTATCTGAAAGACTCTCCGAGGTGGCGTATTGCGCATGATTTCCCTACCTGCCGTGCTCCGCGCACGAGTAGTGGTTTCCTGTCGGAATCTTGTTTCCATTCTAAAAGATAGCGATCGATGTTTCTGTGCAGATATTTCATATTGTTATTCATGAAAATTTAATTTTTCTGCAAATATAATACAAATATCTGACAATCAAGAATTTTTCGTTGTCTTTTGTAAAAAGTCGGTGATGTTTTAGTGCAAAATCCGTAAAAAGTCGGTGATGTTTTAGTGCAAAATCTGTAAAAAGTCGGTGATGTTTTAGTCTAAAAATGACCTCAACTGAAAAAGGTTGTCACTTTTTGGAGAGTTAAAATCAGCGAAATTCATTTTTTTTCTCGTTTGCGCTGATTTTCAAGTCAAGATTAGGATGAAAATAAATTTCTGCAAAGATACTACCAATGTCTTATAGTCAGGAATTCTCCGTCGCTTTCTTACTTTCCTAACCATGCGACTATCTCGTTGCGGCGTGTGCGACTGATGAATATCTCTGGCGGATTTTCTCCTGAGAGGCATAGGCGCAGGCGACCGTTGCTAAGGCGTTCCGTGCCTGATACTTGCTCTATGGGGACGATGTATTTCCGGTTTACGTGCTTGAACTTTCTTGGGTCGAGCTGGTGCGCTATGGTGTCGAGGGGCATGTCTATGGGGAATGACGTGCCGTCAAGCAGCCGTATGTACGTGGTTTTCTGTTCGGAGACGATGTACCACACGTTGTGGAAGAGTATTACTTTGTCGCCTTTTGCTGTCTTTACTACGAAACGTTCACGATAGACGACGTCGGGAACTGGGGTGTCGGTGTTATTCTGTTCACACGGATGAATGAGCCGTTTTGCTTTTTCTATGGCTATTCTCAGTCTGTATTCGTCCACTGGCTTGAGAAGATACGAGAGACTGAGGAAATCAAAGGCGCGGAAGGCATGGTCGGAAGAGGAGGATGTGAAGATGATGGGCACGTCATCGGGCGCATATTTCAGTGCGTCGAAACTCAGTCCGTCGTTGAGCTGAATATCGGCGATAATGAGATCAACGTGATGCAGATAGTGCATCACGTCCAATCCCTGCTTCACGCTTGAGATAGGTCCCACGACATAGCCTGTGGGGTCTATCTTTTCAAGCATGGTGCGAAGTATATGATAATGGTGTATCTCGTCTTCAAAAACCAGTATCTTCATAGCTTTGCAATGATTACGTGGTGGGTTCTGTCCGGTGGGGGTTGTCGCTGTCCCTTATCTCTACCCTCCTTATCTTTCCGCTTATGGTCTTTGGCAGTTCTTCTACAAACTCTATGATGCGCGGATATTTGTATGGAGCGGTCTCGTTCTTGACGTGGTTCTGCAACTCCTTGATAAGTTCTGATCCTGCCTTTGGCACGTATTCTTCGGCAAGTACGATGGTAGCTTTGATTACCTGTCCGCGTATCTCGTCGGGAACGGCTGTTATCGCACATTCCACTACGGCGGGGTGGGTCATTAGTGCCGACTCTACTTCAAAGGGACCGACGCGGTAACCAGAGGTCTTTATGACGTCATCAGCGCGTGAGACGAACCATAGATAGTTATCTTCATCGCGATATACGATGTCGCCAGTGTGGTAATATCCGTCTCGGATGCGCTCTTTTGTCATGTCATCATCACGGTAATACCCCTTGAACAGTCCGAGAGGGTATTCCCCGCTGACCTTTATCACGAGTTCGCCATGCTCCATAGGGGCTGCCGACACGCCCTTTTCGTTGAAGACGTCAATGTCATATTGAGGGTTTCTTACGCCCATTGCGCCGGGTTTTGGCTTTATCCAAGGGTAGGAACCCACGATGAGCGTTGTTTCTGTCTGTCCGTATGCCTCGTATATCATGATGCCTGTCTTCTCTTTCCATTCAGTGAAGACGCTTGGATTGAGGGCTTCGCCTGCCGTGGTGCAGTATTCTAACGAGGAAAGGTCGTAGGCAGAGATGTCTTCGCGTATGAGGAAGCGATAGATAGTAGGGGGAGCACAGAAAGAGGTTATCTTGTGATCCTGCAACACCTGCAGCAGGTCGGCAGGCTTAAACTGTCCTTCGTAGTCGTAGATAAAGACGGTGCCGCCGGCTATCATCTGTCCGTAGAACTTTCCCCATACGGCTTTTCCCCAGCCAGTGTCGGCAAGGGTGAGGTGCAGGGAGCCTTCATGGATGTTGTGCCAATACTTGGCGGTGATGATATGTGCGAGAGGATAGGAGAAATCGTGCATCACCATCTTTGGCTCTCCCGTCGTTCCGCTCGTGAAATAGAGCAGGAAATTGTCGGTCACCTTATTCCTTTCGGGCACTTCAAAGGCATCTGCTTCATGTATTCCTCTCCAGAAATCATACCAACCGTTTGGCACGTTGGGACCGATGGATATGCAATGTCGCAGGGTAGGGCAGTAGCGGCGTGACTTTTGCACGTGGTTAAGCACGATAGGGTCGCCGCAGGCTACGATGCATGATATGCCTGCCATGTGGCATCGGTATATGATGTCTTTGTCTGTGAGCATGTGTGTGGCAGGGATAGCTACTGCTCCCAGCTTATGAAGTGCGAGCATAGTGTACCACCACTCAAGTCTTCTCTTGAGTATAAGCATCACTCTTTCACCTTTTTTTATTCCTATGCCTTGCAGGAAGGCGGCGCATCTGTCGCTGATGTTCTTCAGTGCGCGGTATGTGACGTGCTCTTTCTGTCCTCTATCATTTACCCATACGAGTGCTTCGCTTTCAGGTTTTTCCTTAGCGTAGCGGTCTATAATGTCGTAAGCGAAATTGAAATCCTTTGGTACGTTGATTTTGAAGTTGTCCAGAAAATCCTCGTAGGAGGAAAATTCTATCTTTGTCATGAAGTTTTCTAACATATTTTGCTTTAGATTTTGGATGAAATCTGGTGCAAAATTATTAAAATAGGGTGCTAAAAGTAGTTATTTTTGCGTTTTTTTTATCCGAAATGTAGTATTTCGGGGATGAAACGCACTTTAGGATTATTGCTTTTGCGCACACTGGTTTGGGGGTGTGCAATGCGGGTTTTCGTTGCGACCTGGTCGCAACGCACCAGGGGTGTTATAGGTCTTGGTGCTTTTTTCTTGCTGGCTTCTTGCTTTTTTCTTTTTGGCTTGGTGCTTATTATCTTGTGCTTTAGATGATAGTCACTCCTCCGAAGAGGCAATTTGCCCTGATATTGATTACTTTAGCGTAGGGCGAGTCGGTGCAGTCGATGTGTCTTCTGTCCACACCTCCGAGCAGACTGCTGCTGTCAATCTTTACTATACAGTTTTCCGGCACGTGGATTTCTGCTCCTCCCATGAGTGCGCTGACGATGATAAGGGATGAGTCGGGGAGTATGGCGTTGCGGATGTCGAGCTTTATGCTGCCCATCATCACGCTAATCTTGGCACCGTCAAAGCGTTGTCCGTCATAGTTGTAGTTGTAGTTGGAGAATGCCGTCGAGATGTTTACGATGTTTTCATCAGAGGTATTGCTGCAGCATGACGTATAATTATCGTCTGAGTGGTCGCTTTTGGAGTAGGCGTTGTTTCCACTGCCGTCATTGTTCACTGCTTTTTTTTTATTGCCTCCGAAGGCTATCATGAGTCCGATGAGGATGAAGATGCCGGGGATGATGTATTGTTTCCATACATCAAAGTGAATGATTTCAAGGCAGTTGATGCCCAGGATTCTGAGAATCATGTAAACACCTATGGCGATGAATGCTAAACCTACAATTTTTTTGCTCATGATGTGGAATTTTTAGAAAGTGACCAGTCGATGTTTTTCTTGTGGTATGCAGTCGCATGAGTCTCTGAAAACTCTGTGCGGCTTGCCTTTTTCCTCGTTACAGAACAAGTGGGGCATTGACTATCTGTTGTCGCTCGGCATGACAAACATAAGGATAATGTAGATGAGAAAACCGGGGAAGGCAGCAGACAAGATTGAGATAAGTGCATAGGCTACACGCACTAATGTGTAGTCGAGACCGAAATATTCTGCAATACCGCCGCAAACGCCAGCAATGACGCGGTCGTTTGATTTCTTGAGTTGTTTTTTTGATAAATCCATAATTCTATGATATGTAATAAGTAACTGAAGTTTCGCAAGCTTCAACTTCTTAGGTTTTAAGGTTATATGGTTTTATGGTCGCTTCGCTTTTACGGAGGTTACGCGCATCCGCATAACCGTATAACCTTAAAACCGCATAACCGTATGAAACTGAGCAAGTCAATAACTTGCAAAAGTTGAATAAGTAATAAGTAATGTTGATAGATGTCGTGTTGCAAAGGTAGTGTTTTTTTGCTGACCGTACAAATTAATGGGATGAAATGATGCTGTCTTGGGAGAAAAAACATGTTTTTTTGCCTGAGGATGTGCTTTTTTTGTCAAAACATATCCAGTACTGGTTGTAGGAAAGGAGATATTTGTCGCGGATAGACGGTGTTGTAACGTGAGACGAATTGTTGGCTTACTGCGATGATAAGCCTTCGCTTTGCACGACTGAGTGCTACGTATAGTTTGCGGGCATCCTCTTGTTTCTGATTCTTTGTGCCTGCATTGAAGCCGGGATACCTTCCTTCCACTACGTCGAACACAATGACATTGTCAAACTCCAGTCCCTTTGCCTTGTGTACAGTGCTGACGAAGATACGTTCCGTCATGCGGGAACTGTCGCATAGGTCCGCTTCTTTCAGCGTGTTTATCTCCACTGCATACCGTGCCAGCTGCTGTGACAGTACGGGAAAAGCCTCGCTGTCTATAAGGGAATGGCGGAGATAATCGGCGATATACGGCAGTTTTTCCACCCCTCCAATCCTCCCTTCTGCCACTAAGGAGTCATGAATATACCGCATTTCATCCACGAGATGAATGCCCGTACCATCCTTCCATATCAGTTTCTGCGTATGGAAATAGAGTCTGGCATACCGCTTCCTCAGTTTCTCTGCAATGCGCCTGTTGCCCTCCAAGGAGAGGATGTTCGCTTGATGTGGTGCCATTTCCTTTGCTTTTGCGTAGCAATAATCTACGAGGCTCTTTGTAGCAAAGACGTCATCGTCAGCAAGGTGTGAGTTATTGCCTTCGAGATGAAGCACATCAAGCAGGTATTTCAGCTTGTAAACCCTTAGGGAAGGCTCCAGCAGGCGGATGAGACGCAGGGAATCATAGCAGGAGGGCATACTGTCTCCTCCATGATATATGTCGGGAGAATATCTGCGCACGTTGCTTTCCAGGATATGGATGTCAAAATCGGCATTGTGGGCTATGAGTACGGCATCGCCGGCAAAGTCTGCAAAGCGGTGCAGGGCATCCTCGTGAGAGAGGATTTCAGCCCCCTGTCTCTCCGCAATTATCGGGTTTACGGTGTCGCCGAGCATGGCGGGAATCTCAAGGTCAGTCTCAATATGAACCATAAAAGTCCCGATGACCTCGTTGCCGCGGATCTTCATGGCTGCAATCTGTATGATGTCATCATGGAAGGTGTCCAGTCCCGTCGTCTCAGTGTCAAAGATGACCATCTCCTTTTCCTCGTAATCACGGGCAAAACGCTGTGTGTAAGTCTCGGTATTGCCATCCTCCATGCTGAGCAGTTCGCAGGGAGAGATGCCGTTTCTTACCATCTGGTGTACGAAGTTTCGTGCGGCGAAGGCAGTCTCCACAGCCTTTGTACCCAGCAGAATCCTTGCCCAGGCCATGGTGTTGGTGTCGCTTGTGACGGCTGTAAAATGAGCGAAGAGGAGCTTTACCTCCGGAGTGGCAAAGAGGTCAATGCCGGAAATCTTGAAATGAGGCAGCGAGAGAGAGACCAGTTCCTCACTTATCCTGTCGGCATCGGCATTGGAATTGACCACGATGGCAGTGGTGCTCCGGGCATCTTCATGGAGTAAATGTCCGGCATATACTGCAACGTCATGGTATTCAGTCTCTATTGTCGTACTGCTGATGATGGAAGTGTAGCCGTTGTTCTCCGTTTCGTTGGTAGCCTGCGGCAGCACCTCGGGCGATATTTCCAGCACTTTCTCTGCATACGTGTTGAATATGTCGAGGAGATAGCGTGGCGAACGGTGGTTGTTGGATAGGAAATGAGTGGAGCCCTGGCATCTCTTCCTGAGCATTTCCAGCGTAGATAACTTCGCCCCCATGAATGAAAAGATGGCCTGCTGCTCATCGCCGAAGTAGAGGACCGTGACCTCCTGTCCCTGTCTTGCGGGAGCTGCGAGGAGGTCTATGATAGCCATTTGCAGGGGATTGAGGTCCTGCACCTCGTCTATCTGGATCCAATGTTTCTGCCATCTGCCCAGCATCTCCCCCTTTTCATCCTCATTGCTCCTTATCGCCTCTGCGAGAGCATCGTACGAAAGAAGGAGGATGTCATTGAAATCCACCAGCATCCTCGCCTTCTTATACCTCTCATAGGCATCCGCTCTTTTCATCTTTTCCAGTAGGGCAACAATTTTTTCCCTGCCATAGTCAAGGACTGCGGGCGATGACACCTGCATATCGTGGAGACTGTCAATGTAGGTCTGTGCGTGATGATAAATGTCTGCCATCATCTGTGGAGTGAATTCCACACGGTGTAACTGGCATATAGCAGACAATATTCTGACCTCCTCGCCCGTCAGACACTCGGGATGGAGGCGTAATTCCCGCGGTGTCCCGGAGGCTATCTGGTGCATCATCTGCGAGAGGTGTATGGCATCAAAGCATTCTTTCCGCTTTGTCCAGTTGGAAGAAATGTAGCTTTCATCCACATTCATTATGTCTGCCATGATACTGACGGCATCGTCATCGTCTATGATGGCGGTATTGGCGGGTATTAGTCCTTCGGATGTGAGAAAGCGTATGCAGTAGCGGTGGACGTTTCCTATGAAAACCTCGTGGATGTTGCAGTCGTTGATGTGGGTGGCGACTCTTTCTGCCATGCCTCTTGCCGCACGGTTGGTGAACGTAAGGCACAGCATGTCACGGAAGGAGATGCCGTATTTCCCGTGGGCAACGTGTATTCTTTCCGTCAATATCTGCGTTTTCCCGCATCCCGGAGGTGCGAGTACGAGATGATGTCCCTCAAGGAGACCTATTATCTTCTTCTGGCTTATGTCTGGTGAAAATGTGTTCATTGTTTGGAAATCTTTTGGCAAAGGTAATAAAAAAACGTAACAACTGCTTGAAAATTCTGAAAAATCAATATTTTTTCTCTGTGTTTCGCTCCTTTTGTTCCTCGAAAAATTTGGAGGAAAAGAGAAAAGTGCGTAAATTTGCAATCGAAAGTTCAATCACATTAGTATTTGTCATACATGATTTTGAAAGATATTTATATTCCATCAGAGAATAGATATAATGAAGAAGACAGGATGTATCTGCGATGTGGAAAGTCCGGAGTGAAGCTGCCAAAGGTGAGTCTTGGCTTCTGGCACAACTTCGGGTATGCTGATTCATACGAGCGCAGCCGTGCATTGACCCACTATGCCTTTGACCATGGCATCACGCACTTCGACCTTGCCAACAACTATGGTCCTCCATACGGCTCTGCAGAGGAGACTTTCGGCAGGCTTATGGATGATGATTTCCGTCCTTATCGCGACGAGTTGTTTGTGGCTACCAAGGCGGGATATGATATGTGGCGCGGTCCTTACGGCAACTGGGGTTCTCGAAAATACCTCATGGCGAGCCTTGATCAGAGTCTGCAGCGTATGCATTTAGACTATGTGGATTTGTTCTATAGCCACCGTTATGACCCAGAGACGCCGCTTGAGGAAACTCTTCAGACCCTTGTCGATATAGTGCGTCAGGGAAAAGCCCTTTATGTAGGAGTCTCCCGCTGGCCTCTTGAGGCACTGAAGGTGGCAAAGGAGTATCTTGCAGCCCGTGATGTCCCGCTGCTCATATATCAGGGAAGACTCAACCTTATTGACCGTGAACCGATAGAAAGCGGCGTGCTGGATTATTGTGCGGACAATGGCATAGGCTTCATCTCCTTCTCTCCGCTTGCCCAAGGACTGCTTACCGACCGCTATCTCAATGGTATTCCTGCTGATTCACGCATGACCCACAGCCAGTTTCTCCGTCCAGAGAACCTTACTCCAGAGCTTCTTGCGCAGCTTCGCCAGATGTCTGCAGAGGCAAAGGAGGAGGGGCAGAGTCTGTCGGATGCCGCATTGCAATGGATTCTCCGGCAGCGCGGCGTCACCTCTGTGCTTGTAGGGGTGAGTAAAGTGGAGCAGTTGGAACGTAACATAAGGGCTGTGTTGTAGCAAATGAATCTACCTCCGTACGATAATATCAGGTTGCGCCGTGACAAACAGGGCAGCGTGCAGGTCTATGATGTCTTGCGTCACCGATATGTAAGGCTGACGCCAGAGGAGATGGTGCGCCAATGCTTTGTCAATTATCTTACCGCTTATCGCAGTTACCCCCAGGCTTTGATGGGTAACGAGATAGAGTTCAGGGTGGGGGAGAAGAAGTTGCGTTGCGACACTGTGCTCTATGATGGCGAGGGAAGACCGAAGATGATTATGGAATATAAGGCACCTGACGTAGCCATTACGGAGAAAGTGCTGCATCAAGTGCTTTCTTACAATGCCATATTGCGCGTACCTTATATAATAATGAGTAACGGCTTGTGCCATATCTGCATGAAGCGCAATGATGAAACGGGTTTCTGGGATTGTCTTGACGAAATTCCGGAATATTCGGAGATTGATGGATAGCGTTTTTTTTGTTTTTTGGGGGGATAGTGTTCTTCGACCTGGTCGAAGAATACCAGTTTTTTTGCTTTGGCTTTTGGGCGTTTTGGTCGAAGAACCCGCCTCCCAAACAAAAAAAAAATAACTAGTAGTCTGTAAAGTCTAAAAAGTGACAAAACAAGTTACTTAACCAGCAATC
>CALZJQ010000094.1 GCA_945787895.1 uncultured Prevotella sp. | reverse complement strand
ACCATCTTCGGTTAGGCTACCCTCTGCTTGCCACGGAACTTTTCACCTGCGCCGTAAAGTATTATTTTTGGGTAATCTTATTGATGGCTTCAGGCTTGATTGCTTCATGTATTGATGATGATGACGAAACAGAGCTCAATGAGAATGTTGAAGACGTGGTGATTGATGAAAGTTTCAAGGCTGACAAGACGTTTCTTCAAGCTACATGGAAGGGTGAGTACAGTGGATACGACGAGAATCAAAAAGCCAACACTAACATCAGGAGGGAATTAATCCTTAACAGTGACGGCACATACACGAATACCATTCTTGGTTTACTTGTTGCAAAGAACTCTAACAACAAGGATTATGTAGAGTTTGAAAAAGAGTATGGTACTTATAGATACAATGGTACGAGCTCAATAACTTATACCGTGAAGAAGGACTCATTAATCAATTACCAGACGGAGGAACTTGAAGGATATACCAAGAAGCATTATTATTCTTCTGAGACACAGACGTACACCGAACCAGTACAATTTACAACAAAGGATGGTTCTCATGCTTGGGTTACGAAAGATGTGTATCTAAGCAACCTCAGCAACAAGGATCTTGATTTGGTTTTCATCATGAGCAAGTAGTAGATAGAATATTATTTGACATTTGCATAATCTGTGATGTTGAAAAAAACTCTTGGTACGGATTACTACTATTTGAAAATAGATAGGAATCTGACGTGATGTTTTTTTTTATTCCTAAAGCAAAAATTTATTATGTTGCGAGATTACATAGCCTTATCTACTCCTCGATGGATTGAGTTTCAGGAATTCCAACGGTTGGGATTGATACCCCGGCATGGAGATTTTTCTCCTGCGGGGGTACATTATCCACCTATCACTAACTATCCTCCGATTTCTCAAGATGAGGCATACCGTGGTTTTCAGGAGGTGATACCTGGAGAATTCGATGTGTACGTCCATATACCTTTCTGCCATAAGCGATGTCTCTTCTGTCATTATCCATCACATTATCATTGTAACGATGCGGATAAGGATATTTATCTGGATCATCTTGAAATGGAGATGCAGAATTGGTTGCGATTTAAGGGGTTGGATAAGATTAGGGCACGTACTGTACTAATAGGGGGAGGCACACCGACAGATTTGTCTCCAAGACAGTTGGAACGTTTTCTTTCCTTCTTTACAAAGTATGTAGATATCACGCATTGCCCTCAATTCAATTATGATGTGGATCCTTCTACGTTGGTAGGCGAGAAAGGATTGGAGAGGTTGCGGATTATCAAGGACTTTAAGGGAGACCGATTGACTATAGGCATTCAGTCGCTTAACGATGACGTTCTTCGGATAATGAATCGCTCTCATGATTCTGCTACTGCAAAAACCAGTGTTGAGAATTGTTTGAAGATGGGCTTTGATGTAAATATCGAGTTCATCTATGGTCATCCTGGAGAGACTCTTGAGAATTGGATTGATGTGATGGAGGAAGCCTGTACGTTGGGTACGGAAGAGATTCAACTATATAGACTGAAGATAGAGCCATATGGAGATCAGGAGGGCAGCATAAAGAAATTTTCTTCCTATCATGAGGACGAATTGATTTCCTTAGAAGACACTATACGAATGAAGGAAATCAGCGACTTGATATTAGAGGATTATGGGTATAGGGAAAATCTAAGGAGGGTGTTCACGAAACGGAGAAGCAACATTTCTCTCTATGCCTATAATCAATGTTGCAGGCTGAAGGATGAAGTTGGCTTTGGATTGTCCGCCTTCAGTAGTCTGAACGATAGGTTTATGATTAACACTCCGGACTTTGAAGAGTATTACCGTCGTACGGAAGAAGGAAAGATTGCTGCCAACCGTTGTCTTATACGAAGTGCTGACCAGCAAATGAGGTGGTCTGTAATACTTCCGTTAAAGAACTATTTCATTGACAAGAGATTGTTCAGGGAAATGAATGGAGGGGCGGACGTCAGTGATGTCTATACTCGCCAGTTTACTCTTCTTCGCCAATATGGTATGATAAAAGAATCAGATACTCGTATAGAACTGACAAAGAAGGGTGCTTTCTATTCTGACGAAATAGTACATATGTTCTACGAACCGCAACACCAGTCGTTTGCATTGAGTGATTTCAATAAAGGAGTCTTAAACCCGTATAATTTCTAATGTTATGAAAAAGTTTATTGCAATTATGCTGCTGACTTTGTGCTTTGTAACATCAAGGGCACAATCTACTGTCATGGAAATACAGTGGGGACAAAATGGCATTACCTCCACTGGATTGATGTTGCTGTATCCAAACAATACAGGTTGCTTCAAGGTAAAATATTTCTATGGTACCTGGATTTGGTGTTATCAAGACGCCAAGGTTACTTACTCTCGTGATTTGTTTGGTAATATAACAACTTTTATTAATTGTTACAATCCAAAATGCTCTTTGCCATACGCAGCCGACAATTTCATTATCTATCCCAACGGGAATATGTACACTTCAGATGCTGCGGGAAATTGGTCAACTTTAATTCAGGCGGTCATCATTGACCCTATGTATTGGGCGGTGAAAAAGAGTGAGTATGGGTTAAGGTAGGTGCTGTTATTTTTCCAATGTAAATAATGTTAATCATGTAGGTCTGGTGCTTTGCCTTCTTTTGGTTTCTTTTCGGTACAAACCTTAAGTCTTATCGGTCATGTAGCCCGCCATGCTTCCTCTTCAACTTACGATTTGGCTATGTTTTCTTCCTCCTTGCAAGGATAGCAGGAGCAAGCTCCAACCTGCGCTTGCTTCGTTAGTCAGTTGTCTTCGAAAAGAAAAACCAAATATGACTAAGCGAATCAATAGAACCTCCTTAAAAGTAATGAATGTGAAGGATGAATAAAATCTTGTACATATTATTTGTTTTTTGCCTCACGACAAACTTGTCTGCAAAAGCCCAGGTCTGTCAATTAGCATTAAAGGATGCGTCATCCTTAGTACGTGTAGGCATGAACCCTCATCCTGTCAGTGAAGGTGACACAGTCCTTGCATATCAGCTGCTTAGTGCCATTGACAGAAGAGACATTGATTCGTTGAAGTACATATGCAGTGTGTATAGGGAGAAGGCGAACAATGACAAAATGAAGGAGAAGGCATGGGGTGCGTTGTCATACATCATTGACAGAATGATAAAGGAGTCTCAGGGAGAAACAATAAAAGAGCGAAACCTTCTGTCCGAAGACTTGTATCGCTATTTCTCTGACAACGAGTTCGCACACCTGCGCAATTATCTTGTTATAAAGTACGAGTTGAACAATTATCGTCCACGTTCTGTGAAGGAGCATATCAATCAACGTACTTTCTATGATGATTTCCTCATGTACAATGATCCTGGCAGGGCAGAATGGGATAAGACAGACATAATCATGTCAAGGATTCCATTGAGCAAAGGACAAAAGGTGCTTGACATGGGATGTGGATTTGGATATAATGCAATGCAGTTGGCAGGTGTCGTTGGAGCGACGGGCACCGTGTATGCAACGGATACAGAGGACAGCTATATAAAGCATTTCTCATCTTTCGTAAAGAGAAACGACATACGGAATGTAATACCGGTTACGACACGAAGTAACGACATCGGAGTCAATGATTCGTTGGACTGCATCTTTATGAGTTCCCTTTACCATATAATATATACATGGTCAAGAGAGGATGAGCGCAGTGCATTGATATCTTCAATAAGGCAACGGTTGAAGACTGACGGTTACATTGCCATTGTGGATAACTACAATCTCAATGGAGAAGAACTGAACAATTGTCATGTGAACCCAAATCTTGTAATTGCGCAATTGGGTTTTTGGGGATTTAAGCCGGTGGAAATGTCGCCACTTTCATCTCAGAGGTATCTGCTGGTTATGCAGCGTGATGACAACTACGTGGTGAACAGAAGGGTAGAGTCAGAGGACAATATTCCTGTTATTACAATAAATGACCGAAAATCTATCGTACATATCGGTAGTCTGGATTCATACGATATTACCGACCGAGGCATAGATGCGGCGCAATACGTCTATGATTTCATGGGAGGTGGAGATAAGTCGTTGGCAGAGATTGCAATAAGCAAATACAATGACCTCATTCCCTTGGAGAACTTTGGAGGAGAGTATTCTGCCTTGCAGTGGTTATGCGAAGCGAAAACAGCTGATGACGAGACGAGAAATCGAATGTTGGAAGATCCTCTGTCCAGGAGTTTCTATCATTATCTGACAGACGATAGTTGTAAGACATTAAGGTATTATCTCCTTCATAAATACAAATTGGGGAATGACAGCATACGGATGTTGTCTGACTCATTATTGGAAATGAGTGGTGAGGTGGGAAGGACTCATCGTTCATACTTGGAGGACTACATACTTGCCCTCAATCCAAAGAGAGAGGACTGGGAGAATACATCGAAGATTATGCGGGAATTGCATATAGGGAAAGGTGAGACAATAGCGGATATTGGTTGCGGTTCCGGTTTCTTTTCTGCAAGGTTTTCAAGAGAAGTAGGAGATAAGGGACTTGTTTATGCCATTGAACTGAAGGATGAGCATATCGAACGTTTGACAGCATACGTTAAGGAAAACGACATAAGCAATATCTCAATCGTAAAGGGTAAGGAGGATGTATTTGAGTTGCCTGAAAAAGTGGATAAAATGTTTATGTGTTCTTTGTATCACATAATGTATGGTGTCATACCTGATAATATACGGGACGGATATTTCAGGTCTCTGCTAAGGCATTTGAAGAAGGACGGCGAGTTGATTATCGTAGATAATGGTCCTGTGGATAATGACAAATTGCCCTATCACGGTCCGTATATCACTCCCGAACTTATTATTAATCAACTCTCTTTCTATGGCTTGGAGTTGAAGGAGTATGTGCAGATAATTCCTCAAAGATATATGTTAAAGTTTAAATTCAGATGAGCATGAAAAAGATTTTATACACTATTGTTACATTGTTGTTTCCTTCATTGTGTTGTGCACAAATATTCTCTTCTGATGATTGGAATGACCAGAAGACTATGATTATGGGAAAATGGTCACAATTATATTATGAGCTCAATGTCGGCATAAATGTGGCTCCAGACACTTATAATTCTTGCGGTGACTTCGTCTATTTCTCGGTCGGATATGGGAAACCGAACACAAAGAATGCCTGGAGGAAATTCTTACCTGACTCTCAACAGTCTGCACCGGGTTCTAAAGATGAAATGTTGGAAAGGACAGATGACAGTACAAGTGGACTTCATGCTGGTACGATAGGACTGGGTTGGCAGCATTTCTTCAATCATGTCATAGGTTTCCATCTTCAGGCAGGCTGGGGATTTATTGCTGACTTTGGCAGTGGCAGCTCATCATCATCTACGACAGACGCATCTTCTGATGGTGAGACAAAAAAGACTTTCATATACAATACGGTGCCCGTACAGGCAGGCTTGGATATCAATCTGTGGAATAACCTGAATCTGCAGGTTGGTGCAACGTATATGTGGAAGGAGATACCTATAATTACTATCGGCTTGGGTGCTACTTTCTGAGAATGGAGATATTTGGCATTATAGCAGCTCTGTTGTCAGCAGCCTCATGGGCTTTTGGCACTGTCGTGTTCGACAAGTTGGGAAAGGTAATACCATGCGCAGGGATTACATTTCTCAAGAGTGTGATGAGCCTGTTCCTGATGCTCATAATAGTATTGTTGTGCGGCGACCTGCAGAGTATAGGTTTTCATGACTCCATGGTATTGTTGTGCAGTGGGATAGTGGGAATAGCTGTCGGAGATACTCTGTTCTTCAAGTCTCTACAAGATTTGGGCGCAAAAGTGCAGGTGCTGTATTTCCTCATGGGACAGATAGTTACCATGCTTCTTTCTTTCCTGCTCCTTGGTGATGTGTTAAGTGTAAGGGAATATGTCGGCGCAATAGTTTTGCTGACAGGAATTGTAATGGTAATATGGGGAAGACAAGAGAATCATCCTAACAAGATTAGAGGGATAATAGGAGGATTCTTGAGTATTCTCTGTTTCTCCATATCTACAATAATGATAAAATATACCCAGGAGCATATAGACATAATATCTGCCTCTTTTTACAGAATGCTTGCAGGCTCGGTCATGATGTGCGTGGTAGGAGTAACAGGAAAGAGGATACAGAAATGGATAAATCCTTTGGCTGATGTAAGGACACTCTTGCTTTTCATACTGAATGTAATGGTCATTACCATTGGTGGATTCATTCTCTCTATGTATGCGGTAAAGAACATTAGTGTGTCACTGGTATCTGTGCTCAGTACGACCGAACCCATATTTGTGCTTTGCTTCGCATATCTCATTAACAGGGAAAAGGCGAAGAGAAGAGAAATAGTTGGTGCCATCATCAGTATCGTCGGACTTTTGCTTATTGTAATCAATAATTGATGAATCATGCGAAGTGTATTATCTTTTATATTATTTCTTTGTTCCATTGCTATCCATGCGCAGACGTGTCTGGTGAAAGGCATGGTGACAGACAGTGAGACAAAGCAGTCAATAGATGGTGCAAATATTGAATGGATTGTCAATTCTGAAAAGAAGCACGCTACAACGAAAGATGGGGGGCAGTATCATATCGTGATACCGAGGGGGAACAACATCACTCTCAAGGTTTCGTTCGTAGGATATAAGACAACGTCCGCCGTAGTAAATGGTTCAGCCTCTTCAATAATACGGAATATCGCCTTGAAGACAGACGACAATTCTTTGTCGGAAGTCGTTGTAAAAGGGAAAGGCAGTCTGGCATATTCTCGTGGTGATACTACTGTCTATAAGGCTCATATGTACAAGGTGAATGATGACGCTACTGCTTACGATTTGTTGTCGCAAGGCAAGATGCCGGGTCTTGGCTTACAGGACGGGAAACTGAAAGCACATGGAGAGGATGTGCAGGAGATATTGTTGGATGGTAAGGAATTCTTCAAGAATGACATAGAAATGGCTTTGAAGAATCTTCCTGCCAACATTTTGAACGAAGTACAGGTATTTGACAAGAAGAATGATTATGCCGAGATGACAGGCTTTGATGATGGCAATACGCACAAGACAATAAACCTTGTCACCGACAAGGGTACTGCCAACAGTTCTTTCGGAAAAGTGTATGGAGGTTACGGAATGGATGAGAGATTTAAGTTGTATGGAATGTCAAATACCTTCAGAGAGGACATGAGACTGTCTGTATTTGCTCAGTGGAATAATATCAATGAACAAAATTTCTCCATGATTGATTTACTGAGTGCTACAGGCACGGCATCAAGCAGTGCGCCTTCTCAATCCCCATACAGTAAAAATTCCGTAGATAACACATTCCATCCGACAGCATCTGATGATGTGACAGCCATGATGGTAGATGTCAATGATGGAGGAATCACAAATTCACGGGCTGCCGGAACAAATTATTCGAATACATGGAATAATGGGAAGGTCAAGGTTTCCGGACACTATCTGTACAATTCCTCGACTAATGATACTGAATACGACATCTTTGATGAGTATTATGGGAAGAATACGTCTGACAACATACAGAACCAATTGGTTAATTCGGACAATCTGAACCACAGATTTAATTCAAGACTGGAGTATCACATATCTCCCACTGACTATCTGCTCTTCCGCCCAAGTGTCACTTATCAGGAGAAGGATGAGCATAGTAAGCTGACTGATTGGACTTGCGATTCTACCATCACATCATTATTGTTGAATCAATCCACCGTTACTGACCAGAGTGTAATCAGTAACTCTGATGAGATAATGTATTTGCATAAATTTGACAATCGCGGCCATTCTGTCAGCCTCGATTGCCGATTTTCCTACATTAAGACTGCAGAGGACATTGACATGACGTTTGAGAATGTACAGGCTGGTCAAGAGGCAATACAGGAGACTCATTCGTATAATATTCAGAAGACATACACTGCAGTCGGTTCATATACTATTCCATTCAACAGATATTCAAGGATAAAGGTCGATGCAGGGTGGAATGTCACTTTTGGAACAATCAAAAGGAAAACCCAACTTAAGGCTGATGGAGCGGAGGAATTTTCTTTAGACTCCCTGCTTTGTGGCAGTACAAGGTCTGACTTCGGAGGTTTGTTGTCCAATCTTTCATATATGTACAACAGAAAAGGTATGAATATTGTCAGCGGCCTGGAATATCATCGATATAATTTCAAGACAAGGAATGACATAACACATTCTTATTACAGTCATGAGACTTTCCTTCCTTTTTTCATTCTACGGTATCGCTTTGGCTCAAGTCAGCTTCATATACAATATCGTACTTCACAGAAATTTCCCGGTCTGTTGCAGGTGCAGGACGCAATAAACAATGCAAATGCCTCTATGGCTGTGAGAGGTAACAGCACTCTGCAGGCGGCATATCATCATAACCTTTCGTTAAGGCTTGTCATGCCGAATAATGATAAAGGTTCGGTAGGAGTCTTCTTTGTCAATATGGAGCAGGCTGACAATTACATCGCATCAAAACGCTCGCTTTCAAGTTCCAGTTTTACGGGAAATGGAGACAAGCGAAACTCTGAGATGTTCTCTTACGAGAATGCAGATGGTTATTTCTCAACAAGTGCCTTGATAGCTTATGGTTTTCCAATTCGTACCTTGAGTTCCAATCTGAATGTCTCAACCCTTGTACAGCATTCAATAATCCCGGGTTTCTGGGATTATGAGAAGTCATTCAACAAGGCATGGATATGGAATACATATTTCACGGTCGGGAGTAATATAAGCAAGGACATTGATTTTGTGCTCGACTTTAATTGCAAATACAATCAAAGCAAAAACCAGAAGTATTCTGCATACGATGTCAAGTATTGGTCATTGTCATACGGAGGACAGGTCAACTGGCAGATAATTCCTGCGGTAAAGGTTGTAGTGGAATGTGGTCATACCAACTATTATGGTTCCGGTACTTCCAAGTATGATGCCATGATTTGCAACGCTGCACTTGCCTACAAATTCCTGAAGGAGAAAAAGGGTGAAATAAGGCTGTCATGCAATGATATATTCAATAAGAACAACAATTTCTGTCAAACGACAAATGAAATTTACAGGAGGGAGGTGACCACCAACGTACTTAAGCGATATGCACTCCTGACGTTTACACTAAATTATTGAGGCGGTCAGATTGATTGACTGACTCCACGGAAAAGAAACGACATACAAACAAAACCATAAAAGACAAATGAATATTTATAAAAACATCTTAGTACTTGCTTATTTGACATTCTGTATGTCAAGTTGCCTGGCAACGGGCAATGTGGGAGAAAAGATGCCGATGTTTACGGATAGAGACATCGAAGTCGGAGAATGCGGTGTGGAAGATACTCTACAGAAATTCCTTGAAGCCAATCCGTATGCAGTAGAAGTCAATATCCTTTCTGAAGGAACGGCAGCTTTCCTTTGTGCTGATGACGACAATCTGTTCGTTCGTCTGTCAGTAGGTAATCCCCAACTGTTCATGAGAATGCTCATGCAGGGATTGACGTTGTATATTGATCCCACGGGAAAGAAGAAGGAAAAGTACGCTCTGTTGTTTCCTTCTGCTGAGGATGTCAAAGCAGTAATGGGAGGAAATCAACCTGTTGCTGGCAATGGGCCAGACGACTCTGGAAAATCCAGGCCTGACATTACTCCATTAATCAGTGAAATGAATAAGATAGGTACGGTATATGACATTAATGGAAAGTCTGTCGTTTTAGACAGGATGCGTACGATGATAGAACTTGACAAAGAAAATGAAGCATTGAACTATTACGCATTAATTCCGAAACAGCAGATGATGTCAGAGAAAAAACTGTCATCAGAATGGTCTATCGGTATTTATTTGGAGTCGCCGGCAGGAAACCTTGAAGGACCGCAAAATGGGTTCGGGGGAAGAGGGCAGGGACCTTCTTTTGGAAACAGGAATGATAACCGGCCTCCACAGATGCGTCAGGGAGAAGTCAATATCGACAAACTCATGAGAAAGAGTATAAATGCGTGGAGTAAGTTTTTGATAGATGATGTTAATAATGTAAATCTAAAGTAGGATTATGAAAAGAAATGTTTTTAAGGCTTTCTTGTTTGGCGGCCTGATAGTTCTGTTATCCATCTCTCCAGTTGTGTCCCATGCCAGAGGAACGCAGTATTTGAGTTATCCTCTCAAGAGTAATATGTTCGGAATTATGGGTGGAGTATTTCTTACAAGCAACCCAGATATGTCGGACTATGATTTCAAGAAGAATTATATTGACGGTGGTGGCGGATTTGTATATGACTACAGGAACGATGTGTCGGAAAACTATACTTTTGAGGTAATATCTTCCTTGATGCTGGCATCCTGCAGTACGTCAAAGACAGAAGACGGAGAAGACAAGCTGAAGGTTACTTTCCCTATAGAGGGGCGTTGGTATTTGGGTAACAAGGATTTCAAGTTCTTTGTCGGAGCCGGCTTGCAGTACAATTTTATTTGGTCTCTCAAAAGTATAGAACGGGAAGGACACTATGATACGTATTATGACCCATGGTATGGGACATGGAATGAATATCACTCGGGAGAGTCAGACATTGACATGGGAACTGGAGCTCATCAGCTGAGCGGAAACGGCTCAATAGGATTCAGCATCCTGGGAATGGACTATCCCATACATATCTTGTTGGGAGCAAAGTTCCATTTTCCCATAATCAACAACGCTGAAGGCGTAGAATACTCACAGAGTGGACGTATCGACTTCTCCAAAGACAAAACGTGTGTGACTGCTACAGGTGGACTGTCATTTAATCTTGGAAGCAGTTGCGTGATGATGCTTAATTACGACTATCCATTGGGCGGAAACAAACAGACAGAGATAGGCGGCAATTTCTTTGAGATGAACTCACAAAGTATAACAATGAGTTTGATGTGGAGACTGTAGCCTATGCAATACAGGAAGAACATATTTTTCATTCTCGTATGTCTGACGTATGCCGCATTTTCCTCTGCACATCATAGAGGCAAATCATCGGATAGTATTGCTTTCAGTGCGAGAATACAATCGGATACCATTCATATTTCCTTTTGTACTACCGCTCCTGATTATCATCTTTCCTTTCTGATGCAGGGGATTGTGCTCACACTTACTGACAGTCTTTCAACCAAATCAGTCGTAGTACAATTCCCCAATGCAAGGATGGTGAGGAACAGAGTACACAGGCATCCCAATGAGGTGAAGGCAACTATCATTGATAATGGAAAAGAGAAGAGACCGGACCTGCAACCTCTGATATCTGCACTCAATGATACGACAGCTACGGTAACTTATTCTTCTGACTCCGTCTATGTGGCAAGACACTTGATTTGTCTGAATAGAGAATTGGGACAGGTGGAATATGCTGTTGACATTCCTAATTAGTGTCTGCTGAATTAATATTTCGCTAAAAATTGAGGAGTACAGCCATAC
>CALZJQ010000093.1 GCA_945787895.1 uncultured Prevotella sp. | reverse complement strand
CGCCGATGTCAAGCAGCGCCTCCGATGCCTCTAACTGGATTTTCTTCTCGTCCATAGATCGGAAAGTTCAAAATCAGCCCTCTGATGGAGTGTCCATAATTTCGTAGGGTGCAGTGCCGTCTGCAGGTTTCATAACCTTCAGCGTGCAGGCAACTTTTGACACCTCGGTCAGCGTCAATTTGCCGTCAAGGTTGGCCAGCAACATCGCGTTCGGAATGCTGATTGTCTTGCCGCTCGGCGTGTCAATCGTGCAGGGACCGCTCAACTGAACGAGCTCGGTAGGAGCCTTCCAGCCAGTTTCGGTCGCAGTGCCGCCAAGCATGGCTGCCAAATTCTCATAGTTCAGCTGAATCATGTTGAACTTCGGAGCAATGGTGCCGTTTTTCTGGGCCAGCACCAGCACAGGCGCATCAGGCACCTGCTCTGCTTCCACATCGACGCTCTCAGGAGCAGTGCCGCCCCACTCGAAGCTGTCTTTCTCGATGTAGCCTACTTCCTTCCCGTTGAAGGACATTTTATTAAGGCCGTACAAAAAATCTTTCTTGTTCATTTTTTCAGTTTTATAATGATGATGATTGTTGCTAATATACCGGACAATAGTCCGTAAAAATACCATTTTAATGACGTTCCAATGGCATTAGGGGGCTTTTCCTTTACCTCCTCCAGTTCATGCGACGTGGCTGTCAAGCGGTTTTGCATCTCGTTCAGGCGCTCATCGTACTGGCTATGAATGTTCCGTATCTGGCGCTCGTAACGCTCGCACTGAAGCTGCAGACTGTCGCATGAGGCATACACATAGATGTACTCGAGCTCGGTGGCAGTCGCAGCCTTGCGTGATACCTTCACGCTCGCCTGACCGCTACGATCAGAATAGCTTGCTCCGGCAGGGAGGCTACGGAGGCTGTCCGTCGCTATCGTCAGCGTCACCGCCGACATCGGCACCTTCACAGGCTCCGTCTGGATTTCCACCAGTTCGCTTACGCTGTCTATAGCCAGGCGAATCACGCTGTCCGTGCGGATGGTTTCCGACAACTGATCTTCCTTTGCCATCGTCACGTTCTTTCGATGTGCGGCGCATCCTGTCAAGAACAGGACACTCAGCACTATAGCGGCAACTGTTGGCATCGTCAATAGCTTTCCTGAGCCGGGCCATCTCGCGTTTCGTCGAGCCAAGGTCTTTCCGTGTCTCATTCAACTCTTGTTTTAAAGGTTCTACAATGTTCTCAACCAATATACGGGTGGCTTGCTCAGTATTTGTTATCTTCACCGTGTCGCTTTCGGCCAGAGCCTTCTCTGCCTCCGCACGCGCCTTCTTCAAGGCACTCCGGATGGTCACGATGGAGATAATGGCACCGACCAGGCTACCGCCCAAAACCACACTGAGGATTTCACTGAGTTCCATTTCCATATATCAACTATTGATTGATTCCTATTTCTTTGAGCCACTTCTGAACGTCGAAACTCGGACAGGCCTTGTTAGCGATCTCCCTGTGGCCGATGATCTTCACTTTCGGGAAACGTTTGTGGAAGTCCAGCACATAGGCTTTCAATACCGCTTTCTGTGCCGCAGTCCGGGTGTCTTTCGGTGTCTGACCGTCAACGGCCAGACCTCCGACATACACCACGTGGCGGCTTATGGCATTGTAGCCCTTCGCTCCGTTGGTAATTTCCCAAGAGTCCACAACCGCGTCCTCGTTGTTCTTCACCAGACGCTCTACCTTGCCGTCCAAGTGTATCATATCTGTGTAACCCACCTGCTTCCAGCCACGACCACCCTTCGACACAGGGTCTGTGTGCCAGTGGCGAATCTCACTGGATTTCACCTCACGGCCTTCGCGCGTGGCTGTGCAGTGGATTACAAGATATTTCAAGGGTTTAGCGCTCATTGCTTCTCGCTGTTAGGCTTCTCACCTTCCGATGGGGTCTCTTCAGGAGTCTCAGAAACATCCTCGGCAGGAGCCTCAGGAGTTTCATCGCCAAGGGTCACAGTGGCAGCCTTCTTGCCTTTATACTCGGCGCACAGACCACGCTTAACGAGGTCGACGGCACGCTCCTTGTCCTGTACCTCCAGAATGGTCCCTGGCTCATAGACCGTCACATGGTCGGTCTTGTCACGAAATGTGTTCTTTACAATCAGTTTCATTTCTTTCTGTTTTTACAGGGTTTACTTGGGGTTACTTATCCTTCAGGAAGATTCAATGCTTCAGCCTGATATCCGCTCATAATCACGCCACCGGCATCGGCCTTCTTAGGCAGACAGACGAAATAGTGGCGGAAGTTGATCTTGTTGCGCTGGTACTCGGGGTCGGTGCTTGCCTCGCTGTAATACATCTTCGTACTTCCGGTGGCCTTGAACACACGAGGAACGTAGAATGCAAAGGAGCACTGGAACTCGCCGGTCTCTGCCGTAGCACCCACGGCTTTCTTCTTACCGGCGGTGGTGTACAGCGGATTGTTGCCGAACTCGTAGATGTTGAAGCCATACAGGCGGCCTACAGTACCGTCGGTGCGGTTGATGTTATACTGCTCCTTAAACTTTTGGTCTGTCTCAAGCAGGTCGTTCACATGGTCGGTACACAATACCAAACGGCGGTTGTCGGAAGGAACTCGCAACTTGTCCATTGCACGCTTCAGGTTGATAAGGTCCTGGACACACAACTTCAGGCGGCCGGTGTCGGCGTCACGAGCACCTGTAGTAGTCAGTACCGGGGTGGTGGCTGTATTCTCCTGAGCACACAGAGCATGCGCTGCCTTCGCAAACTTCGAGTCATTGATGGCATTGCCGTGGCTCTCCTTCACACGCGACATCTTGTCGTAACTGATGGCGTAGAGCTCGTCATCGGTCACAGGGGTCACCTTTGTCTGGAACTTGTCAAGCTGTATGGCGATGTCAGCGTCTTCCAGTGCCTGCAGGGGAATAGGGTAGGTCGTGTTGTTGATCAGCACATCAGGGTCAACGCCTACCTCCACAAGATGTATCACGTCGTTGTTCACGATGCTCGAACTGTCGGGAATGCCGTCAAGCCAGGTGGCTTCCAAGCCACGACGCAAATACTTCACCAGCTCGCCCGTCCATATCTCGGTATAGACACCGGCACGGAGGCTTACGGCAGGGGCTACGTTGCCGACGGTGGCGGCTAACACGTTCAGGCCGACGGCACCCACGGCGGGGGCAACGCCGACCACGGCAGCAAGGGTGCTGCCCATCAAGCAGTTCACAAGAACCGCTCCGATCATTGCAAAAAGTCGCATCATTTCTCTTTTCTTTTTTGTTGGTTAAAAATCAGATTTCACATTCAATGCCGTACTCGGCCTTGTAGAGTTTCTTGTACTGCGCAGGGTTCTGCTCACGCATCTTCGACAACTCGTCGCTCGGCACGTCGCTCAGTTTCTTGTACTCGGCATGCACACCGGCTGGAGCACCACCGCCATTCACCATGTGGCTCAGCTTCACCTGGGGCGACATGGCGTCGAAGGTCTGCTTCAACTCGTCGGCACCGATTTTCTTGCCGAGGTCCAGGAACTGCTGCTTCTTGTCCTCACCGATCTTCTTCTCGGCAATGGCAGCGTTCACAAGGGTTTCAATACGGGCGGCACGCAGCGTGTCGCGTTCCTGGCGCAGGGTCTCAGCCTCCGCACCGTCAGCCTGCAGCTTTGCCAGCTTCGCGGTGATGGTCGCTTCGTCGGCATCCTTAGGCAAGCCCAATTGAAGGGCTAACTTCTCTTGATCCATTTGCTTTGGGTTTTGATTTTTGTGGTTATTACTATGCAGCAGCGGCAACTCTCTCGCCGCGTCTTTGCCTAACTCTATGCGCTTGCCGTCCTTCTGCAGCACGATGGCATCGTCATTCGCGCCAATGTCAACAAGCGACACCTCAAACAGTTTGCTCTTGCTGATGGTCGGGCTGGTCTGGCCCTGCACCAGGTGCTTCGGGTCTTCGCTCAGTTCCAGAATATCGATACCGGCACTCACCATCTTCAGACTGCCGAACTCCCACTGCTTCTTGCAGCGCTGGCTCAGTTCCGTGGCCTCGTCAAACATCAGTTCGCCGGTCACCTCGTCACCTTCCACCTTCAAGTCTTTCACATAGCCGATTACCTGACCGCGCTCGTGCATATACAACAGTACAGGGTTGCGGTTGTACTGCTCCACGTTCATGCCGGCGGTCAGTACCCTCGTGCCGTAGCTGTTCAAGCTCTCGTTGCTGATTCTTACTCTTTTTGTCTTGCTCATTTTTTCGTTCTTTATGCTGTGCGGAAACGCACAGCTGCGATTGTTTTTTGTGCAAAGTTGCGTCCTTTAATCGACCCTACAAAAAAAGTGTGAAACGGTTGCACACTTCTATGAAACCATTGCACACATTTTTTCTCTACTGCCTGAAAATAACCAACTTTGCATCAAATATCGAGCAAACCGAATGCAGAAGTGCTCGCACTTATGCTGAGGTGAAGACGATATTCAACGCAGTTAATTTTCAACTCCTTTAATAAAAACGTTTTTATGACAAAAGCAGAAAAGACAACGAAGAGAGAGGCAAGCGGAACCTGTTCCGGCTTGCCAGAGCGCACGAGGCTTTCGCGTGAGCAAATTGAAAGAAAGAAACAGCTCGGACGGTCACTGTACATGTCCGGCATGGAACTGACGGAGATTGCCGACCAGTTGGGCGTGTCAAGGCAGTCTGTCTCTAAGTGGTGCAGCACCGACGGATGGAAGGAGGCGCGTGCAGCCAAGAATATCTCACGCCCAGAACTGGTCAACAAGTTGCTCCTCGCAATCGACAATCTCATTGCACAGGTCAACGAGTCTGGAGACCCTGAGGCTATCGGGGCACTCGCCGACAAACTGTCGAAACTCTCGTCAACGATCGAGAAACTCGACAAGAAGGCAAACGTCATCGATGCCATCGAGGTATTCATGGCATTCAACCGGTGGATTCAGGACCAGGCAAGCTACGATCCGGACATCACGCCGGAACTTATCAAGGCCATCAACAAGTACCAGAACAAGTTCCTCATGGAAAAGATGTCTCACCCCGCAGAACTATAGCGGAATTATCGTGCAAACCGAACGCAGAAGAGATTGCTCTTATGCTGAGGTGCAGCCGATAATCTGAAAGCAAGACATTTATGGCGACGATTTCAGAATTTAAGAAAGTACAGGAGGAGTGGAGGGAGCATTGCCGGCAGATCCAGAACCTGACCGACACGAAAAGTCTCGTACGTGAGAATGCCACCCAGAAGGAGCAGCGCATACGCCGCCTCCAGAAAGACTATGCCGATTTCTGTGAGTATTACTTTCCGCATTTCCTCACACTCCGCGACAAGGTGACGGGCGAAGCCATACGCACCATCCACAATGCGCCGTTCCACAATGCGGCAGCCAAACTCGTAAAGAACACGCCGAACCTGAAGGCGGTCTTCAAGTGGCCACGAGGTCACGCCAAGTCCACACACTTCGACATCTTCATGCCGCTCTGGTTGATGTTCCAACCGAAGCGGCTCATCAATTTCATGGTGATTGTAGGCAAGTCTGAGGACTCAGCCGACCGACTGCTTGGTGACATTCAGGCAGAACTCCAGTATAACAAGCGAATCATTGCCGACTTCGGGAAGCAGATGTCGCTCGGCAACTGGACGGAGGGTGAGTTCACAACCAAGGACGGGGTGTATTTCCTGGCTTGTGGCCGTGGGCAGTCGCCACGTGGTCTCCGTAAGCGTGAGTCGCGTCCTGACTACATTGTCATCGACGACCTCGACGACGACGAACTCTGCCGTAACGAGCGGCGTGTCCGCGAACTCACCGACTGGGTGAAAGAGGCACTTTTCGGTGCGCTGGATGTAGGACGTGGCCGCTTCCTCATGGTGGGTAACCTTATCTCCAAGACTTCCGTCCTGGCGAATATCTGCGCCACGAAGGGCGTGCATGTCTCGACGGTCTATGCCGTTGACAACGAAGGTAAACCCGTGTGGAAGGAGAAGTGGACCAAGGAGGAGGCACGCGAGTACATGGAGTTCGTAGGCTACCGCGCTTGGAACAAGGAGATGATGCACAACCCCATTGTGGAGGGTACCGTCTTCCGGCAGGAATGGATCAAGTGGGCGAAGCGTCCGGCATGGAAGGACTTTACCGAATTTGTCCTCTACATCGACCCGTCCTGGAAAAGCAAGAAGACCAACGACACCAAGGCGGCCAAACTATGGGCTAAGCGCAAGACGGAGCTCTGGCATCTCCGTGCTTTCGTGCGCAAGGCATCGGTAGCAGAACTGGTGCGTTGGTGTTACGACCTCTACGAGTGGAGCCAGGAAGTAGGCATTGCCATACGTTTTGCGATGGAGGCCTCATTCATGCAGGATATGATACTCGACGACTTTACCGAGGAAGGCAATCTGAGGGGCTACCAACTACCCATCACGGGCGACACGCGCAAGAAGCCCGACAAGTTCCAGCGCATCGAGGCCATCAGTCCGCTTTGGGAGCGTGGCTTCGTGTTCTACGACCAGGCACAGAAGGAAGACCCCGACATGCAAGCCGGACTGGAGCAGCTGCTGGCATTCGAGAAGGGTATGTCCGGAAACGATGATGCGCCTGATGCCGATGAGGGTGCCATCTGGATCCTGCAGAGAAATACAAGACAACAGATTTATTCACCGAGGTTCGGCAAACGTCCGACCTCCAAAAACCAATGGTAATATGTTCCAACTCATTAAAGACATCATCTTCGGCTTCCGCTTCAAGCGTGCCGTCAAGAAAGCAGACCGCTTTCACCATATCACGCACCGCAAATATATGGTTCTGGTCATTAACAAACACCTCGAAGTCCTCTCCAAGCAGGAACTCAAAAAGTTCATAGCCGGTGGGGTGTTCAGGAAAGGTACCACCATTGCCGACCTTGAAGCAAAGGCTCTTTACATAACACTCTAAACTTCCGGCTATGTTTATCACGGATGAAGACTACAAGGTGGTCATCGGCGACCAGGCTCTGAAGGTTGTCTCACAGGTCAGCCAGGAGAACCGGGCCAATGCCGAGACGGAAGCCGTCGAGGAAATCAGCGGCTACCTCAGGCCAAAATACGACACCAACGCCATCTTCAACGCTACGGGAACAGACCGCAACAGGCTCGTGGTCATGTACACCTGCGACATCGCACTCTATCACATGGCTGCATCGGCACCGCAGAAGATGGGCATGGAGATACGAAAGGAACGTTACGAACGCGCCATCAAGTGGCTGGAGGGAGTTCAGGCAGGGAAAATCGTGCCGGATCTGCCTCTTGCCACCGACGAAGACGGAAACCCCGTCGGCTTCCCGATGGTGTACGGCTATCAGAAGAAACTACGTCATAACTGGTAGTTCGCCGTTAGGCAAACTATTACAATAGGTAACAATGGTAGTGCAAGTGAGAGTAGAACCAAGCTTGTTTGGGATATGCCGAACGCAGCCTACCTTCAACGAAGTTAATCATGGGAAAGAAAAACAAAAATACAGACAATAAACTGCTGGTGCGCACCCCGTTCGGAACATTGCGACTGGCAAAGAAGGAGGCGCAGCGCTTCAAGAAGACGGTCATGGAACTGCAGCGCACCACCGACTCGCTCACCCGAAAGGATATCGGGGACTGGAGAAATGCCTGGCAGTTGGCAATAAACGTGGATAGCCCGAACCGTCAGAGGCTATACGACATATACCGCGATGTAGAGGTGGACCTGCACCTCTCAGGATGCATACAGCAGCGAGAGGGCTTTGTTATGGCCCGTTCCTTCAAACTGGTCAACGAGAAGGGCGACGAGGACGAGGAAGCAGCTAACTACTTCAATACGTCCTGGTTCAAACTGCTCATGAAGTTCACGCTCGACGCTAACTACTGGGGGCACTCGCTCATAGAACTCGGAAACATCACCACCGACATAAACGGACGGCAGACCTATGACGGGGTACGCCTCATTCCGCGCAAGCATGTCATTCCGGAATATCACCGGGTCGTTACCGACCTCGGGCAGGACTGGCACACCGGCATTGACTACCACGACACACCGTTCTCCGACTGGCTCATTGAGGTTGGACAGCCGGACTGTCTGGGGCTTTACCTCAAAGCCGCAACACAGACCATCCCGAAGAAAAACGCCCTGGCATTCTGGGACACCTTTGCCGAGATCTTCGGTATGCCTATGCGCATAGCACGGACAACATCACGAGATGACAAGGAACTCGCAAAGATGGAAAAGATGATGGCCGACATGGGTACCGAGGGATGGGGCATATTCCAGGAGGGTACGAACATCGAGGTCGTGGAGTCTTCACGGGGCGATGCCTTCAATGTCTATGACAAGCGCATCGATCGTGCCAACTCTGAACTCTCCAAACTGATCATCGGGCAGACTATGACCATCGAGGACGGATCCAGCCTCTCACAGTCTGAAACGCACCTTGAAGTCTTCCAGAACCTCATCGAGGCGGACTGCGACACCATACGTGACATGGTAAACAATCAGCTGCTGCCGCACATGATCCGTCACGGCTTCCCGCTCAAAGGAATCCACTTCGACTGGGACTACTCGGTGGACTATACCCCGGAGCAGCAGGTGGCATACGAGACGATGGTGCTCAATGAGTATGAGGTCGACCCTGCCTACTTCGAGGAGAAATACAACATGCCTGTAGGGGAACGTAGGCAGATGCTGCCGCCTGTCGAGCCATCAGAGCCGACACAGGACGACGAAGACCCCAAAGGCAATAAAACGCCCAAGCCAGACAAAAAGACGCGACAGGAACAAAACATGCGCCTTTTTTTCGACTGAGCCCCAGTGATTACCTGGGGCTGCACGAACGCTATGACCAGATCCTTGCGGACGGCGTTCTTCCCGTCGCCACTTTCGCCCGTGAGGACGAGATACGTCAGGAACTCTCACGACTGTTCGAGGGAATGATGAAGACACTCTACAAGGAGCAGGGGTCACAGTTCCGCATAGAGTTACTGGAGACACCGAAAATGCAGGAGTTCATAGAGACACATGCCGACGCGCTCAACTCCGGCTTCCAGCAAGTCAAAATGTCGGATGCCATGCGCATGCGTCTTCAGCGGTCGAACTACATCTTCTCCGGCATGAAGACGTTCCACGAACTCAATGAGGCGTTCCCGTCTCTCATCGACGAGAATGGCAATAGAAAACCATTCGAACAGTTTTTGAATGACGTTCAAAGGATAGACCGTACCTACAACCAGAACTACCTTCGTGCAGAATATAACTTCTGCCAGGCTTCGGCTGACATGGCTGCCAAGTGGGAGGAGTTCCTGCAGGACGGAGACAGATACAACATCCAGTACCGAACGCAACGCGACAACAAGGTGCGTCCGCAACACGCAGCGCTCGATCGCGTCACACTCCCAATGTCTGACCCGTTCTGGCAGGAGTATTACCCACCCAACGGCTGGAACTGCCGCTGCACCGTTGTACAGGTTCGCAAGTCAAAGTACCCCGTGACACCACATGACGAGGCAATGGCACTCGGTGAGGAGGCGACGGGTAAGGACACCAAGGGAATCTTCCACTTCAATCCTGGCATAGAGAAGAAAACTATTCCGGACTACAATCCGTACACCATCAAACGATGCCGGGACTGTGACATTGCAAAAGGGAAACTAAAACTCGCTTTTGTTCCTGACAACGAAGTGTGCGCTGCATGCGAACTTCTGCATCGATGTGCAGGGGATAATGAAAAGTCAGCAACTGCAATCGAAAGGACACACTATCTCCACGAAATGGAACCGTTGCTCCAAATCAGGCATGAAAAGCCCATCAACGAGGGTACAATCAAAGTCGGGTTCTCTACTTATGGGAATAAACACCTTTTCTCTGACACATTCGGCAGATCAAGAGTCTTGCTAAAAGAAGACTTAAAAGATTTGGGGGCGCTCCTTGAAAACAGCACCTATATTTATGATTCTGCTTTAACGCATCCGAGAGCTGATAATATAGAACATTTCTACTATTATAAGGCAGAATTGCATGGAAGAACCGTACGGTTAAATGTTGCTAAGGAAGTCAAGCATAGGGATAGTGGACACATAGTAATAAAATACTATCTCTACTCAATAAATGATATAAACGAATAAAACACCGAAGGCGGCGGTTAGGTCTAAATTGCCAGAGTGCCATTCCCTCAGTGCTTTATTGCAAGTGCAAAGGTACAAAAAAATCCGTTACTTCCAACAAAAGTAGCGGATTTTTGTCATTCTAAGGCTGTTTTTCTTGCTTTACAGGCTTTTTATTGCCACGCACTGGTAGGTTTCTATGTTCTCAATTATCTCCTCGTGGTTGTGGTTTGTGCTGCTTCCAACAAGGTCAAACTCCAGAAACGTCTTGCCTCTCCTGCAAGCCAACTGCAGGTGTATTGCCTCCAGCAAGTCGAACACTTTCAGGCTCTGTTCACGGAACTCGCTGTCTGCAGAACTGCTTCCCTGCCAGTCCGTCACCACATGAAGGTGCACTATGGGCTCGGCACGGTACTCCGCTCCTGGCTGTATGGCGTTCCATTGGATGGGCTGGAACTCCACGAACACCGCCGGACGCTCCCAGTTCTCTTCCTGCTCGATGAACTCCACGTTGTGGTTCCACAGGTCGATGTGCTTGATGGCACGTTCCCAGCCTTCAAGAACGTCGTCTTCAGTTTCTGCTACTCCGTAGTAACCTTCTGGTGTCGAATATAGTTTGGAGAGTTGCTCTATGAGCATCTGATATACTTCTTTTCTCATTTCTCGTGTATTTTCAATTATCGTGCAAGCCGAACGCAGAAGAGATCGCTCTTATGCTGAGGCGCAGCCGATAATCATGATTCTCGAATCGTAAAATTGAAGGCTTCTTCGATATATCCGCTCAGGTTCTCCGCGATGATAGTCCGCACCGCTTGCTCCACCTCCGGACTGTTTCCGAGGAAACGGCGGCGCGGGATCCTGATGGTGGTACCGGCTTTCTTCAGTGCCATGAACTTCCAGAACTCGGCTTCGTCGCTCAGTTGCAGCGTCCGTTTGTCATTTCGCCGGCTGCCGTCTTTCTTGCGCCCAAAGGAGCCGGTCGCCTCATAGTATTTGTGCCAGAAGTATTTCTTCATCCTTGGGGTAACTACTATCTCACCACCCTCATTGTGAATGGCAGCGTAGGGCAGGTCGGTATAGAACGTGATGCTGTTCTCGGTAGTCCGGCTCTGGATGCTACGGCGCAACTGACCCGTATCGACGAGGATATGACCGCCTGGACGCATCGGGCTACGCCTGCGCTGCCATGCTTCACTAAAGAATGCCTCACGCTCAAAGTTCTGGTCGAACTCGTCGGACATCTCCACTTGTATGTCCTTAAGGATTCTTCTTAAAATAGCCTGGGTCTCTGACTTCATCTTCGGGGAATAATAGCTCAGGGAACAAAAAGCCCTCTGCCGAAAGCACCGCCCGCTCCTCAAATTGAGGATTGGACGATGCCTTCAGCAGATTATAAAAGGTGCGCTCACAAATGCCGTATT
>CALZJQ010000092.1 GCA_945787895.1 uncultured Prevotella sp. | reverse complement strand
ATGGAGGATTCTCAAGAGTCAAGACTAATCAACCCAAAACCTATAACCCACAACCCGCCCCAAGTGTTTTTCCTGTTTTTTCTTTTGATGTCTTGGTATCTGTATGTGCCCAGCGTTCCGGAAGTCGGAGTGCAACGGAGACTTACGTGGACGCTGGGTGCATACAGATACGGAAGATGCGCAGCAGCTTCCAGAGGAAAGACATCAAAAGATGTTTTCCTTGTTTTCTTCATGAGCGCAAAAAATGTGAACGATAAAATTGTCAGGATTGTCGTCAGAAAAAAAATCAGCTTGCACAAAAAAAAGACCCCCACATCAGGATTTCTCCTTCTGTGGGGTTCTGGTTGGGGTTAGGGTTGGGTGGTACCACCAGGAATCGAACCGGGGACACACGGATTTTCAGTCCGTTGCTCTACCAACTGAGCTATGGCACCATTGTCAATATGTCTTGCAAAAAGCGTGTTGCTGAATTGCGAGTGCAAAGGTACGACAAATATTCCTATTCCCCAAATCTTTTCCCGTTTTTTTTTCTCGCACCGCCGAAAATTGATTTATATCACCTCTTTTCCTCTCTCGCAAAACCTTCCTCCCCTCCCTCCTCGTGCCGATGTCACGTTCACGTGCGAAAACAGGCAAATGATTATTTTGTCCTATTCTGCTATTTCTGCCATCTTCGTGTAACAAGTTGTTAGTCAGGAGAATACAAAAAGCATAGATATTACACTGCAATAACGCCGCTTTTACCCGGTAATCTCTATGCTTTTACAAGGTAATAACGCCGCTTTCGTGCTGCAATATCTATGAGTTCGTTTTTGTCCTATTCCTTTCGCTTGTCACGCAGATTTACTTGTCACGCAGATTCCGCAGATTCCGCAGATTTTTTCTGACGACAATTATGACAATTACTTCAGTTATTCATGTGTGTAGGCTAAAATTTCAAAATTGTAGTAGTAAAAAAATCTGCGTCATCAGCGAAATCTGCGTGACAAAAGAGAGAAAAGAAAAATCCGTGTGAATCCGTGTAATCTGTGGGAAAACACCAATCTGTAGGACTTTGAGAAATAAATTGATATTAAGTGAATTAGCCAAATTTTTCCGTAGCCATTTGGGAATTTGGCGCGATTTCATTTGGGAATTTGGCGATGCTCGCACAGATTTTTTTCTTTTTTTTGTCACGCAGATTCCGCATATTCCGCAGATTTTTTTACGACAATTATTCATGTGTGTAGGATAAAATTGTCTGAATTGTCAGAATTGTCGTCAGAAAGAATCTGCGTCATCAGCGAAACCTGCGTGCCAAAAAGAAAAGAAATCCGTGTGAATCCGTGTAATCTGTGGGAAAAAAAGAAGAATCCGCGTGCAACACACCCATAAAAAGGAGGAAATTTGAAGAAAAATGCAGTGAGAGGAAAAATTAGGGGGGGGGGAATTTTGGGAGTACGAAAATAAATATGTAATTTTGCAGGCGGTTGCGGTGAGGGCAACAAGCTACTGCCCGAATCCGACAACGGATAACATAACTGACTCACTGACTACTGAATGCTAACCCGTAGCACCAGTTGTTCTTACTTTTATGGCAACACGACTCTTCCCGTCTCACCGAGAAAATGCGAGGTGAAGACAAAGGGAAAGGTATATCCATATCGTTTCCGCTTATACCTTTATAGGTACAGGAACTGATAATAGAAACTAACGAATTAACTACATAGAAATTATGGAATCCTTACAACTGATTGGCAGCCTACCGAAGTGTGGCAGGCTCTGTCGTGGCGGTGTGTCATCCTGCGCACCGCATTCTCTGCGTATGATATTCTTGATCGTTGCCCTCTTCGCTTTCGGATGGGGTAATACGGCTTTGGCGGAGACTTATGAATGGGATGCTGATAAAGGGGAAGCAGGTACAACAACTACTTTGACTTTATCAACATCTGGTGATATTGGATGGTGGTCGGACTATTCTTTTAAGGTTAGTGATGATTATACTATTGCAAAAGCTTTGAAACTACAGGCAACTACCGTCGTCACGTTTTCCGTGAAAACAGGCAAGAAAGCAACTGTGACTATTGGCATATCAACAAAGAAAGGAAATGATGTAACAGCCTCCAAATCTTATGTTAAGTTTGATGGTACTGATACAGATAGTATTCTCAGCGAAAACCAAACACAAGCATCAGGAACTTACACATACAAAACATTGACAATTGATAACGTTGCACCAGGCGAACATACAATAACAAGGGGAGGAACAGAAATGGGTCTCTACTACATAAAAGTAGAGGAGACGGATGCTCCTGTAGCTGCCCTCACCGCTGACTTTACCTACGGCAGCACCTCATGGGCATCTCCGGGACTGAATGATATGACCATAAACATCCCTGCCCACAAAGGAGGAAATCCGTTTTACGTGACGCTGAGCAATATCACCGAGGGAGCAACAGCAGCGTGCACAACAAACGGCACTCTCTCCGGCAATACTCTTACTATCACTGCCCCAACATCCACGGATGAAGCTGACGCCGTGCAGACGACAACGGTGACGCTGACAAAGGAGGGTGCCACTACCACTACGTATAATATAAAGGTGACGACAGAGGCAAAGACAGGCATCACTTTTGACCCGAGCAAACGCTATTCGCAATTGCTCATAGACAACAGGACTACAAGTTTCTATGCCAATACGACATCGTCAGGAATAAACTCCAAATCAGGAACTCTCGACTACGTCCCAGGACTTGTAGCCAAGGCGATTATCGAGGCTGTGGATTACTATAAGGATAATCTGACGGAAGATATTACTCAGGATAAGGTCAAGGGATGGTTTGACAAGGTGCAGGGATATGGTGACAGCCATACTATCAAAGATGCTGGAGAAAATGGAAAATCCTTTGACGACCTTAATGCCGTGAAATTATATTTCGGATTGAAGAGCGTGGCTGCGAGCAAAAAGCTCACTGGCATTACCGATAATACGTCAACAGCCACGACAGGCTGGAATGCAAAAATTGCGAGTGCTTTATCAGGAATAAAAACGGCAAATACGAATTATGTCATCAAATCTGGTACTGGCAATGCCGATATGCAAGGCGGCTGGTGGCACAAAGAAACATATGTGAACCAGATGTGGTGCGACGGACAATACATGGGTACAGCCCTCCTTGCACAGATTATAAATGATGACCAATATACAGAGGGTGCGAGTGGTACTTCCGTGACTGGAACAAAGTCCGGTGACTGGGATCTCGTCTGCAAGCAGTTGGACATCACATGGAATTATCTCTGGAACGGAAGCACAAAACTCATCCACCATGCCTTTGCTGCCGACAATGGTACAGCAAAGACATCAAATATGTGGGTCTTTGACAAGGATGCTAATGGAAACAAAATCTACCGCAATGAGGCTTGCTGGGCACGTGCGGCAGGATGGTATTTCCTCGCTCTTGTCGATATACTCGAGCAGATGGACAAGGATGGATATTCCGGAACAAACCGCAATACGATACTGACACATCTGGGACAACTGGCTTCGGGAATAAAAGCAAGGCAGGATGCTGAGACAGGATGCTGGTATCAGTTGCCGCTATACGACGGCACTTTCTCTGCTACTGACTGCGGCAATGGAGCGACTAAGACAAGAGTATATAACTATCTCGAATCCTCCGCCACAGCCATCTTTGCCGCTGCATTCCTCAAAGGCATACGTCTCGGCTATCTCGACAGGAACACATACGAAGGGACAGCCAAGAAGGCTTACAAGGGCATCATAGAGCATTTCATGACCTCTGACAACAATATCTACTGGTCATCACGCTCGGCAGGTCTCGGTACGGAGGCAAGCGGAAAAAAACTTCGTACTGGCTCCAACGCTTATTACCTGAAAGGCTTTGACGTAGTGCCGACAAAGGTGACGGATGACAACACTTCAACGGACGAGACGGGAACGACGACGCTTAAGAAAGGCACGGAGGGCAAGGTGCTCGGAGCGATGATACTGGCTGCCGTGGAGTATGAGCGTCAGTATATGAGCAACAGCAAGACGGTAAAGGTGAATTTCGCTGACCCATGCCACCCAGGCGATACGTCCGCGGAAACGGAGTACAGGGGAAAAATATCTGTCAAGGTTGGCGACACGGACTATACCACCGTTGCCAAGAGCGGCGCATCCATTCCTGTCAATTCCACGGTTACGCTGACGGCTACGGCATACGATAAGGAATCCGCAGTTGATTGCCCGCAATATAATAAGGAGAACAACCTCTATTTCTCTTTCTACGCATGGAAGAACAGGGCTGACGGAACAATCCTTTCTACCAACTCCACATATACAATAAGCAGCCTTGATGCTGACGTGGATATCGTAGCCGTGTTCCGCCACGCCTCCAACAACCTGACTTTTGCCAAGGCAGCGTCATCTGCCGTCAATGTAGATGTCGCAGATGGCAGTACCAGCACTACGAAGTCAGTGACCTTTACCCCTGCGGACGCCGGAAAGCAGTATGTCATTGATGTGACCAACACTACCAATTCTGTCATAAGCACTCTTTACAATGGCAGCACCCTGAGCTGGTATTATCAGAATGGAAAGATTTATCTGACCGTTCCTGCCGAGGGTACAGAGACTTACTTTGGTCTGCAGACCACTTCGGAAGACGGCAACAAGGTCAACAAACACATAATCAATGTAAAGACAGGCAACAGCACAACGCCAACATATAATGCTGTCATCAACTACAAAGTGTCGGTGAATAGTACTGAGATTGCATTGGGAACAGATGGAAACAGTTGTGAGAACAAAAACATTACTCCTCAGACTGGCGTAATCTCTGCCACGGCAATGACATCAAACAGCGCAAAGGCAGACCTTTCAGCCAAGATTGTATCCGATGCAGATGAATGGACCGGCGAATTGCATCCGCTCACTGCAACATATACCGTGGCTGAAAACTATAAGTTCACACTGGGAGAGATACGCATACCTGTGCAGTCAATCTCTACTACCAAAAGCTACCGGGTGGTAATGGAAGACAATGCTGGACATAGGATTCAGCAGAATATTTATAATGTATATGACGGTGCGCTCATCGACCTTGTAGTAAAGAATACGGAGGGCGTCATATTCACAGGCGATGTAACGCTGAAGCTCTATTGCTTTGGAGCAACTGACGGCTACCGCCTCGCCAATCCTATTGCCATAAGCGGAAATGTAGCCTCGCTGAATACCTCATCCTCTGACGCTACGCTGAAGAAACTCTCATACAACGGTCTTGAGATAGCGTTGCGGGATGACGTATATGAATATAGTGCCAAGGCAATCTCCAATGTAAAGCCCGAGATAGCGGCTGAGCCTAACGACCAGGATGCCAAGAGTGTGTTGGTTACTTATCCAGAAGGTTTTTCTGAGAGTGGTGTGGTTACTATCACCGTGACTGCCGCTGATGGTACTACGAAGCAGACTTATACGGTGACCTTCACCGCGTCTGACCCAACGCCTGCGAGCAACGTGACGTGGAATTTCTATCAGAACGAGAGCAACAACGGAGCATGGAACGTGGCTGCCGACAGCGAGGGCAACCTTTATCGCCTGAACTATACGATAAACGGCAACGGAGATGCCGTGGATAATAGCGGATTGTACTTCAAAGGTTCGTCGCTCAACGGCAACGGCGGACGTACCGTATCGTTTACAGGCATCAGCGGACTCGGCAGGGTTATTGTCGATGAACAGGTACATTGCGGACAGTTTAACGTAAGGGAAGCCACAGGTGACCCGCTTGCTGTCGGCTACCACACGGCAAACTATACTACAGGAACGAGTACGGCATACACGTATTCTGATAACAACACATACCATATAGACTTTAACGGTCAGGTAAGGATACGTTCCATCGTGTGGATGCCTGAGACGGAGGACAACGTTCATAGCTATACGGTTTCTGCTACATCCAGCAATGCCTCTTACGGCACGGCGAGCGTAACTTGCGGCGATGCGAGTGTAACCCCGTCAGAAAGCGGCGTACAGGAGGGCACAAAGGTCGTATTTACGGCAACAGCCAATAATAAATATGAGTTCGTCAACTGGACTGACGCTTCGGGCAACGTGGTGGCGACAACGGCAACATACACCATATACAACCTCTCTGCCAACGCTGCGCTCACCGCAAACTTCGTTGAGACCAAGACTACGCTGAGCGGCACCGCCACGTTCACGCTCGAACAACTCAACTATTTCGCCGGCACCGTGCACGATACAGGCGTGAAAACCCAATATACCACGTCAGACGGATATATCACGCTCGCGTCATCATCCCCGAACGTGCAGGCGCAGATGACCTCCAACAAGGGTACTAAGGTAAGAAACACCGGTTCGTTTACCATTACCCCTGCCAATGGTGCGACAATATCAAAGGTAACACTCATTACAGACCAGAGCAGCAGAAACCTGACTGCTTCCCCAGAGGCTACTCCTACGAGGGATGGAAGTAACTATACATATACTTTCAGCAACCTGTTAGAGGCAATCACCTTCACCAATTCCAATTCGGACAATATCTATGTCACTTCTATCATCGTAGAGTATGAATATACCCCTACGGTGCAGAAGACGCAGCTGAACGCCACCTTTGCAGGAAACATCACGGGCTATGTGGGCGACAACGGCATTGCCATCCCTGCGCTTACCGTTACTGCCGGTGGTGCTGCCATGACAGAGGGTACAGGCTATACGGTGAACTACCAGAGTTCAAACACCTCTGCCGTGACCATATCTGCCGGAAAGGTGAACCTCGTGGCAGCGGGAAGTGCCGTGGTGACGGCAGTCATCACTCCGGTCAACAGCGAACTGTATGCTGCAACGACAGCCACGTTTACCGTCACCTCACAGCCGCTTCTCGACCTTGTCGTTGACGTGCCAGACGTGACTATGTACACCACCGCTACTGAGGTGACGCAGCCGAGAGTCACTGTCTATGCCCTCGTGAATGGTCAGAATGTCGCCCTTACCAAGGGAACGGACTATACCGTCAGCTTCGCCATCAAGACTTCCGCACAGCCTGCCAACCTTACAGGAGGAAGCAGCATTGCGGTAACGGGAAGCTCCGGCAGTTACACGGCTGGTAACAACGTGGTAACTGTCACGGTGACGCCTACCCCTGCCGGTGTTAATACGTACCATTGCAAGGCAACGACAAAGGATTTCAACTATAACGTGGTCACCGCAGGTCAGAAAGTGACTCCTACCATAGTGGTATCAGATAACATCTCATATCAGGTCAGCACGGCAAAGGCTGTCACCGTCAGCGTCGTGTATGATGGTAATGATATTACTGACTTGTTTAATTTCACCTTTGCGTTAAGTACTCCTGATTATGGTAGTCTGACGTGGAATAAAAATGTCTTTACTTTCACTCCGGGAAGCGCTGTGAATAGTACGGGAATAATCCTTACTATCACTGCCACTCCTGTTCCTGCTTACGAAGACCAGTATGACATAGCAACGAAAAAATGTACGCTGAAGATAGTAGATAACGCCCTTGCGATTGAGGCTGAGTTGTCTGCCACAGAGGTAAAGATAGGCGATAACATCTATTTCACTTCGGTTGTAGTCAAAGATAAGAAATTAGGAACAATCTTCAGCATTGATGATGAAGAATGTGCAGTAGAGTATCAGTCTTCTGCGCCGAGTGTGCTGGCTATCAATGCCTCAACGGGTGTCATGACTCCTCTTGCCGAGGGCGAAGCAACGGTGAAGATCATTGCCCGTAAGGATGACTATGCCAGTGCGTCATGGACTAAGGTCGTAACAGTCATCGACCCTACCGTCTATAAGGCGGCTTCGGAACCGGGTATTCCTGCACCTGCCAACGGAACAGTCGTCACTGACGTGGAGGACATCGCCATGACTTATGGCGGATGGATCTTTAAGTCTGGCGTTACACGTATTTTGACGAGTGCGGCAGGAAAAAAAGGCTCAGAGGAAACTTTTGGAAATAAGAAATGGGGAGACTCTGATACTGACGGTGCAGGCTCGTTGCCGAACTTCAAATATTCCTTTATGGGCAACAACCATCAGAATCCTCGTGACGAGATGGGAGCCAATGCCTTGCCTGAGAATTATACAAACATCGGATATACGCATTATCAAGAGAACAAGCCTTTAGACCCGATGTTCAATGTCCCGGTGGAGGGCGCGTATATCACGTTCGCACCAAAGACCAACGGTACGGTCATCGCCCACGTCCTGCAGGAGGGTGCTTTCTCTGGGTCTTACAATAGTGCAGAAACAGATGAAACTAAAAAAAATAAACTAATCTACAGACGTGACAGGCGAGTGATGGTGCTTGATGAGATGGGACAGCTGCATCCTAACCTAAAAGCTACCCTTGATGTAACCACGGGTAAACTGCCTAAGGATGCTAATCCCAATAACAATAAAACCATTATTACTGATGTCACGAAGTATAAAAAACTCGATAAAGATTCCCTTTCCACAGATTATGACTTTACAAAGGATTTCGTCGGCTTTACTAACTTTACATACGATGAAAATAGTAATATAACAAATTTCCAGAACGGACTATACAAATTCTACGGAAATGAGGGCAATCCTAACTATAGAACAGGTGACGGTTGGGGAGTGCTCGTCAAGGCTCCCGTGACGTATGAGTTTGAGGTGAAGGCAGGAAAGACGTATTATCTGTATAATTATGGTTCCAAGATAAATGTCTTCGGCTTCCAGTTTAAGCCTGCAAGCAGCGTTACCGTAGATAAGGTGACGTATAAGGAGAAAGAAGACAACGCTGTCACTCAGACTGCCGCAGGACACGTGGCTTCGGTATCGCTTGACAGACAGTTCGTAGTAGGACAGTGGAACGCTGCCGTACTGCCTTTCTCTCTCAACAAGCAGCAGGTGGATGCTATCTTCGGCAGGACGTTCGACAACGCTAATCCGGACGGCACTCAGATACTCTACTTTGAAAAGACCGAGGGTCGATACATCTATTATACGCGTCATGCGTACAACACGTTGGTAGCAGGCCGCCCGTTCCTCATCAAGCCTTCGGGAAAGGATGCCAACGGAGCGGATGTGGCTACGGTGACAGACGGCAAGATAGTGCTCAATACAGCAAATGTTCCTGACTTCCCGTACGTCACAATCGAGAGCACCACGCCGACCGAGTGGAAAGGTAGAAGGGGTGATGCCGACGACTATTGCTGGCAGTCTGGCTACAACGTGCAGACTGTCAACCCGGGTGATTATTATATCAACGCTGCGGGCAGTCTCATAATGCGTGAGTCCAGCGATGCAAAGTTGCAGTCGTTCCGCAGTTATCTCAAGAAGAAGAATCCTTCCGCATCGGCTAAACTCTTTTCAGTAGCCTACTTTGATATGTTGTCCGACAATGCGGATATTCCTTCCAAGATAGAGGATATGTTGATGGATAGTGATGGCAACGTCATCCACCTCTCTGGCAACGGATATATCTACAACCTCAACGGACAGGTGGTAAGCACGGATCCGACATCTCTCGACTCTCTCCCCAAGGGTGTTTACATCTTGAACGGAAAGAAATATGTTGTAGAATAATACGGAACAGGACATTATTGTCCTTTCCCCTGAAAATCATTAAAACGCAGTAAGGAAATGAGAAAAGAATATATAAGCCCTACGATAGAGATTCTTGAGGCAGAAAATGATGACCTGTTGGTATTGAGTAAGGGAACAGTATCTGATTATACAGGTTATGGCACGACAGGTCAGCCTTATGTTGTCAGTGACAAAGGAGATGGAGGTACGACAACCTCGAACGGCTTTGTAGATAATGCTAAGGACGGCTACTTCGACTTCGACTACAGTTTCGACGCGGACTTCTGACCGTTCGGTCGGCAAGCATGGATGTATTGAAAGGTGGGAAAGGTTCTGTCTCACCGTATAATAGATAGGTAACTGCGGGAGGTGTTCTCACAGGGACTCCCTCCCCTCAATGCGACGAGAGTCAGGCAGGCTGTTTTTACACGCCTCCTGACTCTCCTTTTTGTTTCACGCAGATTTCGCAGATTTCGCAGATTTTGTTTTTTTTGTTTCACGCAGATTCCACAGATTTCGCAGATTTTCTTCTGACGACAATTCTGACAATTTTATCCTTCACAATATTTTTTGCGCTCTTGAAGAAAACAATAAAAACCGTTGGGGCGGGTTGTAGGTTGTGGGTTATAGTACCTGGTTGTGGGTTATTGGTTTTAGGTTGTCGGTTAGTAATGCTTTGCTTTTTGAGAGTTTCTCACGAGGAAAAGGTAACCTAACCTATAACCAACAACCCACAACCCACAACCAGGTACTACAACCCAAAACCAACAACCATACGCCAACGGTTTTTCCTTGCTCAGTCCCTCATACATCCGATAGGAATGACAAGTACGCCGTCCTTGCGACGGTAGGCATATTGCCCCACGCCTACTATGACTGCCATGAAAGAGGGGGCTGGCATCTTGTCCCTGTCTATGTTCTGCGCCAGTGACAGCAGGCTCTGCGCTCCTTCTTCTATGTTCTGCTCACCGCCGAGCTTCACCTCCATGAGGGCATAACTGCCGTTACGCCTGTGAAGAACGGTGTCGCATTCCAGACCGCTGCTGTCCCTGTAATGATACAGTTCTCCGTCCAGTGCTTCGGCATATACACGTAAATCACGTACTGCCATGTCTTCAAAAAACAACCCAAAGGACTGAAGGTCTTTAATAAGATCTTTCGGACCGAGACCCAGTACCGCCGTTCCGATGCTCGGATCAACGAAATGACGCGTGTCGCTGCTTCTGATGGCTGCCTTGCTTCGTATATTGGGATTCCATGCAGGAAGGTCTTCGATGACGAAAAGCTCTTTCAGTGCTTTTATGTAATCCGCCACCGTATCTTCATCCAATGTGCTGGCATCGTTTGACAGCATATCCTTTCGGATGGTGTTGTAGGATACTTGTTGGGATATGTTCCTCGCGTATGAGCGAAGAAGCAGTTTGGTGCGCTCCGGACTGCGTCTCACGTTATCTACACGTTGTATATCCTTTTGGATAACGGAATCCACATAGTCAAAGGCCTGGTCTAATGCCACTTCTTCCGGTATAATGGTTGCCCAAGGCCATCCGCCACGGCAGGTAAGATAGGCAATGTCTTCTATGTCAAGATTGTTCCGCTGTGTAACAAGGGCATTGTCCTCAAACAATTCCCGGAGACTGACCGCACCGCTTGACTCCCCCGACTCATACAGAGTCATAGGACGCATCTTGATTGTAGCGAACCTTCCGGTTCCGCTGTGTATTGTCGCATTTGCCATGGGAAGAACGGAGGAACCGGTAAGGATAAACTGTGATGGTTCACTACGCCTGTCCACCTCACTACGTATCGAATCCCATATTGCGGGAAGTGCCTGCCATTCATCTATCAATCTCGGTGTGTCTCCTTCCAGAAGACTCTTGGGGCTTATCTCGATAAGACCTGCACTCTGTTTCAGTATGGCGGAGTCTCCAAGGTCAAGGAAACTCTTTGCCAGTTGTTTGGCTGTAGTCGTCTTGCCGCACCATTTCGGACCCTCTA
>CALZJQ010000091.1 GCA_945787895.1 uncultured Prevotella sp. | reverse complement strand
TTGTTCATGTAATCACCAAGGTTCTTCTGCGGGAAAACTTCGGCAGCCATCCTCTATTGCCCCCCCCAACGGCATTCGTTGCGGAGAATAGGGCAATGGCAAGAGTCAGCACGAACTTGTTCTTTTTGCTAAACTGTTTTGCCATAATTTAAAGTTTTATCTTGATTGTTATGTAAAAATGTCAATGTTCTTTCATGTCTTTCTATATCCCAATTACATACTTCTATACCTTATTATATAATGTATGCATCATGGTATGTGTCATGGCAGTATGATTACTCTGCTTATCTTTTTGAATGTGCGTCAGGATTTTCTCAATCCATGCACAGCGTTACAAACTTTTGTTGATTTCATTGCAAAGGTAGTAAAAAAATATAAAAAAACAGAGAGGGCAGGATAAAAAATGTGCTTTTCATATATAAATACCGTCAATGTGGTATGTTTTGCAACGAAATATGTTGATAAATCGTTCATATTGCTGCGTTTTGCTTGCAATGTGTTACCATGTGAAAAGTCAGCAGTTGCTTCCCTTTCACGTTGCTTTCTCTTCCCTTGCATTCATGGGAACGGTTTCCTCTCGGTTTTCTGCAAGGGAAAGCCCATAAGAAGGCGGTGCAAGCATTATGGAATAGCTGTGCATACCTGCTTATGGGCTTTATTCGTTCTCTGCCGTACAATCCTAAGGTGCGGCATTTATGGGGAAAACAGATGTTGGTTTGCTGACCCTTATGAGGGGTTTCCTGCAACGACTTCCTCGCCGAAGAGGGTGGCTGAGGTGCTTCTGACGATGCGCACTCGGACTGTTTCCCCGATGTGGTGTGTGCCTTTGTCGAAGACTACCATCTTGTTTTGCTCTGTGCGACCGCATAATTGCTCACGGCTTCGCTTGCTGTAGTTTTCTACGAGGACGTCAAACTCTTTGCCTTCATCTTCCTTGTAGTTGGCTGCGGAGAGCTCGTTTTGCAGGGCTATCATCTCGTTGAGCCGTGAAATCTTCGTTTCTTCGGGGACATCGTCGGGCAGATGCTTTGAGGCATACGTGCCGGGACGCTCGGAATACTTGAACATGAATGCGCTGGCATAGCCTACTTCCTTCATGAGCGAGAGCGACATCTGATGGTCTTCCTCTGTCTCTGAGTGATAGCCTACGAAGATATCCGTCGTGATAGCGCAGTCGGGGATGATGCGTCTGATGGCTTTTATGCGGTCAAGATACCACTCGCGGGTGTATTTGCGGTTCATCAGCTTGAGTATTCTGTCCGAACCGCTCTGTACAGGGAGGTGAATATGTTTGCAAACATTTGGCATATCGGCGATGACCTGCAGCGTTTCGTCGCTCATATCCTTAGGATGTGACGTGGTAAAGCGCACACGCATCGCAGGCACTGCCTCCGCTACCATACGCAGAAGCATGGGAAAGGTGACGTCACCACAGGAGTATGAGTTGACGTTCTGTCCGAGAAGAGTGACCTCCTTATATCCTTTTTCTGCGAGGTCTTTTGCTTCGCGCAGTATGCTCTCTACGTCACGTGACCGCTCTCTGCCGCGTGTATAGGGCACTATGCAGTAGTGACAGAAGTTGTTGCAGCCGCGCATGATGCTCACAAAGCCAGAGATATGCATGCCATGTGCGCGCTTTGGCAGCACGTCACGATAGGTTTCGGTGAGCGACAGCGTAGTGTCAATGGCGTTATGTCCCACCTCGCATTGCGCTATGAGGTCGGGCAGGGAGAGATAGGAGTCGGGTCCTGCTACGAGATTGGCGTGGTGATTCTCTATCAAGTCATCCTTTATGCGTTCCGCCATGCAGCCCAAGACACCGAGAATGACCTTTCGTTTTTTGTTTTTGTTTTTGTTGTAAAGGGCTTCAAGGCGGTGGTATATCTTGTTCTCGGCATTCTCTCTCACGGAACAAGTATTGAGGAAGATGGCATCAGCCTCTTCTATATCCTCGCAGGTCTCGTAACCTGCCATTTGCATCACGGAGGCAACGACCTCTGAGTCTGCCACGTTCATCTGGCATCCGTATGTTTCAATATACAGTTTTTTCATTTTTTCTTAAAATAGGGATAGTAAAGTTGGTTGTTTTGTGGTTTTGTTGTTTTGTGGTTTTGTTGTTAGAAATAGACTCCATTGTAAAGCCAAACAACAAAACAACCAGACAACCAGACAACAAAACAACTCATGGAATGAGGTAATACCTGCGTGAAAGGTCAAAATCAAGAATCCATTGGTCGAGGACAATGTGGTCATCGAGAGCGGATATAGTCACTTCATGCATTCCTTTCTCCAGGACAAGAGGTATGTCACGTAGAGTTTGTGCACGCAGGACGTTCTTTTTCCACCGTTCGGAGCGGAAGGGTTCTTTGAGCGAGAATACCGTTTTCTTGCCACCGTCAATGCTTACTGCAAAGCGTATGTCGCCGCCATCGTCAGGATGTGTAGGTATGAGAGCTATACGCAGCAGGGCTTCTCCTTCCTGAGCGGTGGAGAAACGGTATGTTACGGCAGTGCCTTTTTGTATTGATATGGCATTCATGCTATGTCCGAGCATCGTTATCTTCTTGGTTTCTTCGGGCATGATGATGGCTGCCGAGGAGGAGGTGACATAGTCGTTTGCCTCTGTGGTGGCAGAAAGCAGTGCTTTTCTGTTAAGGGGGAGAGCAGCAAGACTATCCTTTACGACGGACATATCAGGCTTTACGGGCAGCGGTGGCATGGAGAAAACGGGGAGATTGCGAGGGTTGCAGTCCATGAGGTGTTTCCATTTTCCTGCTGCTGTCTTGCTGTTGTAATCATTGGTGAGGGTTATGATATGTTGTCCTGCCTTTGTTGCGAGTGCGGAATACAGGTTTATGCTGTCCTTTATCTCCGGTTTTAGGGCGATAGAGGAGTCGGAAGCCAGTTCCCTTGCTTTTTGAGCATATAGGATTTTCTTTGCCATCAGCATGGAGGAGAGGACAGGATACTCAATCATGGTGAAGTAAGCGTCGTGCCTTTGCTTGTCGGAAGATAGCGGAAGGAGGTGTTTTGCTCCTGTTATCTCTTCGCTGATGCGTTCGTATTCTGCGATAAAACGCATCATTTCGTCACCGAAGGCATGTGAAAACTCGGTGTCTCCTACGGGGGAAAGCCCGCGGGGATATTTCTTTTTGTCAAGTTCTACCTGGGTCCATCCCATGAATTCCGGTCGTCTTTGTCCTGCAAGTCGATAGAAGGAGAACATCGAAGGGAATATTTTCTCTGCCACATCCTCTCCGAATTGTTGTCTCAACCATTTCCTGTAATGCTCATCTACTCTTCCTTCCTTTACGCAATCTATGTCCCATGCCATGTCGAGGAACAATTCAAGGTCGTAGAATGCTACCTTTGGGTCATGCACATTGGCTATCCATATCTTCTTGATGTTATGGTCGTATGCCTCTCTTAGTTCATTGTAGATCAGTCCTGGCTGTGTAGTGGTGAGCCAAAGGTAGTCATGCGGTCTGCCCCAGTAGCTGAGATGATAGTACAGTCCTGCTCCGCCCTTGCGCCGTTGTTCCTCACTATTGCTCATTCTTGTGATGTAACCATAGTTATCATCACACCACATCAGAGTCACATAGTCAGGCACTCGCAGTCCGTTATCATATATTTCGAGCACTTCTTTATAAGGAACGAATACTTGTGTGAGACTCTCGGGGTCTCCAATATGCTGCTTAAGCAGCTTTTGCTGGTCATCAATGACAGCCTGTAGGGCATCGAGCTTTTCCTTGTCGGTTTTCACTCCCTCCATGTTTCCGTCGTGAATACCTCGCATTCCGATGGTGAACATATTGTTCTGTGAGCGACTTACCTCTTCAAGGCGTTCTTTCCAATAATCTTGTACGCCTTGTCGGTTGGTCATATAGTTGAATCTTCCTCGTTGTTTCTCGTCCCATTCTCCTACGTTATTGCGTAGCATCGGCTCGCAATGAGAGGTTCCTATTACTATCCCACAGCTGTCAGCTACTGCCTTTGCATCGGGAATGAGGAAGAACGGTGTTGTTCCCGGGTGCATGGCAGGCCAGATAGCGTTGGCTCTCAGTCGGAGAAGAAGTTCGAATATGCGTCTGTGAGTATTCTTTCCTATTTGTCCTTTTGGTCCCGGCTCATAGTTTTTGCAGCTCCATTGCCGCAGGCTCCAGTCCTCATCGTTGAGGAATATTCCGCGATACTCTACGCTTGCGCTCTGCATGGTGTAGAAATCCTCGTCGATAAAGAGTGATGTTTTCCTTTCAGGCTCTACGTCGCCCCACCATACCCACGGAGAGACACCAGCCATGCGTGAGAGTTCCAACAGTCCGTAGGCTGTTCCTCTGCCGTTGTTTCCCACTACGATGACCTTGCCTTCGCTGACTTTTATTGCAAAGGCATCGTTTCCCTGCCTGAGGCTTTGTAGGTCAAAACCGATGTTTTTCAGTCGCCGTATCTGTTTGCCTGATGCCTTGTCGAGCTGGAAAAGCAGTATTTTTGCCTTTTTCTCTGTCGTCTCTTTCGGCATAAGACCGGTCACTTGCATCATGTCCTCGCAGAAAAGTCCCATCGCGGTAGTTACTACAGCGTCCGTCGTACTCTGTCTGTACAGTGTGACAGCCTGTCTGCCGTCATACCATTTTATCTTCTCTGCTTTGCAAATGCTCAGTGGCAGTAAGGTGAAGAACAGTAGCAGTAGCTTTTTCATTTGTGGATTATTGTAAAGGAAGAAGAGCAGTTTTTATAGGTTGTCTATTACTTCTATGGAAAGTCCCGTGGCTTTCTGGATGAGAGAGGAATCCATTCCCATTGACTTCATGTTTTTTGCGGTCTGGGCAATACCTTCCTTCATACCTTCCTTCATACCTTCCTTCATACCTTTCTGGAATCCTTCTTTCAAGCCACTCTCTACGGCATCTTCATACACGCAGATATTGTCCCGATACACCTTGATGGCTGCATCGTATTTCAGACGCTCTTCACGTGAAAGGGCACTGATGTCGCTGATTTCCGAAACCTTCTTGAATATGGGGCTTTTTGCCGCCCAAGGCAGTTTGTTTAATGCTTCCATGTGCTTTAGTACATAAATCCAACGTTCAAAATCATTCTCACACTCAGTCTCCTTCTTTTTGAAATAGGGAAGCTGAAGATAAATCATACGTATGTCATCAGAGAACTGCTTCTTTGACTTCATGTCGTACAATGCGACATCTGTACGGAACTCCGCCCCAATGTCTTCCTGACGGAAATTAAGGAATGCTATGAAATATACGGCATGGATGTCGTATTTCCATTGCGCCCCGCGCACTCCCTGTCGGGAAATAGCCTCGGAGACATAGTAGATGCTGCGTTTCTTGAAGAACGACTGTCCGCGGTTTTGCATCTCGACGATGATTTTCTCTCCGTCGCTTGTCTCGCACAGGATGTCGTAGATGAGCGAACGGTCTTCTTCAAATTCGGCGGGAAGCTCCTTGTCGAGGAATGTGATGTCCTTTATCTCCCTCTCTCCCTTGAGGAGGTTGTTCAGGAAGTCGATGAGTAGTATTTTGGACAATTCCTGTCCGAAGAGCTTCTTGAAGCCGATATCCGTAAACGGGTTGATGTATTTTCCCATAGACGTGCAGGTTTGGGTTGGTTGGAGGTGGAGAAAAAAATATGTTGCAGTTGTCGTATTGCTCGGCAGGCTGTGCAGGGAATAGATGGATGTCCTTGTATGCCTGCCTACTGGACGATTCCTTTGTCTGCGACAAAAATAGCAATAAATGCTGAAACTACCAAATGTTTTTACGGTATTTTTCTTTTTCCCCTTGGAAATGTCAGTATGGCGGCACTGCAGTGTGACCGACAGTATGCTTTCCTTATCCCTTGCCTTGGCAGTGTCTTTACCGAAGAAGACAAATGCAGCCCAAATAAAAATCAGTGCGTCGTCCCTGATGATGGCAATGGGAGAACGCACTGACTGTCTTGTTTTTCCCCTTCTTCAAGCACGTGAAGGAAACGGGGATGGTGGATGTTGTGAGGTGGTCCGCTCGAGAATCGAACTCGAATCTAATCTTTAGGAGAGACTTATTCTATCCATTGAACTAGCAGACCCCGTCCGTCATGTTGTGCATGGCTCTGTAAGATGCCGAGGCACAAATGCGGGTGCAAAGGTAATAAATATTTTCCTTTTTTGCAAATTATGTGTGGGAAAAGTGGTTGTTTGGTTGTTTAGTTGTTTGGTTGTTTGGTTGAGTGTGGCGCAATGGAGTCAGATGCAAACAACAAAACAACTAAACAACAAAACAACTAAACAACAAAACAACCAAACAACCAATACTACTTCCTCCTGCCCTTGGCAGCAGTCTTCTTAGCAGCAGTCTTCTTGGCGGTCTCAGCAGTCTTTACGGTTTCAGCAGGTACTGCTTCTTTCTTTTCACCTACGATTTCCACGAGTTCTACCTTGAAGATAAGGGTAGAGTAGGGTGGTATCTGTCCTGCTTCACGGTCGCCGTAAGCGAGGTTTTCCGGAATGTAGAGCTCCCATGTAGAGCCGACAGGCATCATGGTGAGAGCCTCTGTCCATCCCTTGATGACCTGGGAAGGGCGGAATTTGGTAGTCTGCGGATTGCGCTTGTAGCTGGAATCGAACACAGTGCCGTTGATGAGTCTGCCCTCATACTTTACGTTTACCTCCTGGTTGTCCTTGGGTACGGAGCCTTCTCCCTTGACGAGAACCTTGTATTGCAGTCCGGAAGGCAGTGTCACCACGCCCTCTTTCTTGGCATTTTCTGCAAGGAAAGCCTTTCCTTCTTCGCGGTTCTTGCCGTAGAGTCGTTCCTTCTTCTCAGCTTTCAGTTTTCCCATCATCTCTGTTGCCTTGGATGTGGCGTCGTCGAGGGTGGACACGGTAGTGTCCTGCAATACACCGGCGATGAAGCCTTGGACGAATCTCTCGCGGTCGATGCTGCCGGTAGTGCCGTCAAGTTCCTGCTGCAGGTTGGTCATCATACGGTCGTTGAGGGTCTTGGCTATCTCCATACCTTGGATGTAAGCGTTCTTGCTTGGGTTGTCGATGTACTTGACAGCTTCCTTGAATCCTGCGATGAAGTCTGCCATGTAGGCTGTGTCCATCTTGTTCTGGAGAAGGAAAGGGATGAGTCCGTTGCTGTAAGCCATGCCGGAGATGTAGTTGAGGGTGTCATTGGCGGTGGCGAGAGGTGCAGGTACGGCCTCTTTCTCCACTGTCTTTTCCTTTTTTGCTTTGGCAGATACCATGGTGAAACCTATTGTTGCTGCCAGAAGGAATAATGTAATCTTTTTCATTCTTTTCTGTTTTTATGAGGAGGGTACGGAGCTGCTTACATGCTTCGTACCCTCTTTTTCATGACGTTACGTCGTGTTATTTCTTTATGCTGATGAGCTCTATCTTGAAGATGAGAGCAGAGAAAGGCTTTATCTGACCTGACTGACGCTCTCCGTAAGCCAGTTGCTGAGGGATATATACCTCCCATACTGAGCCTACAGGCATGTGGCAGAGGGCTTCTGTCCATCCTTTTATGACTTGATTTGCACGGAAGTCAACAGGCTGACCGCGCTTGTATGAGCTGTCGAATACAGTGCCGTCGAGGAGTTTGCCCTCATAGTGCACCTGTACGAGTGAGGAATCAGCAGGGATGGCTCCGTTACCCTCCTTGATGACTTTATATTGTACACCGCTTGGAAGCACCTTTACGCCTTCTTTCTTGGCGTTCTCTGCGAGGAATTTCTCGCCTGCAGCCTTGTTCTCTCCGTACTGCATCTCGGCATGCTTTGCCTTGATTTCCTGCATCTTCTTCTGTGCGGTCTCGGCAGCCTGGTCCGTTGTCATGAGCTGCTTCTTGCCTGTAGTGCCTGCGATGAAGCCTGCAAGGAAGTTCGGCAAGGAGATGCTCTTGGTGGAGTCATCGCCGAAGAGCTCGTAGTTGATGCCCTTTACCATCTGGTTTGAGATCTGCTGACCTATCTGGATGCCTGCGTAGTAAGCGGCGGCCTGCTTGTCGTCACCTGCATTGGCACTCTCGTTGAGACCCTTGAGGAATGCCTCCATCTGGGTTGTATCTACGCCGAGTTGGTTGGCGAGGTACTCCTTGAGTCCGTTGGTCTGGGCAAGACCGATGGCGTAACTTACTGTGTCGATGTCATTCTTGAGGTTGGCACTTGGAGTGTTGCCGCAAGAAGAGAAAGAGAATGCAGCTGAAACGATAGCGATGAGAGCTGCGAAAGTAAACTTTTTCATTTCTTTAAGTTTGAATTGTTATTGTTTTTTCTTATTGTTTTTGTTATTGTTTTTGTTTTAGTTTTAGTTTTTGTATTTAAAAACCAAAAGCACCATCCTACTTCACCTCGATAAGCTCTACATCGAAGATAAGTGTGGAGTAAGGTGGTATCGCGCCTGCTGCGCCAGCCTCTCCGTATGCGAGGTTGTAAGGGATGAAGAAACGGTATTTTGCGCCCTCTTGCATCAGTTGCAGACCCTCAGTCCATCCTGCTATGACACCGTTAAGAGGGAATGCTGCTGGCTCGCCGCGCTGAACGCTGCTGTCGAAGACTGTACCATTGATGAGGAAGCCTTCATAGTGGCATACTACGGTGTCGGTAGCCTTAGGTGATTTGCCGCTGCCTTCCTTGAGGACGGTATATTGCAGTCCTGATTCTGTTACGACAACGCCTTCCTTCTTCGCGTTGTCAGCAAGGTATTTCTCTCCTTCTTCGCGTGCCTTCTTGCCGTTCTCGGCAGCCTGTGCACGTTGCTTTGCTTCCTGGTCTTGAAAGAATTTCTGTACTATCTGCTGGCTCTCTGCATGAGAAACCTTCAGTTCGGCATCGCTAAGGATGTCCTTGATTGCCTGAGCGAAATCATCAATGTTCAGACTCTCTGCGCCCATACTCTTGAGTTGGGAACCAACGCCCAATCCGAGGGCATAGCTTACTTTGTCCATTAGGTAAATATTATGTTTTTGTATATAAAAATATTAAAACTTATAAAAATCAAGGTGCAAAGTTAATATTTTTCCTTGAAACCTTTGGTCTATTTCCGAAAAAAATACTATTTTTGTACATTCTTAATATTTACGCACGTGAAAATGAAGAAAAAAGTGGTCGTTTTAACGGGTGCAGGTATGTCCGTGGAGAGCGGATTGAGCACCTTTCGCGATGCCGGCGGACTGTGGGACAACTATCCCGTGATGAAGGTGGCGAGCCATCAGGGTTGGCTTGACAATCCGTGTTACGTCAACGACTTTTACAATATGCTGAGAGTGAAGTACAAAGACGTGAAGCCCAATCAGGGACATCTCCTTCTTAAATCCCTCGAAGAGTACTATGATGTAACCATTGTGACGCAGAATGTAGATAATCTGCATGAGGTGGCAGGCTCGTCGAATGTCATTCATCTGCATGGTGAGATGATGAAGATGTGCTCAAGCCGTGATGTAGATAATCCCCGTTTCCATGTCACGCTGCCGCACGAAGGCTTCGGGGAGACAGGGCTTGAGGTGCCCCACGGAGCAAAGGCGGAGGACGGGTCGTTGCTTAGACCGTTCATCGTCTTTTTTGAAGAAAACGTACCTAATATGTACGATGCAGCCCAGGTAGCGCAAGAGGCTGATGTGTTTGTCATTATCGGCACTTCGCTCAATGTATATCCCGCTGCAGGACTGGTGCAGTACGTAAGACCTGAGGTTCCGGTCTATCTCATTGACCCAAAGCCTGTAACCTCAAGGCGTAATATGACGCATATTCAGGCTGGAGCAAGCGAGGGAATGCGCCGACTCTTCTCACTGCTCGCAGCGAAAGAACATGACGCTGATAAATAAGTTGTAGGTACATTTGAAATTATTGTCACATGAAAATATTGATAATCAATGGTCCCAACCTCAATCTGTTGGGCGTAAGAGAACCCGGAATATATGGTGACTCCTCGTTTGAGTCATACCTCCCAAAGCTGAAAAGCCGCTTTCCCGACGTGGAACTGGAGTATTACCAGAGCAATATCGAGGGCGAGTTGATAAACAAGATGCAGGAAGTAGGCTTCACCTACGACGGCATTGTCCTCAATGCAGGTGCCTACACCCATACGTCAGTAGCCCTTCACGATTGCATAAAGAGCCTTAGATGCCCCGTCATCGAAGTGCATATCAGCAATGTCCACACCCGTGAGGAGTTCCGTCACCATAGTTATATCTCCCCAGCCTGCAAGGGTGTGATATGCGGTTTCGGTCTCGACTCATACCGCCTTGCAGTCAGTGCATTGGTGGATTAGTTGTTTAGTTGTTTAGTTGTTTAGTTGTTTTGTTGTTTAGTTGTTTGGTTGTTTGCATCTGACTCCATTGCGCCACACTCAACAAAACAACCAAACAACAAAACAACTAAACAACAAAACAACAGAACAACTAAACAACAAAACTCCCCCATGTCCAAATCAAAGACCCAAGACCCAAACCACACCACCCTAAGCGGAGAGGCTGCCCTCGACGACTACGTCAGGAACCATTCTGATGCCGAACCGGAATACCTCTATCGTCTCTACCGTGACACCAACGTGCGTCTGCTGCACGGAAGAATGGCAAGCGGACATCTGCAGGGCAGGCTCCTGAAGATGTTCGTGGAGATGGTGCGCCCAAAGAACATCATTGAGGTGGGCACGTTCTCGGGCTATTCCGCTCTCTGCCTGGCGGAAGGACTGGGAGACGACGGACACCTGTACACCTTTGAGATAAACGATGAGCAGGAGGTCTTCACGCGCCCGTGGATAGAACGCTCTCCGCTCAGCGGCAAGATTACGTTCATCATCGGAGATGCCCGGCAGCAGGCACCGCGCCTGGCGCAGGAGAAAGGCATCTCTTTCGACCTCGCTTTCATCGACGGCGACAAGCGCACGTACCTCGAAACCTACGAGGTGCTCCTGCCCCTGATGGCAAAAGGCGCAATAATCCTTGCCGACAACACGCTCTGGGACGGTCACGTCATAGAGCAGGAGTACCAGCGTGACCCGCAGACGCAGGGCATACGCCGCTTCAATGACTTCATTGCGGCTGACGAAAGGGTGGAAAAGGTAATCATTCCCCTGCGTGACGGACTTACCATCATCCGCAAGCGATAGACAGGAAGCAAGAGCCGTGGGTGATACTTTCTTGACGGAGGAAAGACGTATGAGAATGGATTATTTGAAAGAATATTGGCATGAGTCGGCAAATATGCGATTCTTGTCAATATTTTTATTTGTCTGAAAACCAGCAATATAGAGGTTTTCATAAAAAATGTGCAACGCGGTTGCGGTGCAAAAGCAATGATATTGCAACCCAATGTCTTAGCTATTACCCTGCAAAAGCCAAGAGATTGCACCGCAAAAAGGCAGCTTTCGCCTCCAAAAGTCAATGCTTTTTCGCAAATATCACTGAAAAACAATCTCCAAATCGCTCTCTTTTCGCCATTTTCTTTCCCGCAAAGAACTTACTGGACTTATGGAGTACGTAGTAAAATAAGTACCGGCTTCGACTCTCGCTTCTACTTTCTTGACCTGTAATGTCGTTTTTTTTTAATGCAGAAAATGCAGGAAATTTACTTGAAGACAACAGCGGAGTTAAGCGA
>CALZJQ010000090.1 GCA_945787895.1 uncultured Prevotella sp. | reverse complement strand
TCATTGGGCTTTCAGCCCGCCTTTCCTTGCTTGCGTCTCCTGCTCGCTGACTCAACATTTATCAACCAAAGGAAAATTCCTTAATTTTTCGCAAGCTCAAGGATACTCCTTCCCGTTGGTCAGTGGGTCCTGCGGACAAGTCTCTTTAATTCTTGATAAAACGACAGGGACGCTGTCCATGATTACCATCACGGATTTTTCCACCAAGAGGCTTTATAAAAATGACACTAATGACATTTTTGTAAAGTGAAGGGAAGGAAAGGAAAAACCGTTGGCGTATGGTTTTTGGTTTTGGGTTGTAGTACCTGGTTTTGGGTTGTTGGTTGTTGGTTATAGGTTAGGTTACCTTTTCCTCGTGAGAAACTCTCAAAAAGCAAAGCATTACTAACCGACAACCTAAAACCAATAACCGACAACCAGGTATTATAACCCACAACCTACAACCCGACCCAACGGTTTTTCCTGTTTTTTCCTTTGTGTCGTACAATGCCGAAGGCAGATGTAAAGTCTCTGTCAGGCATTGACAAACCGACCGAAAGGGGGATTTGGCAATGACTGGCTGAGACTTTACATCAAGGGCTCGGAGAGACCTGTACGACACAAAGGTTGTTTTTTATGTTTTCTTCAAACCCTCACAACCAGGCACTACTCTCTATTTGGGTGGCGCATTGATGAAGTCAGGATGTTAAAAAATAACAAATTAATGAGGGTTTGTGATAAAAATATTGCAAGAAATCAACGAAATAAGTATTTTTGCAAGGAAAGACAATTATCAAACATGAGGAACGACATGAAACTGTACATAGCCAATCCAATATACGACACCGTGTTCAAATATATGATGGAGGACGAGCGCATTGCACGCACTATACTCTCCGCATTGCTGAAGAAGAACGTAGTCAAGGTGGAGCAGCGTCCGCACGAATACGTGAACGTGTCAAGAAACGATATATCCATGTTCCGCATTGACTTCGGAGCGACTATACGGGAGGAAGACGGAAAGGAGCATCTCGTGCTCATCGAACTGCAGAAGACGTGGATAGAGACAGAGACGCTGCGTTTCCGCCAGTATCTCGGCACGCAGTACAGCAGGAAGGATAATATCGTGGAGCAGAGCAAGGACAAGCACGCACTGCCCATGGTGGCTGTATATCTGCTCGGACACCGCGTGGGAGACATCACGGAACCCGTGGTATATGTCAGCCACAAGATGTACGACTACGAGGGAAAGGTGCTGGAGTATGAGAAGCCCGTGCCGTTCGTCGAGAGTCTCACGCACGACAGCATCATCGTGCAGATACCTCTGCTTCGCGGACGCGTGAACAACCGCCTTGAGAAAGTGCTCAGCGTCTTCGACCAGAGCAACGTCACGAAGTCGAACATGCAGACCATAGCAATCAACGAATCAGAGTACGTCGGCGACTCCGACATGGAATATATCCTCAAGCGTCTTCTCTCTGCCGCCTCCAACCCGGACGTAAGGCAGGACATGAACGTGGAGGACGAGTTCTTCAAGGCAATAGAAGACCGTGACACAGCCATCATGGCACGTGAAAAACTCATTAATGAAAAGAATATAATCCTGCAGGAGAAAGAAAAAGCATTGCAGGAGCAAGAAAAAGCGTTGCAGGAGAAGGACAATGCGCTGCAGGAGCAAGAAAAAGCATTGCAGGAGAAGGACAACACATTGCAGGAGAAGGACAACGCATTGCAGGAGCAAGGAAAAGCATTGCAGGAACAAAAACGCATTCTCGCAAATGCCATCAACGGAATGATTGACAAAGGAATGGACGTCCCAACCATCGCTATCATCTTAGGAATAACAGAAGATGAAGTAAAGAGTTTGATGTAATTTTGCGGTTATACGGTTTTACGGTTTTACGGAAGATAGCAATAGGCTTCACATATCTCCGTAAAACCTTTTTTTTTTATGATTTTATGATTTTACGGAAGATACCAATAGGCATCACATAACTCCGTAAAACCGTTTTTTTTTGGTTATACGGTTTTGCGGAAGAAAAAATAATAGGCTTCACATACCTCCGCAAAACCGCACAACCGTAAAACCGCACAACCGTATATCTACCCCTCAGTCGCAAAATACATCCCCTCTTTCTTTTTTTATTTTTATATTTTATTACCTTATTATATAATAAAAAAAGAAATAATAAGAAGAATAATAGATGTGGGAAAAGTGGGAAAGGTGTATATTCTGCTGATATTCAATGATAGTGGTGGAGGGATGTATGTGGATGGATTTTGGATAAACTAAGAATAATAGTGGGAAAAAGTGGTGATTATTCACACATGATAATTGATAGTATTTTCTCACTGTGTATAAACCCTTGGTTTTCCAAAATTATCCACATTTTATTCTATGATTATCCAATGTTTTTCCTATAGTTTTCCACAGTTATTTTTATAATTCAGGTGGGATGTGTGGAAAATAGGGTAGGGCAGGGGCGGTGCAATAGCGGCGCTTTTACAGGGTGAAAGCATAGATATTAAGGGGTAATATCGGCGCAATTAGGGGGTAATATCATTGATATTACCTCAATTAGGGAGGAAAAGGTGAAGAAATGTAATATTTTCTTTTTATTTTTGAAAATAATGATGTAACTTTGTAGCGGAATAATTTAGCTACTACTAACGAATAATCTATAAATGGTGAATTTTAAAATATCCTTGAGATACCAACAATAAATATTATTTTGTTATCTAATCTAACTTAAAGCCGAAAAGATACTTGCTGAAGAAAGAAAAGAAAAATTACTTCCTGAAGAAAAGAAATAATCTATATAATAATTAACTAACAAAAAAAACTATGTCTGAAAGAACAAAGAACTTACGCTATGCGCTCGTGGCGATGCTGCTGTTTTTCTCGGCAGCCGTGCAGGCGCAGATTGTAAAGGGTGTTGTGAAGGACGCGACGGGAGAGGCTGTCATCGGTGCCACCATACAGGAGAAGGGCACGAAGAACAATGCCGTTACCGACTTTGATGGTAATTTCTCCATCAAGATGGCGTCAACGAACAATGAACTGACCATTACCTATATCGGTATGGTAACGCAGAAGGTGAAGCCCGGCAACAAGCGGGAGCTGACTATCGTAATGGAGGAGGATAACGCTGGTCTGGAAGAGCTGGTAGTTATCGGTTATACCTCCAAGGCTCGTAAGGACCTGACGGGTTCCGTAGGTTCCGTCTCCGGTGCCAAGCTCGCCGCAGTGCCCGTGACATCAGCTGCCGTTGCCCTGCAGGGTAAGGTATCGGGTGTACAGGTTACTACGGTCGATGGTCAGCCGGGTGCCGACGTTAATATTAAGGTACGCGGAGGTACGTCAGTGACGCAGACCAACGAACCGCTCTACATCGTAGATGGTTTCCAGGTGGCTAACATCAACGATATTCCGCCTTCTGACATCGCATCTATCGACATTCTCAAGGATGCTTCCCTCACTGCTATCTATGGTGCCAAGGGTGGTAACGGCGTTGTAGTGGTTACCACGAAGTCGGCTGCCGCAGGCAAGGTGACCGTGAGCTTCAACGGCAACCTCAACGTCAGTTCGCTGGCACGCAAGCTCGACCTCATGAATGCTTCCGACTTTACGAAGTACCAGTATCAGTGGCACGCCTGCAACGGCACGCGTTCTTCTAACGCGAAATATTTCCGCTCTAACTTCGGCAACCCGTACGACCTCGACATGTACAGCACGCTGCCTTCCCACGACTGGCAGGACGAGGTGATGGGCGAGAATCCGCTCAACTACTCCGCCAACGTAACCATAGGCGGTGGTTCCAAAGACATCAAGTTCAACGCCTCCATCACTAACAGTGAGGACAAGGGTATCATCCTCGGTTCTGGAGTTCGCCGCACCGTGGTGAACCTCAAGACCAAGGTGGAGCTGAGCGACAAACTCTCTTTCCAGATCAATCCTAAGTTCACGTTCCGTCGTGACGAGGGTGCGGGCGGTGACAACATCGGTACTGGCGGTATCATCGACGTGCTGAAGTACCGTCCTACCAACGGTCTCCGCGAGTTCGGATACATCGACCCTTCCTACGCCGACCCAGACGAGGAGGAACTCTTCAACTATACCAACCCGAAGAGCGACATCGCCATCAACCAGCTCAAGAAGCATTCCTACAACTATTCTACGGGTATCTCCTTTGACTGGCGTCCTATAAAGGGACTCACTCTCCGCACGGAGGGCACGATAGGCTTGAAGTGGAACGACCAGAAGCGTTTCTACGGTGCACTGACAAATACGGGCAAGGCTAACAACACGCAGCCCGTGGCTTCCATCACCAAGGGACAGTCATTCAGCTATACCTGGACCAACACCGCCAACTATGCCTTCACCCTCGAAGACAAGCACAACCTCTCGTTCCTCCTCGGTCATGAGATGACCCATTCCCAGAACGAGAGCACGGCGATGACAAACCGCTACTTCCCACGCTCGTTCACGGCAGAAGAGGCATGGAACAATATGGGCTTCGGCACCAACTCGCCGAACGGTGCTACCTCTGCTCTCACCACCGCCAACCGTATGCTCTCGTTCTTCGGACAGGCTAACTATAACTTTGACCACAAGTATCTCTTCAGCTTCACGTTCCGTGCCGACGGCAGCACGAAGTTCGCCCCGGGAAACCAGTGGGGTTACTTCCCCGCAGTGTCAGGTGCGTGGGTTATCTCACAGGAGAAGTTCATGAAGGACATCAAGTGGATCAACCAGTTGAAGCTCCGCGCCTCTTACGGTCTCACGGGTAACAACAACGTGGATAACGACCTCTGGCGCATGCAGTATGCCATCAACTCCTCCGGCGGCCCCGGCTTCGGAGAGGTGACGCAGTATGGTGACCAGTTCTATTTCAACTCCAACGGCAGCAAGATGACCAATGCCGACATCAAGTGGGAGACGACAATAGCGCGCAACGTAGCCATCGACTTCACCATCCTCGGCGGACGTCTGACCATCACTCCGGAAGTATATTGGAACACTACCAAGGACCTCCTCTACGACTCATACCTCAACCCGACGGTAGGTTACGAGAAGCAGCAGCAGAACATCGGTCAGGTGACCAACAAGGGTCTGGAGTTCACCATCACGGGTGACATCCTTCAGGGCAGGGACTACGTCCTCTCCGGCAACATCAACTTCGGTCTCAACAAGAAGAAGATTGACAAGCTCAACGGCACCGACGACGTGATATGGAGCCAGAACAACCGCTGGAAGTCAAACTATATGGACTACTGCCTCAAGGTGGGCGACGAGATAGGTCTCATCTACGGTTTCGTGTATGACGGACTCTATACCTTCGACGAGTTCTATTTCGACCCGACCAACAACTATACCGCGCTGCCATGGGGTTCTTCAGCTGCCGACAACGGCACGTCAAAGAACGTAGGTCCGCGTGAAGACGGATATGTCACCGTCATCAACGACATCTCAGGCGACTCCAACTCAGGAAAGGCTACCCTCCCGGGCAAGGTAAAGTTCAAGGACCTCAACGGCGACGGACGCATCACCGAGGACGACCGCACTGTAATCGGAAATACCAACCCTAAGGTGCAGGGTGGTTTCGGACTCTCAGGACAGTGGAAGAACCTCGACTTCTCATGTAACTTCACTTACATGCTCGACTACGACCTCAACAACGCCACTGCCTACACCCTCTCTTCTTCCGAGGGCAACAAGAATAACTTCTACAACGTGCTGAGCGAGTTCAACAACTGCTGGCAGTACAACGACATCGACGGTTCCATCACAGGCAACAAGGGCGACATCCTCTACAAGCTCTACTACGTGGATGACTGCGTGAACATCTACAAGAAGGCTAATGCCGGACGCACGCTCTGGAATCCTACCGACGTGACGAAGAAGATAACGCAGTCATACTTCATCGAGGACGCATCATTCCTCCGCTGCTCTGACATCACCGTGGGCTACACGCTGCCAAAGTCAGTGCTCAAGAAGATAGGCATACAGAAGGCACGCTTCTATCTCTCTGCCTCCAACCTCTTCATCATCACTGGCTACTCAGGCTATGACCCAGAGGTGGACATACAGACAGGTCTCACCTGCGGCATGGACTACAACCGTTACCCACGTAGCCGAACATTCACCTTCGGCACCAACATCACGTTTTAATTAGTTGTTTGGTTGTTTTTTGTTTTCGTTTTTTGTTTTTGTTTTTTGTTTTTGTTTTTGTTTTTAGTTGTCCGCCTTTATATATATAATAAGGTATAAGGGAAAAAACAAAAACAAAAACAAAGACAAAAACAAAAAACAAAAACAAAGACAAAAACAAAAACAAAAACAAAGACAAAAACAAAAACAAAAACAAAGACAAAAATAAAAACAAAAACAAAAACGAAAACAAAAACGAAAACAAAAATAAAAACAACAAACAACAAAACGCCACTGTTTTCTTCGATTTAGTCGAAGAACCCCCAAACAAAAAAAACAAAAGAAAAAAAAAGCAATGAAGATAAAAAATATATTCCTCACAGGCATGGCAGCGGCGGCAATGACCCTGACGCAGACCTCCTGCAGCGATTTCCTCGAAGTCGATGCGCCGTCATCATATACCGAGGAGTTCGTTTTCGGACAGGAGTCTGAGATTAGCCGCGCTCTCAACGGTGTCTATGCCCAGGCACTTGTCGGTAATCTCTACGGCAATGCCTACCAGAGTACGTTCATACTCAACAGCGACGTGGAGATGCAGATATATTCCACCAACTCGCATTCCAAGACCTCTTACCAGCGTTTCGACTGTGACGATACGGGAGGCGACATACAGAAGTTCTGGACTGCCGCCTACAAGCTCATCGAGTCAGCCAACGTGTTCATCAAGTCAGTGGAGAAGAGCCCTCTCTATGACAAGAGCAACTCCACCATCATGCAGTGGCTCGGCGAGGCAAGGTGCCTGCGCGCCATGGCTTACCACGACCTCGTGGTAATGTTCGGCGACGTGCCTTTCCGCTTCAATCCCGCCGCTGACGACGGAGCGGAATACGTCATCCCCGTGGCTGACCGCGAGACGATACAGAAAGCACTCATCGAGGACCTCAAGGAGGCAAGCCGATATATGCAGTATGCCGACGTGGTGACCGTGGAGCGTTGCTCAAAGGAGTTTGCACAGGGACTCATAGCACGTATCGCCCTCACGGCAGGAGGCTACTCCCTCCGCCCTATAAAGGACAACGCCAAGAGCTACGGCATCATGCAGCGTCCTGAGAACTATAGGGAGTACTACGAGATAGCACGCGCCTATGCCGACTCTGTCATTACGGCAGGCAAGCATAAGCTCAACCCGATATACATGAACACGTTCATCGACGAGTGCAACTACCGCATAGTCAACGACGGCGACCCTATCTTCGAACTGCCTTTCGCCAAGGAATCAACAGGCAACACAGGCTATATCCAGGGTCCTACGTACAACGCATACGAGGGAAAGACCGTGCATGAGTGGGGTGAGGCAAAAGGCAACGCAAGGCTCAACGCTTTCTATCGCTTCCTCTTCCATAAGAACGACATACGCCGCGAGTCAGTCAACGGACTGTGGTACTACTCCTACTACACCAATGCCGACGGTGCTCTCGCCGACTCCGTGTATATCCGCAGTGACTACACCGTGCACAACAACAAGTGGTCAAAGCTCTGGACCGAGCCGGGATCAGAACTCGGAGCAGACAAGGGCGGAAGCACGGGCATCAACTTCCCGTATATGCGCTATGCCGACATACTCCTCATGTATGCCGAGGCTGACAACGAGCTGACAGCTTCACCGTCAGAGAAAGCACAGGAGTGCCTCGCTCTCGTACACAACCGTGCCTTCCCGCTCAACGTAGCCGACGAGGCTGCATACCTCGCCGAGGCAGGAGCAAGCAAGGAGGCGTTCCAGAAGGCAGTGCTTGACGAGCGCAAGTGGGAGTTTGCAGGAGAGAACATCCGCTGGCGTGACCTCGTACGCACCAACACCTACGGCGAGGAAATCATCTACAGCTTCCTGCGCTACTACTCAGCAGGTATGCAGAACGTAGGTTCACCGTCAGGCTATGAGGATGCCATCAACATCCACGACGGCTATACCACCGATGCAGGCTACATAGACAACCTCCCCGAGCGCATCTACTATCACGAGTATGAGTCATCTGAGCCTAATGCCTACGCCCTCAAGCTCTACAAGGCGCAGCTCTACGGATACACCGTAAATGCTGATATGAGTTATTTCGCAAAATATCCTAACCAGACCTTCAAGAGCCTGCGTATATACAATGCCTACGCTACTAAGTCGGCTCCTACGAAGAGCACCATCACGAGAGGTAACTTCAAGGCTGCACAGTGGAACTACGCCGACTTCTACCAGTGGGGTAATCAGAACACGGGTATGCCGACAGACCAGTGTAAGTACAGTTTCTACGGCTACGTGCGCTGCGATGACGGAGGCAACATCTGGATCATAAGGGACGGAGCACTCGAGCAGTTCCCCGCTTCGCTCGATGACCTCAGCAACCTACCTCCAGTCCGCTACATCCTGCCTTATCCTAACAATGTGATACAGCGTGCAAGCGGAGTTTATAAGAATTATTACGGATATTAATTGAGTGTTGTTGTTTAGTTGTTTAGTTGTTTAGTTGTCTGGTTGATTGCATTTGACTCATTTGCAATAACATCCAACCAAACAACCAAACAACCAAACAACGAAACAACCAACAAAACAACTAAACAACAAAACAACAAAACAACAAAGAAAAAATGACTAAACTATTCAAATACGCAATAATGGGCATTGCCGCACTGTCACAGCTTACGCTCACCACATCATGCTCTGATGACGATGACGAAGTGGCAGCAGGCACTGACCGTTCGTTCATGACAATGTTCGTCCGCGACTTCAACCGCGGAAAGGGAGAAGACTACCCATACAACAGCGGTCTCGATCCCACATACCCGCATGGCAACACCATACACCTCTACTGGTTCGGAGTAAAAGACTGCGCCGGATACCAGATACAGATGGCTCTGCAGCCCAAGGTATCAGGAGGAACAGAGGCATGGGCAAAGGTGCAGGGAACGAGTGACCTGCTCCTCGACACCATCGTAGGTCCTGACGTGCTGCAGATGATAATCCCTGATTTGCAGTACTCCACATCATATCGTTTCGCAATACGTGCCCTCGACAAGCGTGACCAGAATATCAAGGGTGACCCTTCTACCTTTGAGCACGCCTCCAACTGGTACGGACACGGTAACGGACGACAGTGGCCAGAGTGGTTCGGTGTAGATACCCAAGACCGTTACCCTACACCATTCGTGGTATATGCCGACCAGTCAAAGACCACAGAGACGACGATGCACATCTGCATCAACACCAACGTCAAGGACTTTATCCGCGAGATGGAGTTCGCAGACAAGAATGCTCTTGAGAATATTACCAACTTCACCCTCGACAACGTGAAGGCTATCTTCCCGACGGTTAATCAGGTCGATGATGCTAACATTGATGACTATTCCAAGGAGATTGACGAAGTAGAAAGTTATTTCGAGAATTTCAAGGTAGATCCCGCTACAGGAGATTTCGGATATAAGTATCTGCGCGTGATGCCGTCACCCAACAACCCTAACTCTACCGTAGGAGCAAAATGGAAATACTACGAGATAACAGATGCCGACCGTGAGAAAGGATACATCGACATCGACGGTCTCACTGCCAACTCCGTATATGTCATCGACGTGATAGACCCGACCGTGAAGCTCGACATCGATGCCAAGTACAACACATTCACCACGCGTTCAGACGGTACTCCGGGCGCACCCGTGCTCCTCAAGCACGACGAAATGATGGCAAAGTATGCCAATGACGTCGTAGCCAACAACGATGCCGGCTACAAGCGTCCCGATGTCTTCGCACAGGCAGCAGAGTTCAATGCCGCTCCTATCTCCAACGTGCTCTATGACTTCATCTCCAACACCGACCTCGCAGAGGGACAGACCTTCTACCTCGAAGGGGGAAAGACATACTATATCGACGGCAACGACGTGACCTGTAAGGGCTTCACCCTCGCTACCGACCCTGCCGACGTGGCTGCCGGAAAGCGCGCCAAGGTCATCTGCGGCATAGGAAAGCACTCCGACGTCTATACTCAAGGTACCAACGGCGAACAGCGTCAGGGCCCGTACAGCATGTTCGTCTTCGGACGCTCACCGGAAGCCGGAGAGGGAGGAGAGATATACATGAAGAAACTCGCTTTCTATGACATCGACTTCGACAACCCGACGGCATACAACTATGGCGACAACCTCGCCGGAGCAGGTGTAGTGGCAGGAAACTACTTTTTCAACATGTTCTCCGACGGTATGGCAGTGACCCTCGACAGTCTCGTAATCCAGAACTGCACATTCAAGCGCATCGTGCGCGGATTCATACGTGAGCAGGGCGCAAACTACAAGGTATGGAACCACGTGCTCATCAAGGGCAACCAGTTCTTAGACTGCGGATACTACAATCAAGGTGCCGGAGGATACCCATGGATAGCAGGCTCAGGAGCCAACGCCGCTTCAAACCTCTACAAGGACTTCAAGTGCATAGAGAACACGTTCTACGACAGTCCGTTCCCCTCATTCTTCTGCGAGACGGCACAGGCTGGATGGACGTCAGGAGCATGGAACATCACTTTCTCCAACAACACCCTCGTCAACTTCAACACACGTGCCAGCGGAGTCATATTCAATATGAGAAACCTGCCGCAAAACTCCGTCTTCCGCGTAGAGAACAACCTCTTCGTCCTCACAAAGCAGCCGGGAGACCAGCGAGTGCTCGGATTCTGGGGTGCTGACATACGCAACACCATGACCCTCGGTGACGGCTCGGCAGCAAAGGTTTACCTCTATTTCAACAACAACTGGTCAACCAACGACAACCTCACCAACGGTTCCATCTTCAGCGCAAGCCAGTGGAGCTCTACCAGCAACAACTTCGGTAAGCTCGTCAAGGAAGGCTCCGGCATCCTCAACGGCTCGCTCGAAGTAAACGTTGCCGACGTATCATCCACGGAACTCTTCACCAGTCCGTGTCCGCCGCACGTAGCACAGACGGCAAACGACCGCAATATGCACCGCGCTGATGCACTCGACGGCACCGCCACACAGTACAACGTCAACCTCTACTACAAGAACAAGAGCAACGACATAACAAAGAACAACGCTGGAGACCCCCGTTGGAACAAGTAACAAGCAAGCAAAAGCAAGCAACAAGCAAGCCTGGTGTTCTTCGACCAGGTCGAAGAAAACAAGCAATAAGAAGCAAAGCCACTGTTTTCTTCGATTTAGTCGAAGAACCCCAAGCAAAAAAAAGGAAAAAAGCAATGAAAAAGATACTGACCCCCATAATAATGACAGCGGTAGTAGCAGCAGCAGCTCTTACCACGGCAGCCTGCAGCGACGCCAACGAGTATGAGGACTACAACGCCGACAACCCCTCATGGGTGAAGGACTACAACGACTCCCTCAAGATAACCCATCCCGAGTCGCTCGCCAACACCTCATGGGTGCGTGGCACAGGACTCAAAACCAACGCCTACGGAGAAGAGATACAGGGATTCGTAGAATCACTTGACTTCGTATCGGAAGACTCCGTAGCAGTGAAGATGAGCCAAGGCGTGACAGAAGGCACGTGGACTGACGAGTCAAACAACGAGAAGACTCCTCTCTACGAATACACCTATTCCAAAGTCACGGGAAGCATCGAGATACTCAAGCTCACGAAAGACGAGAAAGGAAAAGTCTCAAAGACAGCCATCTTCACAGGTGTGGCAACAGCAGAGCAAAAGGAAATAATCACCATTGCCCACTTCGGTGACACTCCACTGCAGACATACCTCGTGAAGAAATAGAAACCACGCAAGGAAAAAGCAATCAAAAGTATTCTTCGACCAGAAAGCCACCGACCCTGCAGCCTTTCGACCAGAAAAGCCGAGCCGCAGCCTGATGTTCTTCGACCTGGTCGAAGAATACACAAAAAGCAAAAAAATCATAAATCCTTTGCAAAAAGAAATAATATCACTATCTTTGCACAATCAAGGATAGAAAGTTACTAAATAATTAACATATTACTAAATCAAAAAAAACAACAAGTATGAAAAAAATCTTTACTCTAATCTGCGCCCTCGTGGGTCTTGTAGCGACGGCAATGGCTGATTCTATCAAGGATCTTCCAGTATGTAAACATA
>CALZJQ010000089.1 GCA_945787895.1 uncultured Prevotella sp. | reverse complement strand
GCATACAACCAGTGCTCTTCCGTAAACTGGCGCTGGCGAAAGGATGGAGATGTCACTCCTATACCACGTGCTATTTATGTATATGACGATGCTTCTGCATACAACTATCAAGGTTCTGACCGTTACGTAGAGGATGGTTCTTTCGTACGTTTCCAAAATCTTCAGATCTCTTACAGCTTCGACAAGAAGAAGATAAAGAAGTACGGACTCACCAATCTCCAGTTCTACGCTTCCATGAACAACCTCTTCTGCTGGACACGCTACTCAGGTGTGGATCCTGAAATATCAGTAGGAGGATGGGGTGTGGCAACTGACAATTCGCAGACTCCACGTTCCAAGTCTTTCACTGCAAGTTTACAGATAGGCTTCTAATATAGAGTAAGGTATAAAGTAACAAGAATAATGAATAGAATCATGAAAATAGATATTTCAAAATACATAAAGGTGAGCAGGACAATGTTCCGTGTGACGCTTTATTCTCTACTCTCTGCCACTTTTGTCTCTTGCGTGGATACAATCATCCTGCCTGATGACAGAACGGTGGAAGAGGACTGGTGGCAGAAGAAAGAGCAGGTGGACAACATGGTAAACGGAGCTTACACCAAGATGGCGAGTGCCAATGTGCAGATGCGTCTCATCGTATGGTCTTCCCGTTCCGATGAACTGATGGTGAATACTTCGCTCAGCAACAGTTCGCTCAACCAGATTAACTCTGCCAATATCCAGACTACAAACGCATACGCCAACTGGGGTGACCTCTATGCAGTCATCAATGCCTGCAATCTTGTCATCGACAAGTCGTCGGAAGTGATGGACATTGACCCGAGTTATCTTGAGGGTGACCACAACAACAACGTGGCTCAGATGAAGGCATTGCGCGCACTCTGCTATCTTTATCTCATCCGTGCTTTCCGTGACGTTCCCCTTGTGCTGGAGCCTTTCAAGCAGAGCTCGCAGGAACTTAATGTCCCACAGGTGGCTCCAGGCGTGGTTCTGGATCAGGTTATCGCAGACCTTGAGGAAGTAAAGAACAACACTCTCAGCACGGAAGCCATTACAACACAGTGGGAAAAGATGGGAAAGATTACCCGAAACGGCATCTACGCTATCCTTGCCGACGCTTATCTGTGGCGTGCTTCCATCCTTGGCAATGAGGCAGACTACGACAAGTGTATCGAATGTTGTGACTATATACGCAACAGACGTTCGGTATATAATGGTGGAAGACCGCAGTTTGGAACGCAGAGAGACGATGACGGATGGGGACTCAACAACTATTCCAATTTTTACAACGTGTTCATGAACAATGATGATGAGTCTCTCCTCGAGCTTGTGTATGTTTCCAATACGAGTCTCTGCAATGCTTACTACAAGTATAAGAATAGCAGCTCTGCCCCTCCTTATTTCTATACCACTTCTCCGTATGCCAAGGCAGTCAAGGATCAGTCCAGTTCTGTATTCTGTGAGGCTGATGCGGCATACGATGTCCGTGGTTTTGAGAGCGTATTTGATTTCAATGTAGATAACGATGAGGGAATACGTATTCGTAAACTGGTAGCACCTGGAGGACTTCGCGGTGAGTTGAAAAGCGAGAACAAGGCTGACAGGGACTATGACTCATATAGCACAAACTGGGTAGTATATCGTGCTTCTGATGTCATTCTCATGAAAGCGGAGGCAATGACACAGAAGGCTCTCCTCATGCTGAAAGCTGCTGAGTCGGAATATGAACGCTTCAATTCCGCTACCACGCTCAGTGATTCCCTCGCTATTGCCGAGGCTATCGAGACAACGAACGTCACTGCCGGAGAACTTGCTCAGAGAGCATGCCGCCAACTGCAGATTGTTCATACCCGTGCGCTGACAGATGAGAAGGAGTGCTCCGTGGATTCTACAGCTTATGGCTTCTCTACCGTTGCCAAGACCAATGTCTCAGAATATGTAAAGACACAGGTGAAAGGTTACAATACCCTCGTTTCCAACCTTACGGAACTTGAGATTCGCGTGATGAATGAGCGTGCCCGTGAGCTATGCTTTGAAGGCAAGCGCTGGTTTGACCTGCTGCGTTACAACTATCGCCATGCAGAAGGAGTGGATTACTACAAGATGCTGCATGAGTTCGGAGGCAAGTTCGTGACCAATTACGCCGGCTTCAACTCTTACCTGCAGCGCAAGAGTTCTGGCGGAGCTGCCGTAGTGGCGAAAATGCCATCGGAACCATACCTCTATATGCCAATCATCAAGAGCGAGATTGACGTCAATCCTCTTCTGTATCAGAACCCTGTTTATTCTGACAACCAGACCGCTGACAAGAACTATTAACCCGATAGATTGCAAATCATAAAGGAATTGCAACCTGACGTTTGACAAGTTTATTGCAAAAATGTTCTCAGTTGCTTAAAACAAGATATTAATATGAACAAGAAAATATTAAAGATAGCACTTGGAGTGATGTTCGGATCGGCTGTGGGTCTGTCATCATGTATCAAGGAAATCGATGAGTCAAACCTCTATACCTTTACCGGACAGACCATCGAGGACTACCTTCAGGCTAATGACTCCCTTTTCTCTGACTTCAATGTCATCATGGAGCGTTCAGGTTATGACCGTCAGATGTCCTCTTACGGACAATATACCTGTTATGTTCCTCTCAACAGTGGAGTGAGAAAGTATATCGACAGCCTTTACAATGATACCACAGACTATAGGGAGGATGCTTCAGGCAATAAGATATTGCTTCATCACGGACTTACTGAAAACTCCCTCGAGGGTCTCACCGACTCCCTTTGCAAGGAGATAGCCCAGTATCATATCTCTGCGATGATCAACTCTTACATTGACCAGCTCAGCAATGTCAATGGAGCATCCATATCCACCATGCTCAATACTCCGTTCATTTCAAAGCTCGATGACGACGGTGTCGTACGACTGAATGGAGTGGCGGAAATCCTCGAGTTTGACCAGGAGATGACCAATGGCTACGTCCATGTCATCAGCGATGTAATTCCCCGCACCACGCAGAAGGTGGACAACGTCTTTGCCAACCACAAGGAGTTCTCAATCTTCTATGACGCGCTCCGCAAAACGGGACTTGCCGACACCCTCGCAGGACCGGTGAAGAAAGATATGGAATACAGCCTTGACAATATATCAGGTCGTCCAGGATCAGGCATGGCGAGCGGAAAGTACTTCGTTCCAAAGGAGTGCAAGATATCATATACGGTCTTTGCGGAGACCAATGAGACGCTGGCACGCTATGGAATCCATGATTTCGAGTCGCTGAAGGCTAAGTGTATCCAGTGGTACGCTAACGCATCAGAGTGGTATGACTTTCCTGGTAAGGACGAATTGCAGATTAGCACCGGTGATGACTACACGTACAAGTATAATGTAGTCAATATGTTCATGCGCTATCATATCATCAAGGCAGGCATGACAAAGTCAAGACTGACTTACGTTCGCAACCCTTCCAATCAGGACTGGAACTACGCATTCGGCGGAGAGCCTTTCGATTACTACGAGACAATGCTGCCCCACGCTCTTATGAAGATATGGCAGCCGCTCTATCAGAACACTGGAGCGCAGACAAACATGTGGATCAACCGTTACCGTCAGAACAATACGCTCACTGATGAGGTAGGCACTATGGGTAAGGATGAGACGCACCAGATACTCAAACAGGGCGTCATGATAAGCAACACCGCCGCTAACATTCAGGCTTACAACGGCTATATCCATACCATTGAGGACATTCTCCTCTATGATGCCGACGTCCCAACGCGTGTCCTCCACGAGCGTATGCGCATCGACTCAGGTTCTATGCTCTATGAATTGATAAACAACGACATACGTTATGCTACTCCTGCCGAGATAGGAGCACGCAATCTGTCAAGCAATGACGGCACGATGGTACGCCTGCCGCTCAACTATTTCGACAATCTCGTCAGCTACAACTCCAAGACAAAGATAGCTTGGTACTGCACAGGTGCATGGCGTGCATGGCAGGCAGACCAGATTTCAGGTTGGGATGAGTATGATTTCGCCATCCGTATTCCGTCCGTCCCCACGGGAGACTATGAGATACGCGTCATCTTCCCTCCTATGGCAAACGGCGGACTCATGCAGTACTACCTCGGAACCTCAAGCGACCCATCGTCAATGCAGCCTCTCGGCATTCCTTTTGATGCGCGTTATCCTAACTCTGGCATTCAGGCAGACCGTGATGCTACGGGATATATGCTCTCTTCTGAGTTCTCAGACTATGGCGTTGCCTCTGACCTCGTAATGCGTAATCATGGCTATATGCGTGCTCCTGCTTCTTTCGCCCGTGGCAACGGCGACAGCAAGGGACGTGCAAATCCTATCTATACCCGCATTTCAGACCCATCCCAGATGCTCACAGCCCTCATCAACTGCTGTCGTTATGAGGAGGGTTACGGTACTTCCATGATGCGTAAGATACTCGGCACCGTGCATATTGACCAGAGCAAGGAATACTGGCTCCGTATCAAGAACCTCCTGACGGGTTATGACCAGCTCGGCTTCTCGTTCGACTTCCTCGAACTTGTCCCTGTCGATATCGTCAACTCACAGGATTATACCGAGGACTGGTATTGATGCCTTACAGCTTTTCTCCCCTCCCTTGCATTATGACAGGGTGGGGGAAAGCAGGACAAAGTATATAGACAAAGGATTATTGAAAATAGAATAAATGATTCTGAATATATGAAAATACAAGAAAAAATAGGTATGATGATGGTAGCGAGCTATCTGCTTGCTACTACATCGTGCACCGATTTCAGCGACTATAATACAATAGACGCATCTGCCGAGCCTTCTGCCGACAAGACATTGTGGGAGAATATTGAGGCAAATGCGGACCTCAGCGACTTTGCCTCTGTCCTTCGCAAGGTAGGCTACGACAAGGTCCTCAATGAGTCGCACACATATACCGTTTGGGCACCTGTCAATGGGTCATTCAACAAGGATTCTCTGTTCAGCCTTTCTGATGAGAAAATCACGAAGGAGTTTGTCAACAATATGATTGCTGACTATTCACACCTTGAGACTGACATCAATGATACGACTATCTACATGCTCAATGAGAAGCTGCAGAAGTTCACGGGCAAGAATACCTCTTCCATGAGTTTTGCAGGTATAGAACTAATACCGAACAGTAAGCTTCAGAAATACAACTGCCCGAGCACCAACGGTCTGCTCTATACCATCACCAATCCATCGGCGTTCCGCTACAATGCCTATGAGATTATCTCAGAGCAAAAGGATGAAGCGAGCAAGTTCCACGACCTCGTGATGAGATTCCATACGGAGACTCTTGACGAGAGCCGTTCCGTTCCAGGCAAGATTGTTGACGGAGTGCAGCAGTATGACGACTCCGTGATGATAGTCAGCAACCAGATGATGTCACAAATGCTCAGGGCACAGGTATCCAACGAGGATTCTCTCTACACTATCTTCATCCCCAACGACGAGGCTTGGGAAGAAGCGTCAGCCCGCATCGCTCCTTATTACAACTATCTCTCTGAGATGGTCTATCAAGACCTCAGCCACAAGGACCTTGTAGGAGTGAAAGGTGGAGGTACCACCGCAGCCGCCTGTTTTATGAAGGCAGGACTTGGACAGATGACATCTAAGTTGGCATCCAAGCCGGCAGATTCAGAACTCTCTTCCGACGCTGCCTATATGCAGGATTCCGTCACCTGGCGTTTCATGACTCAGGACCTTGTGTATTCTGAGACCAACAAGCATTACAACTCAAAGTTGTCGTCTGGTGCCCGTTTCGAAGAAGGAGACACCCTCTATTCCACTACAAGAAGCAAGAGAACAAACCTCCCGGAGCTTGATGAAGCTACGGTTTCAAGGATACAGCTCAGTAATGGTCATGCCCGTGTGATAAACAAGATACCGTTTAAGTCATGGGAAACATACGCACCGGAGATAAGAACAAGGTCGGTAGGTCGCTACATTACGGCAACAGGCAACTCCTTTTCCACTGTTCGTGTGGAGAATCTTCCAGATACGCTATGCACCTTTGACTATCCTACGGAGACTGAGTTGAGATATGTCCGCATCAATGTGCCAGATGGAAACTCCGCTGCGCCAGAGATGGACTTCCCTCTGCACGGCGTATTGTCCACGACCTACGACATCTATGCTGTCGTTGTGCCGGGATGGCTGGAACACATGGGTGATGAGGAGTATGTAAGAAAGCCTTACACACTTCGCTTCGACATCAACTATACTAACGAGAAGAATGAAGAGGTGCGTGCCCGTTTCAACGGAGAAGAAGCCATCACCACTGCTACCGTGGCTACCAAGATAGCACCTTTCCTCTGCGGTGACCAGAAGATAGATACTCTCAAGCTCGGTCGTGTCACATTCCCTGTCTGCTATGCAGGCACTGACGCTTATCCGAATATCAAGGTGCTCTGCACTCTTTCCAGCTTCGGTTCTGCCAACAGGAAGAAGTACGACCAGCAAATCCGTATCGCCAACATTATCTTGAAGCCTATCGACCTCGTGGAATACGAAGAGAAGCTCAAGGCTACCAAAAAAGAAGACTAAAGGATATGAAAAATACACTTTTCAACATACTCCAGCATCAGAGTGTCAGACTCTCTCTGTGCTGCCTCGCATTAGGTTTCTGCACCTCTGCCATGGCTCAGGACGAAATCGAAGATGACGGTTCTGCAGGCTTCTCTGCTCCCAAGCGCACGGTGACTGAGGACAAGAACACGCTTATCTCTGTCTCAGGTGTGATATATGACTATGCCACGAAGACCCCGCTTGCAGGTGCCCGCATTCAGGTTCTCGGCAATGAGCACTATACTGCCATGTCGAATGCAGAGGGAAAGTTCACCATCAAGCTCCCCGACTTTGCGACATCCCTTTACGTCACTGCCCCTCGCCACATGGCGCAGCAGGTAGGCATCGTTGCCGGTGACGAGAAGCAGATGGTGCGCATCTCCCTGCACAGTGACAAGTTCCGTACCATGTACGGCAACGGTACGGAATACACTGCCCAGACTTCCACGTCGCTCAAGGGAGGAAATGTCATCGTCGATGACGACATAGAGAACATCCTCGGTGCCGATGTCCGTGCTATCACACGCTCAGGTGCCATAGATGGCGGTTCGGCAATGTTCATCCGCGGTCTCAACTCCTTGAATGCCAACGCCCAACCTCTTATTGTCATCGACGGAGTAGAGCAGGATATGCAGCAGAGCCGTAGCATCCTGCATATCGGACGCTCCATGAATATGCTTGCCAACCTCTCTCCTGAGGATATAGAGAAGGTGACGGTGCTCAAGAATGCCACAGCGCTCTACGGTTCACGCGGTGCCAACGGCGTAATCCTCATCGAGACAAAGCGCGGTCATTCCATGGCAACCCGCATCGATGCCAATATCTCCGCAGGCATTACCCTCAAGCCCCGACAGTATAGTTTGATGAATGCCTCACAGTGGCGCACGTATGCCACCGAGATGCTTGGCACGATACCAGAGCTTCGCCTGCCAGAGAACCGCGACGTGAAGTTCAATTTCCTCGACGACAATCCCGACCGTTACTATTACCCTATCTATCATAACGATACCGACTGGCAGGATGAAATCTACCAGACAGCCATCACCCAGAACTACAATATCAACGTACAGGGAGGTGACGATATAGGTATGTATAACCTTTCCGTAGGTTATCTCGACTCAAAAGGACAGGTAGAAGAATCCAGTTTCGACCGTCTCAACGTGCGTTTCAACACTGATATCAAGATACTTTGGAACTTTCAGACAAAGTTTGATATGTCGTTCTCACGCACCAACAACTTCCTCTTCGATGATGGATTTGCATCCGACCTTACCACCTCTACGGTGACATCGCCTCTTGCACTTTCTCTGATAAAGTCTCCTCTGTGTACTCCTTATCAGTACAACAAGCATGTGGGAGGATTCACTCAGCTCCTCTCGTCTTATGACGACCTCTTCTCTCCATTGTCGAAACTGCTCAAGGGCAATGACTATGCTTATTCCCTTGCCAATCCCGTGGCTATCATACAGGCAGCAAACGGAGACAACAAGAACAAGGTGGAGAATACGTTCTTCAACGTGAGCATCGCCCCTACCTATTCTTTCACCGACAACCTGAAGCTCACTACGATATTCAGCTATATCCTCAACCGCAACTCTCAGCGTTATTATCGTCCTGCAGAGGGTGTACCGCCGTTTGAAGTGGAGGGTCTCGGCACTGTCTTCAACAAGACACAGAATATTTTTGCCAAGGAGACAAGCATTCTCAGTGACACTCACGCTGACTGGAACAAGAGTTACGGCGCACACAACATCGCTACGTCGCTCGGTTTCCGTTATACTTACTTCTCTTACGATGCCAGTGATGCCTCCACCCAGTATAAGACAGCCCAGAATGACAAGAACCCACAGCTCTCCCTCAATGTCAACAGTGCTTTCCCTGGTATCAATGGTGCCAACGATGTGTGGAAGAACATGCAGTGGTACGGCAACGTAGATTACAATTATCAGAACCGATACTTTGCCACTCTCTCTCTCCTCGCAGAGGCCAACAGCCGTTTCGGTGAGAATGCAGACGGCGGACTTGACCTCTTCGGCGTGCGCTGGGCTATGTTCCCAAGCCTTCAGCTCGGCTGGGTGATGAGCAACGAGGCATGGTTCCCCAAGACTGACGCTATCAATTATTTCCGCATCAACGCCGGCCTCGACATGAGCGGCAACGATGACATCGACAACTATGCTGCCCGCACGTCATTCAACGCAGTGCGTTACAACGGCAATGCCATCGGCGTTCAGCTGACAAACATCGGTAACGACAAGATAAAGTGGGAGACTACGACGAAGCTCAACTTCGGTTTCCAGGCCAACCTCCTCGACAACCGTCTCGGCATCAACTTCAACTACTTCATCCACAACACCAAGGACCTCCTTACCCTCCAGAATTTCTCTTCCCCAATCTCAGGAATCAACACCTATTGGGTAAACGGAGGAGAACTCAAGAACACTGGTTTCGAGACTACGATTACAGGCAAACTCATCTCAGCCAAGGACTTAGGCCTTGAGGTAGGAGCAAGCGTAGGTCACTACAAGAATAAGCTGACTTCGCTGCCTGAGCGCAGTTTCACTGACGGAGCAAAGCATTTCACCGACGGAACATACCTCAACTCAGTCTGCGGCACCAACAATATCATAGTATCTGCAGGCAATCCTGTTGCCCTCTTCTATGGTTACCAGACTTATCCTAACGTCTTCGCCACTGACGCCGAGGCATTTGCAGCAGGCAAGGGCGACTATCTCTATATGCTCGACGATGCTGGCAACAAGGAATACTTCAAGTCAGGCGACGTGCATTTCGTGGACCAGAACGGCGACGGTGCCATAGACGAGAATGATAAGGTGGTCATCGGTGACCCGAATCCTGATATCTACGGCAATATCTTTGCCACTCTCAACTACAAGAACTTCACTCTTGACCTTGGTTTCAACTATTGTCTCGGCAATGATGTCTTCAATTACCAAAGGTCAATCCTCAATTCTGGTTCTACATTCTACAACCAGCAGGTCAAGGAGCTCAACCATTGGAGATACGAGGGACAGGTTACAAGCCTGCCACGCCTCGCCTATGGTGACCCGAAGGGCAACAACCGTTTCTCCGACCGATGGATAGAGGACGGATCTTACCTCCGTCTGAAGAACGTCCGCCTGACTTATCAGATTAACATCCCGGAGGCTTGGCAGTCATGGTTGCAGGGACTCTCAGTATGGGGAGAGGCACAGAATGTCTTCACTCTTACGAAATATACAGGTATCGACCCAGAGTTCAGTGCAGGAAACAACGTGTTCTCTCAGGGTATCGACTGCGGTAGCATAGCCCAGAGCCGTGCTTTCGCATTAGGTCTGAAGATAAATCTCTGATTCACTCACATAGATACCTTGACAACTACGTAATCCTGCAAAGACCATACTGCCGTAAGGGTGGGTAATGCAGTTTGCCTCCCTGCGGCTGGTGGGCTTCACAGGACAAGAAATATTTCGACTTTCAACGGTGGGAATCATCAGTACCCACCCATAATCAATAATATTTTACATGCAAATGAAAAAGATATTATATTCAATGATAGCAGCGTTGGGCTTGTTCTCTGCCACATCCTGTCAGGATATGCTCAGTGTCGATAATGACAGTATGGTCATCGACCCCACGCTCGACCAGAAGACGGACTCCGTGTTCTATGCCTTAGGCATTGCCCAGGCCATGCAGCAGGCAGCCGACCAGTATTTCTATGTAGGCGAGATGCGCGGCGAACTCGTTTCCCCAACGACCTACGCCAACACCAATCTCAAGCGTCTGGCTGACTATTCTGCCGATGCCTCCAACGCATACGACAGCGCATACGTATATTATAAGGTGATAAACAACTGCAACTACTACCTTGCTCACCGTGACACTACGCTCTATACGGGAGCTACCAACGTCACTATCGACGAGTATGCTGCAGTGGCTGCATGGCGCGCATGGGCATATCTACAGCTTTGCCGCACGTATTGCGGCAACACAGGCGAAGGAATACCATTCTTCACAGAGCCGATTACTCAGATTTCACAGGTCAATGAGGACAATTTCCCAAAGAAGAACATAAAGGGAATTGTGGAAGAACTCGCACCGCAGTTGGAGAAATTCAGTGCCATGCGCGTCAAAGTGCCTACATTTGGCAACAACACTTATGACATAGGCAAGACCAACTGGGGATCAACGAAGAACATCTGTCCCTCCTTGTTGTTCATCCCCGTGGATGTAATCCTCGGCGAAATGTATCTTGAAGACTCACAGTATATGAATGCTGCGCAGAAATATGCTAAGTATCTGACCGAAAACACAGTACTGTCTTCCGAAATATCATCCGCGCCGAGCATGAACAGTGAAAACATCATATACATCCCAGAAGACTTCGGACAGTCAAATATGGCACTGGTAAATTATCCTGCCATATTCTCAAACATTGCCAAGCCTACGGATGTGCTTTCATATATACCAATGGCAGTCAGCCGTCAGCAGGGAAAGACCACCAATGTGCCTATGTCATTCGGATATGACTATTATTCCACCGATGCCTCTTCACGCTGTCCCCGCGTGGAAAATCCCCAGCTCACGCCGTCGGATGCGTATCGTTCTCTCACTGATACCTGTGTTGCATATTATTACCTGACAAACTATGACAAGAACGGTCAGGTCATTTCCTCTCCCTCAAGCGTGGGAAAATGGAACTGTGGCGACTTCCGTGCCTACTACAGCAATAATGAGAGAGACCAGCCAATTCTCTTGATTGATGCGGAAGACACTACGAAGGTCTATATATCAAAGTCAACAGCCGCAAACATCTACCTCTACCGCAACTCTACAATCTATCTTAGATTTGCTGAGGCAGTAAACCGCGCCGGTTATCCCGACCTCGCATTTGCAGTGCTCAAGAACGGTATTTCCGACTATATCAAGGACCTCGTGATGGAACCCGTGCTCCAGAAGACCTCTGCCGGAGACACTCTCTATGATGATAATGGAGAACCCGTCTATAAGGTACCTGCATATTGCTATGTCACTAAGGAGAGTATGGCTGCCCTTGAGAGCAATCTTCTCTTCCTCAACTCTGAGAACGTCAGCAAATTCCCATGCGAATCGGTATTTGGAATACACGGTCATGGAGCAGGTTTCAAAAACAGCACGAAAATCGAAAACCTTGTTACGGTAACAGGTTCCAAGTGCACATCAGTAGGTTCACAGGCAAATCTCCATTATATGCCTGATGTCATCGTCGGTGAGAAGTTAGCAGAGCTTGCCAGAGTAATGGACGTTCAGGGCGAAGCCTCAGACAAGGCAGCCTACATAGATGCTATGGAGGACATCCTTTGTGATGAATATGCCAAGGAACTGGCGTTCGAGGGTTGTCGTTTCTACGACCTCCAGCGCATCGCACGCCACAAGAACGAGAGTGGCATCTATGGCGGCAACTACGGTTCACGCTGGTTCGCCAAGAAACTTGAGGGCAACAATCCCGTCAAGTCGCTCCTCGAACCATCCAACTGGTATCTTCCGTTCAAGTAAAAGACACGATTTGGTCAGGCGAAACATCATCGCCTGACCTTTTTTTTGTAGGGCGTCCAGTTAGTTGCGTCCATTTTTTTTAGTAGGTGATCAGAATTATTTTTATAATAGCTATGCTCTATTGTGATGCAGCTAC
>CALZJQ010000088.1 GCA_945787895.1 uncultured Prevotella sp. | reverse complement strand
ATGACCAAACGGACGTGCGTTGTGACTTCTTCACCTTGTTTGGTATGCCTGAAGCGATTTCAGTGAGGCATGGTGTCACGGGTATCGTGCCGTAACGTCCTGTCTTCTTGAGGTAGAGGAAATTGTCCATCCACTGTCCGTTGCCCCTGTTGAACGGGTCTGTCTGCTTGTAAAGCCCGTCATAGAGGTCGCCCCATGCAGCGTATTTGTCCTCATCGCTGCCAGATTTTACGTCGTTGATGACGATAATCTTTGTCTTGTCGATGACTTCCTGCTGCGTCGGGATATACATGGTGCCGTCGATAATCTTGCGCCACATGTCAATCCAGATGTTGCGGAAGCCGGGGAACGTGCCCCAACGACGCACTCTATATGTCTTGGAACCGTCGGTCACGGTGCCGTCACTGAGGTTCTGGAAGTCTTCGGTCCAGATAAGTTCCGGTCCGTCCCATACTGCGCCTCCATTCTGGCAGGTCTGTTCCATCACTGTGCCTATGCCGGCTGCATTAGGATATTTGCATTGATTCTCGCCTACAAGTTCTGACGTGGCGCCATTCCATCCGCAGTTGTCGTAACGCACGCCGTAGTTCTTGGCAAGTCCTGCCACGAAAGGTCCGAAAGAGACGCTTTCGTTATTGTAGAAGCAAGAAGAAGTGGTGTATTTGTACAGCCACAGTATAGCCTCCGGATAGTCCTTACAAGCCTGAAGGAGCTTTTCGTTGCGCTTCATCATGCCTATTGGGTTAAGAGGATGTGACCAAATATTGCCACAGAAGCTGACCGTCAGGAAGCCTCCGTACTTATGATGCATCGGCACGAGGTTGGCAAACAACTCTATACGATCGACATCGGTACTGGAGAAGAGGTCGCCGGGGTCATTGAAACCCCAGAACTGCTCCGCAAAGTTCCATCCGAGGAAGTTGGGATATTTCTTGAAGAAGTACTCGAAAGTCTCGAGATCGTTGTCGTGGATATGCGTGTGTCCGCCACTGGCAGGCTGGAGCGTGAACCACATATTGTTCATCTGGCACACCGTAGCCCATGACTTATACGTGGGAATGGCGTTCTGCGGACGCTGGTGAATGTTGAGTTCCGTGTCGTAAGCGCAGGAGAGCGAGAGGTTCATCACTACGTATGGCTTGATGTCATCGGGTATGAGGTCGATGATTTTCTGTGGGTCAGCCTGATTCCAGACATCTACGTGGACGAGCCACATAGGGTGCTGTGAATCAACGGGACGGCGGCTCTGTGCCGTAGCCACCGTTATGGAGATTAGCATTGCTATGAATGCAGAGAGAATATATTTCATTGTCTTCTATATTTTTATTTGGGCGGGTTATGTTTTTTTCGGTTTTACGGTTAGGAGGTTTTACGGTTAGGCGGAAGATAGACTAATCTCCGTACAACCGCAGAACCGTAAAACCGTATAACTGTAAATGCTTACAACCGTACAACCGTATAACCGTAAAACCGTATAACCGTAAAAAAAACTTACTTTCTAAGGCTTTCCGTGCCAAAGAGATACTGGGGAGTGTAACCTCCGAAGTCGATGACTATCTTTTCGAGCACTATTCTTGGGTCGTTAGGAGTGAAAGTGAGCGTATGTATGCCGTCGGCAGAAGAGCCGAGAGGCAGTTCTACTGTCTTCTCTACGATACGCCGTGCCACCGTAGGATAGTAGATACTGTAGATATTATCAGGATGCTCGTTGAGTTCCTTATTGAAATTTACCGTCACAGGCTCTCCTCCATCGATAGCGACAGAGTATGTCATGCCTCCTTTGTTGAGGTAATCGAGGGTAGATTTGGTCACTATGGTTACCTTAGGACGTATTATTTCACGTGTCTTCTGGTCGTAACGGAACTTGTATGTCAGGGCACCGGTCTCGCTTCTGAGGGTCATTCCGCTAAGTGTTCTGCCCATAAATGGTATTTCCATCCATTCTCCCTGTGCGCTATTGTAGTGGGCTGCCTCCATGGAGATGTAGCCTTTGCCGTCAGTTTCGAAGATATTCTGTACGTCTTTTGCACGATATACGGTAGGCTGAGTGTCATGGCGGAAGTTGTCATTCCATATCTTGTAGCCGATATGTTTCTGTATCATCATGCCGTTCCACTTGCCTCCTGCCATTACCTTATTATATATAGACATGAGTTCGCCGTCACGCTTGAATGCTTTTTCGCATTTCTCAGCCCATATATCCATAGCTGCGTCGCCCTTTTTGTATAGGGCATTGTTCATAGCCTGTGCATAATACATCTGATGTAAGGTGGACATCAGCTGTACGGGGAAGAGAACAGACTGGAAATACGCATCCCTGGCATCTGCCGATATGCGGTAGTACTGCTCTAAGGCAGCTATCTCCAAGGTTTTGTATTCGTCGCATACGGTCTCCCATTCGCATCCTCCTCCTATCCTGCCTGAAGGCTCAAGAGAATATGTCTTTGCGTCAAGCATCTCTGGTGTGCATCTGCCGTTGTACTTGCATAGGAGGTTGAAGATACGTGTTGCCTCGTCGGCTTCCTTTTCTCCCACTACCGGAAGGAAGAAATCACGTATGTGAGATAGTATGTCAGTCTTCTCGTTGGCTTTCATGTGCAGGTCGTCTTTGACGCCATACCATGCGAGGTCGAGGAAGAGCTGTATGGGATATTCCATCGGCTTGAGGTCGCCGACGTTGAGAATCCACAGTTTGTCGATGCCGTTGTTGTATGCAAGTGCGAGTTGCTCCCACATATTCTGCACAGGAGTGACGTTAAGGAGCTTAGAGTTGCGTGGTGCTCCGACGTAATCTACGTGGTAATAGAGTCCCCAACCGCCTTTACGCTGACGTTCTTTGAGTGTGGGCACACGGCGCACGTTGCCCCAGTTGTCGTCACATAGGAGGATAGTGACATCGTCAGGCACTCGCATACCATCGTCATAATAGTCCTGCACCTCCTTATATAGTGCCCAGAGCTGCGGTACCTGGCTTGCTTTCTTGCCCCGTGCCTTGCTGATGAGTTTGCGTTGGTTGGCTATGACGCTTTCCAATAGTTTGACATTTCGCTCTTCGCTCATTGCCATATCGCCGTCGCCGCGCATACCTATGGTGATGATATCTTCCGTTGTCTTGTTGCGCTCCACTCCTCCATACCAGAATTTGTCGAGGTTGGACTTGTTGGTAGCATAGTCCCATTTGCCACCTTGCTCTCTTCTGCTTTTGAGGTCTTGTGTGTCAACGTTAGGGTCATCGGAGTGACCGTGCCATTCCTTTTGCGAGCGACACATTGGCTCGTGGTGGCTTGTACCTATCATGATGCCCATATCGTCGGCAGTCTTGCCGTTGAGGGGGTCATCAGCATAGAAAGCCCAGCCCCACATGGCAGGCCATATATAGTTGCCTTTCAGGCGAAGTAGCAGTTCGAAGACTTTCTCATAGAACTTATGTCCGCCGTAATTGGTGCCGAAAGTGTTCTTCACCCACGTGGTGAGACATGGTGCTTCGTCGTTGAGGAAGATGCCACGATAGCGTACAGCAGGCTCTCCGTCGGTGAATATTCCTTTGTTGACGTAGATATCTCCATGCTTCTCCACCGGAACATCCATCCAGTAGTACCATGGAGAGACGCCTATCTGGCGACTTAGCTCGTAGATGCCGTAGATAGTGCCGCGGCGGTCGGAGCCGGCAATGACGAGACGGCCATCCACTATGGTGATGATATATTTCTCCGTCTTGCCTTTGAGCAGAGCAGCATCTATCTTTCCCTGCTTCGCCATCTGGTCGATGAGTGCACTATTGCCGAGCGTACCAACGATGATACTGCTGCCTTCAGCAGTGTTAGACACTGAGACATTAGCCCCATTGACTGCTTTGAAGTCATTGCAGAGATTTTTCAGAGCCAGCTTTACTCCGATGTTGTCGTTGTCACTGACAGCAATCTGCATGGCGGCATTCTGTTTCGATAGCATCATGTCGCCCTTATCGAAAGCGACAAATTGCTGGGTGGCTTCTGCCTGTGTGAATGTGAGGAACGCGATTGCCACGATGGCAATAATCTTCTTTAGATTAATCATTAGGTTTAGTGTTTTGTTTTTTTTTATAGATTGGTACTTATTTCAGTGCATTCTTTACCGACTGCAAAGTTAATACATTTTTCATTGTTTTCCTTCTTATATTGTAACATCATCTTTCACATTTGTGTCATTTCTTTTTCCTTTTCCCCACAGATTTCACGTACTCTTTTTCTTTTCACACAGATTTCGCTTATTCTTATTTTTCTTTTCACACAGATTTCGCTTATTCTTATTTTTCTTTTCACGCAGATTTCGCAGATTTCGCAGATTTCGCTGACAAGTCTCTTAATAAAAAAAATCTGCGTAATCAGCGAAATCTGCGTGAAGAGAAAATCCGTGTGAAGAAATAAAAAAATCTGCTTGACGAGGAGCCAAGCAGATTTTAATACGATGATAAGTGATGATTACTTGATGATGACTGTGGCACGAGAGCCGTCAGAATAAGTGACGATATTGACACCCTTCTGCAGTTTGTTGAGCTGAGCACCGCCAACAGTAGCGATACGAGCGATGCGCTTGCCAGCCTGAGCATTGTCGATGCCGGTAACTGTACCTACGGCGTCAGCATTCTCGGAGTCTTCCTCAGGGAAAGTCACGAGACCGTTCTCTGGACGTGTAGGAGACTCTATGCTGCCGCCAGGCAACTTGTCGGATGGGGCGAGACCGTTGTTCGGGTCATAGTCAGAAGCATCACCGTCGATGAAGTCCGGGCTCTTAGAAGAGAGAGGCTTGTAAGAAGCTTCAAGGAGAGAGTAGCTTGAAGAAGCCTTGAGGTAAGAAGAGCCAGCATTGAGCGATGTAGGTTCCTCTACAGCGACCCACTTCTCGCCGTCGAAGAGATAGTTGTTACCCCTCTCAGCCTTTGTTATCTCAATTTCCTCTGCTACTGGTACGAGGAGATTCACTAAGGTTGAGTCGAATCTGTTAACAGTAGGTATAGTAACAGAAGAAGCACCTGTCACATCCTTAAGGATAAGACCTGTGTTAGCAGGAACGACACCTGTCACTTTCTTCATATATACCTTACCATCCTCACACTCCGGTACGATATAAGCCTCAATATCTCTTACCGTGGAGAAATCAAGAGGATATGCTGTGCTGAAATGACGATAACCATCTACAGCCTTGCCATCTGGTATGAGTTCCATGGAAGTAATAGTAACCTTCTGTGACCACGGTGCTTTAATGGCATTCAAATGTACATATCCATATTCATCCCTAATTTTATCGATGTCAAGAGAGTAAGATTTTGTTCCATCTCCATTATTCTGTACTGTAATAGCAGAATTTTGTACATCATTTGTATATTCCAGATACTCACCTTTATTTTCTGGATGTTCTTTACGATTAAGCATGATTCGGAAAATACCCTCAGAACATGTTATTACAAGTTTAGAATATTTTGATATATCCGCATAATTCCTGTAATAGACATTGCCATCCCCATAAGGAATATCTGTTGAATTATTAAGATTATAAGCACATAAAGCATTTCCTACGATTTCGGCATTAGCATCAACCCCACTCCACTCATGGAACATATCCTGAGTCAAAGGACCACCACTTACGCCAAGAACGAATGGAGGATATGGTATAGTGCGAGAAATAGACTTGATTTTAAGTGTTCTTCCATCTGCATTAACAGCCTGAAGGATAAGCTCCACCATATTCATAGGAACATGGTCATATTCCTCTTTTGATGTATTATCCTGACCTGTAAAGATACATTTTGATGCATCAATGGTAAATGTTGCTACATTATTCTTTATATCCAATGGAATGTATGACATGGCACTATTTCCATTCCACTGATTTTTCACATTACAGTTTACACACATTTGGATATAAAAATCCGGAGTTTCTTCAAATTCTATTGTGTAAACATGTGAACCGCCCTTGCTTAAATCGTAAGTCAAATTTTGTTCATTGGCATCAAGGAGTCTCAAACCGCAATATTGACCTTTCACACTCAAAGTTGCAGGGAATCCGAAATTTGCACCTGGCCATGTCCATGCTACGCCTTCCTTTGCCATCTCCCATTCAGGATTTCCAGATTTAAATTTGACAGCTTCCTCTATCTGAGCATTCGCTCCTGCAATCATAAAGAAAGCCACAATAAGTGTAAATAATTTTTTCATTTGTAAAAAGTTTTTAGTTATTTATTTTAATTATTTGCTTATCTTATCTATGTATGTAAAAAAGATGATAATTATCCGTGTGCAAAGTTATATATTATGTAAAAGAGTCGATTATATTGTTGTTACAAAAACTTTCTCTTATATTACATCATGTCATTTTTCTCTCTTTCCTTCCTTGTTTTCTTCCCCTGGATTGCCTTTTCCCGCAGATTTCGCGGATTCTTTCTTCTCTTCACGCAGATTACGCGGGTTCCTTTTTCTCTTCACGCAGATTTCGCGGATTACGCAGATTTTCTTTCTTCAAACGGATGGTCACGGATTACAACGGATTCTCCTTTTTTACGCGGATTTCGCAGATGGAGATTAGGAAAGGGAGAATGCCGGGAGGGCGGGCTGAAAGCCCAGCGAGAACATAGCCCGGGGCAGAGCGCAGCGGCACCCCGGGTGTTCGGGGAGAGTATGTCATTGCGCCCTGAAAGGGCAAAAGCATAAATCATTGTACTGCCCTTTCACGCTTTTGCGCTTACAGCGCGACTAATGTGTATATCAATTCATCCCCCAGGGTGTCGCTGTCGCTCTGCCCTGGGCTATGTTCTCGCTGGGCTTTCAGCCCGCCCTTTCTTGCTTTGCTTCCTTGCCGTCACTGCCAGGGATTTTTTTCTTGTCAAGAGGCTGGGACAAGTCACTGACTGCTGTCAGGGATATTTTTATCAAGAATTTAAGAATTAAGGAATTTCGCTGATTGGGACTCACGCACGGAAAAATTCTGTAATTCTTAAATTCTTGATGAAAATAAAAAACTCCGTGACAATCCGTGTGAAGAAAGAAAATCTGCGAAATCCGCGAAATCTGCGTGAAGAAAAGAAATACGTGACAATCCGTGTGAAGAAAGAAAATCTGCGTGAAGAAAAGAAATACGTGATAATCTGCGTGAAAAGAAGAAATTCGTGGGGAAATGAAGACTGGCTACCTGAGCGTTGAAGCCCAGATAGCCAGTTGTGATGTGATATACTCCCTGCTGTAAGAAGAGGGAGATGGGGGAATAAGAGGCTCTTTACTTGATGACTACCTTAGAAACCTTGGTGTAGCCATTAGCCCACTTCTCTACCTTGATGGCAACGCCCTGTGGCTGAGCTACCTGACGACCGCTGAGGTCGTAGTAAGCTACGGAAGCAGGTGCGCCCTCTGGAGCGGCAGGAGCATTCTCGATAGAAGCGGCTATCTCGTCTGTCAGCCTATTGGCTGCTGCAGCATAGTCGAAGCCTGCTGCCTTACCCTTGAGAGAGAGACGAACCTTTCGAATAGCAGAGAAAGAGCCCTCGGCATGGATATATGCTCCAATCTTAAGCGATGCTGTATTCTCGCCAGAGAGAGTGATATCACCATCGAATATATCTTCTGTGAAATCATAGTATGTACCGATATTGGTAACATCAAATGCTTTCTGCACAGGCTCCTCCATATCAGGCTGCTGATAATAGATATAAGACTGCTGCTTGCTTGGGTCAACCACAACGTTCTTATTACCCTCAGAGTCGTCTCCTACACCAGAGCGATCCATTGTCTCAATAGAAATCTGATATACACCTACAGGGAGTTTGTCAACCTCATTCCATACATTGATACCGTCACTGGCAATCCATCCGATACCAAGGAACATATTGTTGTTGACGAGGTGAGTGGCATTTCCTGTCCATCCTCCCCATCCATAGTTAGGACGAAGAGCGAACGTCTCCTTACCCTCTTCTGCATGCCATCCCGGGTAATTTGAAATATTGGTAGCATCATGCTTCTCGGCAACGCAGTAAACGTTAGGATTCCAAACGTACATGGATGCATCGATAGGTGTCTCCTCTGTAACGTCTTCCATCAAGTCCTCATCTAAGTGTGTATCCTCGAACGGATTGCCGACAGCACACTTCTCATATATAGCCTTTGTAAGGCATAGGCGGAGTTGTGAAGCAAGAGACTGATCGTCTGAGATAGCATTGCCTGCCGCAATGACATACTGGTCATCTACCTTTGTTTCATCGAGTTCGACAAGTTTGGCAGCCAACTTGACAATCTGTTCGGTAAGTGTAGCAACACCATCAGTTGTCATGTGCTTTGTCGTGTTGAGGTCAAACTCAAGAGTGCTTGTCGCACTGATAAGTTCAGCATCATCAAGCGACTGGGCTGTAACATCCTGATATGAAGAGTATGATTTCTTGAGAGACTGTACACAGTCAAGTGCATCATATTTATTCTCGATACCCTCTATCATGGCAGCAATATCGTTCTTTGCGGCATCATACTTGATGATGGTCTCACGACGAAGTTTCAGAGCCGCTGTCAAAGACTCAATCTTTGCAACTGCCTCATCAAACTCTTCCGCTGTGTGCATATTGAGCTCACCGCTATATACGGCAACTGCTTCCAGAAGTTTGGACTTGGTATCTCCGTCATTGGCAGCATCCTCTGATGCAACCAGTTCATTCTTTGCCAATTCCACTGCGTCTGCTATCTTCTTATAATATTTGGCAGCCTTAGAGCCTTGCTTCTCTATAGAGAATGCACCGACAACAGTGTTATGTGTTCCCCAAGCCTTGATCTGATAGCTTCCTCCTTCCGTATTGAACGGAATGACTACTTTGTCAGCCTCCACAGAACCATCTGCCTTGCCTCCATTCTCGAAGTTGGCGATGTTAATATGAGTATGGTCAACTACTGGTTCGCCTGATTCTGCATCGACAAGCTGGAAGAATGTCTTTGATGTTCCAGCTGCATTTCCTGCCATGTCATTCCACGTACCGCAATAGAATGTTATTTCATAAGAGCCTGCAGGAAGTTCCAATGGGTCGTGTCCGCTTAGCTCATCGGCAAATGTCAAACGGTGAGCAGCATCTTCATTAGTACCGCACTCACGTGAAAGGAATGCGTTCTGCATCTTTGAACCAAAGTTTCTCTGCAGGAAGCCTGAAGTACCATTACGTGCAGAACCTGGATCTAGTTGATTGTTATTATCGTAGCACAGCCATCCAGACTCTGCAGAAGGCATATTGGCACCGTTTACAGTGAAAGCCTCCTCGAATACTATCTGTGAGTCTGGCTTATCACCCTCTGTGAGGACATAACTCTGAGCTTTGAAGCCTATTACGCGTGCAGCAGTAAATCCGCCCTGAGGCTCATGAATCTTGAGGATGAAGTTCTGCTCCTTAGGATTGTTGAACTGCACGGAAATAGCACCTGCGGCCTCTATGGTCGTAAAGTTCTCAGCCTGCACGGATGTATTACCGCTTGTGTATGCAACCTCATTGCCGTCCATATCTTCAAGACGGAATTCGAGCGTGCGTGAAGCAGCCTCGTGACCGACACCCATGATGCTGAACTCTATGTCTCCGGCAGGAAGAGTGATTCGTGCATCCTCCTTATCTCCGTACATGAGATACGTGAATCCGTCACGGTCGCAGAGATAGAACATCATCTGACCTTTGGTGTCCATGTTACGGCAAGCAGAGCCACCGCCCCATACTTCACCACTTGTCCAGTCACCTGCCGTACCCTTTACCATACATGTCCATCCCTCTGGTATTCCATTAGGCTCACCAGATATGAGAGTCTGGCATATGTCTTCATATACTGTCTCAGCAAGTTGCACTTTTCCAACTTCAAAGTTCAATATCGCATCCTGTCCTTCCGTTCCGACAGCAGTAACGATATTCTCAACGGTCACACTGTACGAACCCTTGCCAAGGTCAGCCCCCTCACGTACGAAAGTAAGTGTCTTTGTAGTCTCTGGAGTTCCTTCCTTGAGCTTGAGGACAGTGCCATCGGAAAGCGTTGCCACAGGAGCTTTACCGGAAGAGTTGGCTTCGGAATAAACCTCCTTGTCGAACGTGAACGTGAACTCGCTGATGTTACCATCGAGGGCGAATGAACCATTGAGAGGTGTCGTTGACTCAAGCACAGGCACGCCGTAGAGCCATGACGTGATTCCGCCATCAGGGTTGAATGCCTCGTCTAACTCTGCTTTCTCTGCAAAGTTGAGCACTGCGCCCTGTATTGCTGCATCTGCTGCATACTTGAAGCCGCTGCCTTCGGGGTTGGTGAATGATACCTCTACCTCTGCATCGTCTTCGATAGGTTCTTTGAGGAAGACATAGAGTTTGCCGTCGGAGCGGAGTTCTACGGCCTCTACCACTGCCTCCGTGCCGTTGACCTTTACGGTAGCTGACTCGTTAGGCAGCACGTAGTAGCCCTTTGTTCCTGCGAGGGATGCTGCATTAGTAGCATAGCCGAGGTCCACGCAAACTACATCAAAATGGTATTTCATGCCGGCGATGTTTGCCTCTTCGAGGTTTACCTCATCGAGATAGTAGTCACCAGGGTTGAATACGTTGAACGTAGCGAAATACTGGTTCTTGTTTGCCTCGTTGTATTCCTCTTTGGTAGAGCAGTTCGCATCGTACTTCGCATCCTGGTTTTCCTTGTCTGCGAAATAGTACATGAGGGTGTATTTCTCATATTCGTTAGGATTGAAGTAGGAGACGAAAGCATACTGGTCTTTGTCGTTTGCGCCAAGTATGGATATGTCAGCGTTCTCCACGCCCTGCATGAGTCCTACCTTCATTCTTGCTTTCTGATCCTTACCCTCGGCATCGGTATAGGTATTAGTGCCCTTGAAACGGAACGTGAGGCGATAGCTCTTTCCTGCTTCAAGCGGAAGGTTGCGGAACTTCACGGCACGCTGCCACCAACTGTCATTGTTAGGCTTTTCGTCTGTATTGAAGAAGTTGAGGCAGTTGCCTGAGAAGCCGTCGGAAACGATTGACCACTCGTCACCTGTCTCCATATTAATCTTCTCATAGTAGCCTAAATCTGTAGGCTGCTTTGACTGCTCAGCTTCAAAACTTTCGTGGAACACTGGCACCTGTGCCTGCGCTACGAGACCGCAGGACAGCATTGCTCCAAGGCTAAGTAGATTTTTGAATTTCATAATTAATCGGTTTAGTTTAGTAATATGAATTATAAATTATATTAATGTACGCGTGAATGTGTGGCGGAAACTACAGAAATATCTTTCGTTTGCAAAATTACATTATTTATATAATTTGTATTTTCAGATTTGTTTCAGCAACTTTTTCAAATGTAACAAAATTGCGATTTTTCCGATAAATGTTATAAGAGTAAATGAAAATGGAACGAAAAAGTTAGGTGGTTTTTCAGGAAGTTTGTAATTTTGCATCAGCTTTCATAAAAAGTTAGGTTAGCAGTACTAATATTTATGATCAGTAGTTAGTTAGTTAGTAGCTTACATCCAGCTGTGTCAATAGCGATTGACCAACAGTTGGATGTTATTTTTTTGTCCTATTCCCCGCACTGCTTGCTATTCTTCCGTAACCCCTTGATTATCTTTGCCTTACTTGAAACCTATGCTTTTATGCTGCAAAAGCGGTGCTTTTAGCTTGTAAAAGCGTTGATATTAGGCTGCGAAAGCGTTGATATTAGGCTGTAAAAGCGCCGCTTTTGTTTTTGTGCTATTTTGTCCTATTTTCTTTCCCGCTGATTTTCTTTTTTTCTTCACGCTGATTTTTTCTTGACGCAGTTTTTTTCACGCAGATTTCGCAGATTTCGCAGATTTCGCAGATTTTCTTTCTTCACACGGATTGTCACGGAGTTTTTTATTTTCATCAAGAATTTAAGAATTACAGAATTTTTCCGTGCGTGAGTCCCAATCAGCGAAATTCCTTAATTCTTAAATTCTTGAAAAAAAATAATATCTCAGGGACTCAAAGTCTTTTTCTTTTTATCAAGAATTACAGAATTAAAGAATTTTCTTTGCTTGAGTAGTCTCAATTGGAGACTTCTTAAATTCTTTAATTCTTGAAAAAAATAATATCTCAGGCAGTCAAAGTCTTTTTCTTTTATCAAGAATTTAAGAATTAAAGAATTTTTCTTTGCTTGAGTAGTCTCGATCAGTGAAATTCCTTAATTCTTAAATTCTTGATAAAAATATCCCTGACAGCAGTCAGTGACTTGTCCCAGCCTCTTGACAAGAAAAAAATCCCTGGCAGTGACGGCAAGGAAGCAAAGCAAGAAAGGGCGGGCTGAAAGCCCAGCGAGAACATAGCCCAGGGCAGAGCGACAGCGACACCCTGGGGGATGAATTGATATACACATTAGTCGCGCTGTAAGCGCAAAAGCGTGAAAGGGCAGTACAATGATTTATGGTGGGTTCTATTAATTCCCACCGTCAAAATTATTAATTCTGTAGGTTTGACGTT
>CALZJQ010000087.1 GCA_945787895.1 uncultured Prevotella sp. | reverse complement strand
CAAAACAACAAAACAACAAAACCACAAGACAACGCCTTGATTACCAAGAACTCCAACCTCCAGGAAATATTATCGTTAAAGCAGCCGCTGACCTATTCAGAGCAGCTGCTCCTCTCGTATTTCGCAGTCTTCGATACGAGCTCAAGTTCCATGCTTGACATAAAAGAAGCATTGGGCAGGAAGTCAAGGCATTTTGAAAGGAATGCCCCGGAGAAGATACTCTTGGAGGAAGGCTTGGTGGAGAGGTCGTCATATAGTTTCCAGCTGTGTGACATGCTCTACAAGATTTCCCCCGCAATCCTTGCAAAGGTGTTGTTATGGCTCTTTGAGACAAAAGACGGACACAAGATTCTCGATGTGCTCAAGAAGGTCATGAAGAGATTCGAAGTCACGCAGAAACCCGTGCAGGAACTGCTGTGCGACTATATGGTCAGCGGTTACAAGGATAAGGACGATGCCAGGCGCGTCATGATGTCGGACGTGGATTTCCTCATACCCGTCCTGGACGATGACAGGTTTCTGGCTTTCTTCACGAATATGCAGCGCACGGCATTCACGGAAATGATAGAGAAAGCCATCCAGCAATGCTACACTACGGGTGAGGTCATCTCGCCGCAGAGGATGATAACCCTTGTCAATGCGTATCCTTTCGACTCTGTGAGCAACTACCGCCAACTCCTTGTCAAGGTCAACCTCTATGCTTTCCTATCCGACGGCATCGTTCCCAAGGACACTGGGGGAAAGGATACGATAGCCGGACTCACGCTGTCGGCCCTCATGGATGCCTACAAGGGCAACTACTCCGAGGCCCTGAAGTCATTCCGTCAGGCACAGGTGTTGTACAACTCCGTCAACACGCGTGCCCTGAAATGCTGCCTGCTGCCTTACTCCATCGTCAATTTCCTGTTCATCATGTGCTGCAGGAAGGAAGGCGGCGATGCGGCGATGCGCACGATACAGAACTTCAACCGTTACAACGAGACCAACAAGACGTCAATCTCAAGGGCGGCACTGATGCTCTCCGCCTTGATTCTCAACAAGCGTAACTATGCGTCAGACATCGTTTCCGTATATAATTCCTCACCGGGACTCATCAGGCAGATGATGGTGCTCCTCGTAAGGTATATCGGAAAGACGAAGCTTCTCCCGGAAGAGGCTTACCGTGAGTATTCGCCCAAGTGGCTCTGCCTGAAGAATGAGTATGACAAATACGTTCCCATGACGGACGAAGAGAGGGAACGTGCCGCCGGGGCGTATTCCTCCAACAAGCTCCTTACTTCCATGTACATGAAGCAGCAGTGGGAGATAGTCCTTGAGTCGCTTTCCAAGGGCGGGCAGAACTCAAAGGCGGATGCTGACCAGAGGACTGAGCGCATAGCCTATTTCATGCAGGACATAGAGGACGACGTGTGCGAGGTACGTCAGCAGACGATACTCAAGAGCGGCACGTGGGGTGCCGGAAAACAGCTTTCCTTATCCACCTTCTTCGTCATGGATGAGGAACACCTCACCCTCTCCGACATGAAGATACGTGATGCCGCAAGGGCTTCGAGGACTTCCTACAACTACATAAGCATAGACAAGGTGCTGCCTGAGATGGCAGGCGAGACACGTCTCTACGTGGGAAGGTTTGCGCCTTACTCCCTCGTCACGGTCAATGAGGAAATGCCTTACCTCGTCATCGAGACGACGGATGCAGGCTACAACATCAAGAGCAACGTCCCCATAGAGCTTGTTGACAGGGATGTCATAGTCACGTCACGCAGTTCTGCAAGCATCAATTTCCTCAAGATGAGGTCAGACATTCGCCCGTATTTCTTGCAGCTGCTCGACCTCGGCATGTTCCCGCTTGAGGCAAAGGACGTGCTGACAGGATTCCTCGAGGGACTGAGGGGCAAGATAGAGGTGCATTCCGAATTGCTCCGCGGCGGTTCCACGCTCGATACGGTCAAGGGTACGTCAGCCATCACCCTGCAATTACGCCCACAGGGCAAGGAGGCCTACGTCGTAAGTATCTTCTGCCGTGCTCTCGAGGGAGGAAGAGCGCAGTGCGTGCCGGGCGAAGGCAGTTCGGTGATAATGGACATCCAGGGCGACCACAGGGTGGCTGTGGAGCGTGACCTCGACCTTGAGAGACAGCTGTACCTCGACCTTGTCAACGGCGTGGAGGACACCCTGCCGCCGGAAAAGACGTTCCAGATAGATGCCTACGACCTTATTCCTATCCTCGACTTCGTGCGCGAGGCAAACGCAAGGATGCAGGAAAGCGTGCAGGAGGGCGGGGAAGAGGCGAGGCGGCACCCCAATCTCTACAACGTAGAATGGCCCGAGGGGCACAAACTGAACGTCAGAAGCTACCATACGGTATCATCATGGAGCGCATCGCTGAAGAAGAACAAGAACGGATGGTTTGAGATGGAAGGGTCAGTGCAGATAGATGAAGATACGAGGCTCTCCATGTCGCAGCTCCTTGACCTCATCAGACAGAGCCGCAAACGCTATATACGCCTATCTGACAGTGACTTCCTCGCTATTTCCGAGAAACTGCGCAAGCAACTTTCCTCGCTCGAACTCATCGCTGCCCACTCGCATGGAAGACTCCAGATCTCTCCTTTCTCCGCCGCACTGCTCGATGCCAGCGTCATTGACGGTGAGCTGCATCTCGACGTTGACCCCGAACTCAAGGAGATACGCCAGCGCATACTCGACTCAAGCGAATACAGACCGCCGGTGCCTGACGGACTGACAGCGACGCTCAGGGAATACCAGAAAGAGGGTTTCCAATGGATAGCCCGCCTCAATTCCTGGGGAGCCGGTGCACTGCTGGCTGACGATATGGGTCTGGGAAAGACGGTGCAGACGATAGCCTACCTGCTCTTAAAGGCGCAGGAGGGTCCTGCCCTCGTCGTTGCCCCAGCATCCGTGGCACCCAACTGGAAGACAGAAATAGAGAAGTTTGCCCCTTCCCTCAATGTCGAGGTGCTCAATTTTGCTGCCAACCGATCTACCTGTATCGCAGGGGCAAAGGCAGGCGATGTCATCATCACCACCTACGGACTGCTCCTCTCTGTAAAGGAAGAAATCACGAAGAAGGAATGGACTGTGGCAGTGCTCGACGAGGCGCACGTCATAAAGAACCGCGGAGCAAAGACGTCGGGCGTTGCCATGCAGATAAAGACGAAGCACCGTGTCATGCTGACAGGCACGCCGGTGCAGAACCACCTCGGAGAACTGTGGAACCTCTTTCAGTTTGTCAATCCCGGACTGCTCGGCAGCTACGACGATTTCAACCATCGCTTTATCGTTCCCATAGAGATTGGCGGCGACAAGGAGAGGCAGAAAGACCTCGACCGACTCGTACACCCGTTCATGCTTCGCAGGACAAAGGAGAAAGTGCTTGCCGAACTGCCTGAGAAAACCGAGATATACCAGACCGTGGAGCTGTCAAAAGAGGAGATGGCAGTGTATGAGACCATAAGAGAGAAGGCGGAACAGATGCTTGAGGCGGAAGGTACAGACAAGGTTTCGATGAACACCCTCGCCGAGATAACCCGCTTGAGGCAGGCAGCCTGTTCTGCACAGCTCATAGAGAAGCGGTGGAAAGGCAAGACATCCAAGATAGAAGCCCTCGTGGAAGCCCTCGAACCCATCGTCGAGAGTGGCGACTCCGTCCTCGTCTTCAGTCAGTTTACGTCGTTCCTCCACTTCGTAAAGAAAGCTCTCGACAAAGAGAAGATACCTTATCTCTACATCGACGGTTCGGTGTCGGTGAAAGAAAGGCAGGCTTTAGTGGAGAGATTTCAGAACGGGGAATGTCCCATCTTCGTCATTTCTCTCAAGGCTGGCGGACTGGGTCTCAACCTTACCCGTGCCAACTATGTGTTCCACCTCGACCCTTGGTGGAACCCAGCCATCGAGCAGCAAGCCACCGACCGTGCCCACCGCATCGGACAGCACAACGCCGTCACCGTGTATCACTTCCTTTCGGCTGGCACTATCGAGGAGAAAATCAAGCGGTTGCACGAACGCAAGCGTGACCTCGCCGAGAATGTCCTCGACGGAACGGACATGAGCGGAAAGCTCACGGGACGCGACCTCCTCGAACTTATCTCCGCAAGATAGCATCTTTTCATAAAAACCGTAAAAGCGTAAAACCTTAAAACCGCAAAACCGAACAAGAATAATGTACGAACTGACAGCCTTTCTATGCGGACATTTCCATCGTGACCAGGACATGACACAGGAAGCACTCTCACGCGAGCAGTGGAATGTCGTGACGCTTGATGATGCAACATCGCTGAAAAGAATGTTCTATGCAGAGTTCATCGACTTCTTCACCGACAACTGCTTGATTATGAACAGGAGGGTAGATGCAGACCTGCAACTGTCATTCCGTGAGAATACGTATGCGTATCATGTGGATGAACTTGCCTTGTATCAGATGCCGCTGGGCATGACGCTGTTCTCTGTAAGTATCAGGATGAAAGTCGCTGACCTCAACGATGCTACTGCTGTGCTGTCATCGCTCCGCATGATAGACTATTACAGGGAAGAGGTACACAGACCTTTCATCGATGCGGCTCTCATGCCCGTGAAAAAGGTCTATGACAGCATCGTTGACAGTCCAGGGAAAGACCTCCCGGCTCTTGTGGAGAACGGCAACAAGCTGAAGATCTTTCAGGTAGTGAACAGAGATGCCTCCGATGGCACTCCTGACTTGATGAAGTACGAGGACATGAGATTGCTGCTCTATCAGTTGGGCTCCGTCGCAAAGGTGACGGCAGGCATTGATGACTATTCGCCCTCTGAGGAGTATCTGCAGAAGGTGATGGATGAAAGCCGCATCTCCATATTCCGCAACTGGCAGGCACTGGCACTGACCGATACGTTCACCATTCTCGCTGACAATGCTCCTGCATGGCTTGTCGAGAACTGGACGAGATGCTATTTCAGCCTCATTTACATACATTCGCTCTTCAGCAAGTGCTATCTCTTTGCGCTTAACAAGCGGCTACGCTCCGTCATGGCAGTACATCGCTCGGCAACAACCAGGTTTCTGACTGCAATGGGAACGAGAGTGTCGGAGATATATGTGCTGATACGCGAGTTCAAGCAGTTTGACCGGCAATGCCGTTTCCATAAGATTTCCTACAACTTCATGCCCCTTGAGATAGCCTCGGCGATAGACAAGGGACTGTGCATAAGCGAGGAACTGGAACAGCTCGACAACGTGATAGAAAGGGAGAAGCAGCGGCGTGACGAGGCAAACGACAGGTTGGTCAATACTCTGCTCTTCATACTGTCAGCACTGACTCTTGGCTCCGCCATCTGGGATTTCACAAGTCTCATGGACCAGATGTTCCCATACGAAGCTTATCTCGGTTCCACCATACTGGGCTATCGCACCGTTTCCCTGATTGTATTGCTTGCGCTTGCCTTTGTGCTTGCCAAACTGTTCAGGAGAGCCGAGGAATAAGGAAGATATAAGGCAGATAAACCCAAAACCTAATGACCTATGGAAGACAAACTGTTCAACACCGACAACATAAGCAAACTGCCATATACCCTGAGCCATCCTCTCATACAGGCGCAGGCAGCATATTCCGATGCCAAATACGGCAGGACTATGAACCACCTGCTTGACTTCTTTGAGATTTCCACCTCGTTCTGCTCTTACATCTTCCTCAGGCTGTTGCAGCAGGAGGCACAGTCGCAACCAGCCGTAATGCCTGCGCTTGAACAGTTTGTCAACAAGATTGACACCAAGCGTCCGCTGTCCTTCGGTGACTGGCTCAACGACCTGTTTACCCCTATGATGGCAGCTGCTGCGAAATACATCCCGGAGAATCCTCTCACCGTTAGTTTCACCGCCAACATCTACGTGAAAAGGCGCAACGTGTTGTTAGGCTCAAAGACCAGGCAGAGCATCGTGCAGATAAGGAATGAGTACCGCGGACATTCCACCACGCTGTCGGAAGAGATATATCACGACGTCTGCAACCTTATCCTTCCATATATACGCTCCATGACGGAGGCTCTCGCGCCCTTGACCTCCTGCACGTACGACATTGGCAAGGGACGGTACAGGATTGACTTCCCCGCTGAAGGCAGGCAGATAGACCTCTATCCTTTCGTGTTCTGCAACGAGAACGACTACCGCTATGTGCTCCATACGCTGAAGGACGAGCAGACGTGCTATGTGGCGTCCAACGAGAATGCCGTCACCCACATATCATACGACATGAACGATGCCGTGGATAAGGCATTCCAGCAGATTCTTCCCTCATTCGACATTGCGAAGAACCTCAACTGGGCGGAAATCAGGAAACTTCTGCAGGCAGCATCAGCCACCTACCTCAAAAGGGTGTATGCCGAGAAGAAATACAATCAGGAACTCTTCGTCGAGCGGGAGGAACTCACCGAAACCCTGCAGGACTTCCATCATAGCGACAAGACACTGTTTCCGCTGATTGGCGAAGCAGGACAAGGCAAGACGACACAGTTGGCTTACTGGACGGAGAGGTTTATCGAAAGCGACATGCCCGTGCTGACACTGGCAGCGTCCGATTTCTCGTTCATGACCGTAGATGCGTATATCAGGAAAATATTCGGATATGGCATGAGGAGGGACATCAGGCGCATCATGGACAATATCCACAAGTTGGCAGCGGACAACGGACAGGATGTTTACATCTTCGTGGATGCGCTGAACGAATGCCTGCAATATGCCGACAGCGAGGAGACGGCGACAGACGGTCCGCTGCTGCTCTACAAGACTCTGTGCCGGCTGTTCATAAGCGCAGAATATTCCCATTTCAAGCTGCTCTTCACGTGCAGGAACTTCACGTGGACCAACCTTGTAGTGCCGCACACTGAGACGGAGACACCATATATGTACATCCCACGGGACGAAATGCAGGTGAGGGGATTCAGCAAGGAGGATGCCGTAAAGGCATACTGCATCTATCAGCAGCTATATCAGATGCGCACTCCTTACGAGCAACTCGATGCAAGGGTAGCCCTGCGTCTCCGCGACCCTCTGACACTGAAGATTACGTCAGGCATATTTCTTGGAAAAGACCTGTCAGCACAGCCCGATGAATATACGTCCATAGCTCTCTACAACCAACTGTACGATGATATAGGCAACTCCTACGCAGGCAACCGTCAGCGCAGGCTTCTTGACCTTCTCGGTTCGACAATCCTCGACGCATACCTCAGCGGTGACTCAAAGGACTGCCTGCCGGTGAATGAAATACGGCGGGCCTTGGATGACGAAGACTCACCGCTGCATGAACTCGCCATGCTGATGTTCCGTAAAGACGGCGTGAGCATAGCCTACGCAGAACTGCTGAACAAGGCTGAGCGACCCGTACTGAAAGAGGTGGAGCGGCAAGGCAGCGAGGGCAATATGCCATACGTGCAGTTCATATACGAGCGTTTCCTGGAATATGTCATAGGCAGGGCTTTCGTCTCAAGGCACGCTACCCTGCAAGCCAGCCATTTCCGCGAGGCCCTATGCCATGGTGTCATGGATGTCATCTTCCTTGGTGCCATGCGCAATGCCCTGATAATGACCTCGCTAAGGGACGGCAACTTCAACGTGCTCATTGAACTGGCACGCAAATGGGGTGATGACTTCAGCGTCATGTCGCTCGTCAACGATACGATGAACACCATGATAAACGAGAATTATGAGGACGAGTTGTTCGACCTCATACCGAGGCTTATCAGCAGCAACGATGATGCGCAGGGCATTGCCGAGTTCAACAGCATCGTGCATACCATACAGAACAATGCCGCCGACTCTGCCGTCATTGAGCGGCACAAGGTTCTCTCCGTCTCTCTCGCACCAGTGATGCGACTCAGGAAACTGGCTTCCGTAAGCCTAATCAATGGCATCCTGCTCTCCGACTTCTATAACGAGAACCTTTATACGCACGATGTCCACGCACTGTTGTGGAGTATCATCACCGATGAGATTTACGATGTGCGCAACGATGCCTGCATGTACATATACTATCTCTCAAAGAAAGCATACACCAACGGGCACGTTCCATTGCGTGAAAACCTTACGGTGAAGACTGTCAAGCAGATACATCATAAAGTCAAGAGCGGAAACCTGCTGTACAACGTCCTGTCAGGAAAGGCACGCACACGTATGTTCACCCTCATTGAGACTTCCCTCCGACTTGCCGTGCTGATGATAATCGACAGTATGCTGGCAGAAGAGCAGACCCAGAAAGACGACAGTATGCCGGCAGATGGGCTGAGACAGAAAGACAATACCGTGGCTTCGGATATGCTCGACGAGATGAAAGACCTGTTCCGCTATCTCACCTGCAACCTGTATCTCGTCAAGGCTATCCTGCCCTTCCTGCAGGTAGCCATGAAGAGACAGATTACTTTCCAGACAGACTACGTAAACAATGCCTTGGAGTATCAGACGTTCTGGGAAAAGGACACCTTCGATGACATAGAATACAACGGAGCAAGATGGAAGCCGGATGATATCAGGGAACTGATGAGGTTCTGCTGCTTCAACGTCGAGAGCAAAGAACTCGACAGCCTCGGCAGCAAAGCACCGGAAGAAAGGCGTGAGGCTCTGCACCGTGAAGAGGAGGCATGGCGCAGGATGCGCGGAAAACTGCTGTCAGCATACAAGAGCGGTGACTCTCTGAGCCTGTTTGTCATAGAGAGAATGATGATTGTAATGGGCGTATGCGACTGGGAAAACGTGGCTCCCGTGGTAAGGAGTTTCTTCAGTGATGACTTCCGCAGGGTCAGGATGTTCGACTATGCGCAGATGTCCATGCTCTATTCGCTGTATCAGATAGCGGTGAAGTCAAAGGATGAAAACCGGGAACTGCTGGAGATATATTCCAGAGAGTCGGTGGACTGGACCCGCAGGCTGCGCGGACTCTTCAGGGGACACCGCAGCGTAAAGGCGAATCCTACCGGGAAATACAAGCGTAACCTCATGAGCTGGTATTCGGCTGTCTATTGCACGTATGCCGGAGAGTGCGGCATACTGGAGGGAGACACACGCTGCGTGCCCGCATTCTACGGTCTCATCGACGAGGCGATAGACAACAACGACCGGGAACTTCTCATACACCTCATCGACAATATCATGGAACTGGTCACCGACATGGGGTACTATAACCTTGCGCTCGACCTGCTGAAATACATCATGATGCGCTACGACTCCGACGAAAAGATACAACTCATCGACAACGTCATCGTTGACCGAAAGGGAATATACGAATACGGCATCGTGAAACTCATAGGCAACGTGCTGAGCACTGCCAAGAACTACTGCCCCGAACGGGTAAACACTTTCATTCAGCGTGAACTGTCGGCATTGCCTTTCCCCGGCATCAGCTCATATCAGGAAAGCATCCTCAACTATAATCCAAGCGGTGAAAGCCTTCAGGACGTGCTCACGCACAAGTTCGGAAACTTCCTGATATTCTCCATTCTCAACGTGCGTCCCGTGGACTCTTTCTCCATTGAAGCCATGGGAGCCGCAACGAAAGCACGTAATGTGTTTGCATGGTTTGAGCAGGTGGTCAAGCTACTCATAAAGCAATTGTTCCAGAAATAAAACAGAAAAAAACATGAAACCATAAAGCAATTGTTCCAGAAATAAAACAGAAAAAAAACATGAAACGTATGATAGTGATTGTAATCATCATCTTCCTCACCTTTGCGGCGGTATATATCGGAAGCATCTTCGTGCATACCTTTTTCTACGCTCACGGTTATGACAGCAATATGATTGCCCACAGGTCAGTCATTGGTCACCGTGGCGGAGCAGGAATAGGGGAAGAAAACTCCCTGACCTGCCTGAAAAAAGGCATGGAGACGGGAGCCGACATGATAGAGATAGACCTGCATCAGACAAGTGACGGCGTGGTAGTGGTCAATCATGACCCGACCGTTGACCGCATGACAGACGGCACGGGAGAGATAGCCGACATGACTTACCGTGAGATTTCACGCCTGCATATCGTCAATGCAGACAACAAGCCGACCGCCGACCGTATTGCTACATTCGAGGAAGTGATGGCACTCTTTGCCCATGAACGCGACAAGGGACGCAACATCAAGTTGCTGGTGGAGATAAAATATCCGTACAAGAATGCGTATGACGGCATAGAGAAGAGGATGCTTGACATCATTGAAGCCCACAATGCAAAGGACTGGATTGTCGTGCAGTCGTTTGCAGATGACGTGATAGAGAAAGTACACGCACTCGCACCGGACATACGGGTGGAGAAACTCCTGATATGCAAGCTGCCTTTCCTGCCCTTTATCATGGACGGGATGCGCATAAAGTACTTCAGTTATGAGAAATACAGTTATGTGGCATCGTTCAATTTCTATTACCGTGCCCTCAACAAGCATCTGATTGACGACATACACAGGCACGGAAAAGAAGTGAAGATGTGGACGATAGACGGTCTGGATGCCCCGGTGATGGATGTCGATGGCATCATTACCGACCGTCCTGACCTCTGGTGCAAGGAAAGAAAGCACGGCATCTGAGCCCGCCTCCACGGCTGCAACCCATCATATAGGAAAAAAAACATGACCGCAAGAATATCATTCTCCCGTTTCTCCCTCCTCCTCTCCCTCCCTCTCCTCGTCCTTTCCCTCTCTTCCTGCCATTCCCCGAACCGGGAATCTGGTGTACTTCGACCAGGTCGAAGTGTACATCTGCAAGGCAAGGCGCAAGGAAAAGGGTACACCCTCCTCGCCACAACGCCAGTAAAGGACCAAGGCAAGAGCGAGTCATGCTGGATATACGCCTACCTCGCCTGCATAGAGACAGAGAGAACAGAGCAGTATGGCGACTCCCTCAACCTCTCCCCGCAGTGGCTCGAAAGAGCCTTCCTCAAGGAGCAGGCACGCCAGAGCTACCTGACGCAGGGACAATGGCAGGTGAATATGCGCAATGTAGGACCAGAGGCTGAACGCCTCTTGCGCGAGTACGGCATGGTGACCTACGGCAATTTCTGTCCAAAAAACATGAATACGAAGGTCGTGGCCCGCGATATATATAATAAGGTGAAACTCGCAGTCAATGCAAAGACAGGACTCTCACGACTTGAGGCAAACGTAGAAGAGTCGCTCCCGCATTTGCCCCACAACCTCCGTGAAGGGTTCTACCTCTATGGTATGCACTATACTCCGCAGCAGTTTGCGCAAAGTATCCTCTACGGAGTACGCTTCCGCTGGCTCACCTCTTACACGCATCACCCCTATGGCTCGCCGTTTGTACTCGAAATACCCGACAACCGCAGCCATCATACCTTCCATAACGTAACAATAAAGCAATTCCTCAAGGCTGCACTACAAGCATTACGTCACCGACATCCAGTCTATTGGGAAGGAGATATGCGACCAGTCACCGACAATGACATAGCCATTGCCGTTGACTCCTCCGGCATAATAACCTCCGACATCAATGCAATAGCAGAGGCAAGGCAACGCGCCTTCGAGCGTTTCTCCACTACTGACCAGCATGCTATGGCAATAGTAGGAATAACATATCTCACACCCCGCTCTTCCAACGCCACAGCATCTGACCCCTCGGCGGAACGACAGCCATATTTCATCTGCAAGAACTCATGGGGAAAGCACTGGCAGGACAACGGTTTCACCCTCATGTCTCTCCGACATTTCCTCCTCCGCACCACTTTTGTAGGCATTCCATGAGGTGAGGTTTGGACACACCCTAATTGTTTGATAATTTTTTTTTTAACATAGCTATAATATTATGACAGAAAGAAAACTGACAATAAGTATTGAGAAAGCCAACGTCTTTGGTTTGATACTTACAGTTGCCGCCTTCCTATTGGCTGGTATTCTATGGTATTTGATGTGGGGAGGCATAGACATAAATGACCTTTTCGGGGCAACGACTGCGCCGGAAGATACAAAGAGCGAGCCGCTGTGGGTCATAGTAAAGTCATTTGCTGCAATAGTAGCCCTCATAGCCGGAGCCGCTATTCATGAACTCGTACACGGAATGACGTGGGCTATGTATGCAAAAAAAGGGTGGAAAAGCATCAGCTTCGGGGTAATATGGAAGTTGCTGACTCCCTATTGCCATTGTGACGAACCGCTGAAAGTAAGAGAATACATCATCGGAGTTCTCATGCCTCTGCTCATAGTGGGCATCATTCCCATGATATTAGGACTGTGTCTGCAAAGTATCTTCCTTACTTTCTTCGGAGCCTTATACATAGGAGGAGCAGCGGGTGACATAATGGTTGTAGCATTACTTCGCCATGAACCGGCAGAGAATAAGGTTCTCGATCATCCCTCAGAAGCTGGTTGCCTGATTTATGAGGAATAGGATTGGTTGCTTTTGTTGAAGAAAACATAAAAGGTGGGTTCTATTAATTCCCACCGTCAAAGATGTTAGTTATGTAGGTTTGACGTTTTGTCATCTTTTGGTT
>CALZJQ010000086.1 GCA_945787895.1 uncultured Prevotella sp. | reverse complement strand
AACATGACGCACCTCAGCAAGTATATCTTCCTGAGCCGCCCGAGGCGGTTCGGCAAGTCCCTGCTTATTTCCACCCTTCAGGCTTACTTCGAGGGACGGAGGGAACTGTTCAAGGACACCTATATCGGGAGCGTGGAGAAAGAGTGGACGGAGTATCCCGTGCTGAGGTTTGACATGAGCATGGGCAAGCACATGGAGCGGGAACAGTTGGAACGCTACATCGGCAACCGCCTCGCAGAATATGAGAGCAGATATGGCATTCTCAATCCTGCCACAGACAACAACGACCGGTTCACAGAACTAATACAGGCTGCATACAGACAGACGGGCAAGAAGGTAGTCATACTTATCGACGAGTATGACGCACCGCTGCTTGACGTAGTGCATGAGGAGACGATGCTTCCGATACTGCGCAACGTGATGCGCAATTTCTATTCTCCGCTGAAAGACTCCGACCCATACCTGCAGTTTGTGTTCCTCACCGGCATCACGAAGTTCTCGCAGCTCAGCATCTTCAGCGAACTGAACAACCTGACAAACATCAGCATGAATGAAGCGTTCAGCGGAATATGCGGCATAACGAAAGATGAGGTCCTGACGCAGATGCAGGACTACATAGAGGCCTTGGGAGAAAAGAACGGCTGGACGTATGAAGCCACGACAGACATCCTGACAAAACAATATGACGGCTATCACTTCACGTGGCCCTCGCCCGACATCTTCAATCCTTTCAGTCTCTTGCAGGCATTCAACATGAAGAAGGTCGATAACTACTGGTTTGCCTCTGGCACGCCGACCTATCTCATTGAGATGCTCCGCAAGTTCGACACTCTCCCCACGGACATCAGTGCAATGGAAGGCGGAGCCGACGACTTCGATGCGCCCACGGAGAGCATGACTACCATCATGCCGCTGCTTTATCAGAGCGGCTACGTGACCATCAAGGATTATGACGAAACGTTTCGCAGCTATACCCTCGGCATCCCTAACAACGAGGTGCTCATAGGTCTCACCAAAGCCCTCGTGCCATCCTACGTCATGCCTAACACTCTCATTGTCAACAACACCGCCCGCAACATCGCCCGTCACCTCACTAAGGACGACATTGATGGGGCACTGAGTCTGTTGCAGACATTCCTCAGCACCGTGCCATACTGCAACGACACCAACACCGAGGGACACTACCAGCAGGTGCTCTACATCATCTTCACCCTCGTTTCCGACTATTTCGCCGACGTGGAGATCCACACTCCGACCGGACGCGTGGATATAGTCCTGCAGACCAAGACCACCCTCTACCTCTTCGAGCTGAAACTCAACAAGAGTGCCGAGACGGCGATGAGGCAGATAAACCTGAAAGACTATGCGAAGAAGTTCGCCCTCTGCGGTCTGCCAATAGTAAAGGTCGGCATCAGCTTCGACCCTGAGAAGCGCACCATCGGGGAATGGCAGACGGAGCGTTAGTTCGGAAAAACAGGAAAAACCGTTGGCGTATGGTTGTGGGTTGTGGGTTGTAGGTTTTTGGTTAATAATGCTTGTCTAATGGAGGATTCTCAAGAATCAAGACTAATCAACCCAAAACCTATAACCCACAACCAACAACCCGCCCTAAGTGTTTTTATTGTTTTCTTCTTTCAGAAGGATAAAAGGTAACATTCTTCCCTAATTCATCAATGCGTCACCCTAAGTCACCCATTTTTTTGCATAACTAATAGATTTACAATATGCGCTACGTGATGGTGTGCAAAAATGATGAAGTCAGGAAAAAGGCAAATGTCAATTTTGTCCTATTCCCCACCATTCAGCCGCATCTTATAACAACCTAATAGACAGTAAGTTGCAAAAGCGCCGTTATTACAGTGCAAAAGCTTAGCTTTTACCTTGTAATAGCGGCGCTTTCACGATGCAATATCTATGATAATAATTTTGTCCTATTCTACCCTCTGCCGCATTTATCATTCTTTAACATGACAAATGGCTTGAAAACGGATAAAAAATACTATTTTTGCAGAGGCAAAAAAGAAACGAAAAGAAATACTAACCAACTAACCGACTTATGAAAAATCTCTTTATCCGACTGTTCGTAACTCTGCTCTGCATGACAGCAGCAGGCACGACCAATGCCCAACAGGCAGACTATTCCCATTTCTATAAGGACACTCCAGTCAAATTGGCTCAGCCTGCACTGCCTGCCATTCCCTCTCTCACGGTGAGCATCACCGACTTCGGAGGCAAGGGTGACGGACAGACCCTCAACTCTGCCGCAATAGAAAAGGCTATTGCGCATCTCAGCGCACAAGGCGGAGGCTGCCTGCGTTTCCCTGCCGGAATATGGCTCACGGGTCCCATCGCACTGAAAAGCAACATCAGGCTGCATCTTGACCGTCAGGCTATTCTGTATTTCTCTCCCGACAAATCGCTGTACGTCGTGCCTGAAGGCAAGTCATCGAGGGTTTATCCCGGTATAAGGGCTGACAAAGCCCACGACATAGCCATCACGGGCGAAGGAATCATCGACGGAAATGGGGCGCAGTGGCGTCCTGTAAAGAGGTCGAAGGTGAGCGACGTGGAATGGAAAGGCTTCAAGGAGATGGGCGGAGTGGAGAAACAGGACGGCTCGCTGTGGTATCCATGGCAGATGAAATCCGGTTATAAGGACATAGCCGCTACGCCAGAAACGCAGGAGAAGATGCGCAACGACGTTATCCGCATGACGAATTGCCGGAGGATTATGATAAAGGGAGTGACGGTACAGAACTCTCCAAAGTTCCATGTTCATCCGCTAAACTGTACGGATGTTGTCATCGACAGCGTCACCGTGAGATGCCCCTGGAACGCACAGAACGGTGATGCCATAGACCTGAGCGACTGCCATCGCTGCATTATCGTCAATAGCACGGTGGATGCGGGGGACGATGGTCTGTGCATGAAGAGCGGACCGGGCAAGCCGTCGAATATCGTCAACGGATGTCAGGACATTCTGATACAGGGGAATACCGTATATCACGCACACGGCGGATTCGTTATCGGCAGCGAGAGCGTCAGCGGTCTTGACCGTATCGTGGTGCGCCACTGCCGCTTTGCCGGCACCGATACAGGACTGCGCTTCAAGAGTGGCATAGGCCGTGGCGGCAAGACTTCCGACATATATATCAGCGACATCATGATGACTGACATCAAAGACGAGGCCGTCATCTTCCAATGTGATTATGTCAATCGCCCGGCAGGTTCCTCCGGGGAAAAGGAAGCACAGGCAGAAACCGAAATACCAGAGTTTGCCGACATACATATCAGCAACGTAGTTTGCCGCACTGCCGACCGTGCCGTCTCAGCCCACGGCATCAGCGGTCACCGATGCGTATATGGTATTACCATAGACAGCTGCACTTTCTCGGATATGCGCCACGATAACGACATTGATGCCGCCACTACGGAAATCATCATCCGCCCTTAGCCGACTGATTAAGGTGGGGGCAGAGGCTCAGTAATATATAGAAAAGAACCACTCTCCCCTCTTATCGAGCGACAGATAGCCTGGAGCATAGGAGAAACTGCCACCTACTCCAGTCCTGACAGCCTGAGCATGCCTGCTGTAAGCATACAGGCTGCCACCGTTTACGGCAATCTCACCGTCACTCTTCAACGCATTTGGAGATGCCGTATGCGCATCGCCAAGAGTCACTGCCGTCACCTTGCCTCCTGCAATCTGTATGCCTCCGCTGGCATTGATGCCCTTTCCTCCGCTGCCACGGCTCAGGAGATGGAGTTCTCCTCCCGTCACACATACGGTGCTGTCACTCTTTACTGCCGCACTGCTTGTAGTATCCTCGGCCTCTATCAGGCATCCGCCCTCGGTAATCACCGTGGTGCGACCTCCGCTGAAGACGATGTCTGCCTCGCAGTTGATGCCCTTGCCACCGGGATAACTGGTGGATAGATTGAGCACACTGCCTCGCACATATACCCCGTCGTTAGCCTTTATGGCATTGCCTGCCGTACTCGTCACGACGATAACGTTACCCGGACGCACCACGAGGTAATCATCCGTGGCGATACCGTTCTTGTAATCCGATACGACCTGAAGCCTGCCCTGTCCGCTAATGAGTATCTGTCCCTCGCTGAACATGGCTCCTTTCATGTCTTCCCCTGAGGGTATCACCACCTGTGAGCCTGACGAAAGGACGTTACTGCTTGCTTCCGGCAAGACGACATACATGGACTTGCCGCACTGGTTGTTGATGGCGGCTCCCGAAGGATTGTGCAGCGTCAGGTTATCAAGCACGAGTTTGAACTTATTATCACTATATACCTTGAACGAACCGTCCCCACAACTGCCGCTGAGCCTGTACTCCACTCTCTTTGAATCGGAACGGACGGTCACGTGTCCTCCACGAGTTTCTACCTCCACGATGCCTGATGCACCCGTCACTTCAGCTCCGTCAGCCGTATAGTTCACCGACACGATATGCCTGAACGTGCTGTTTTCCACATAGTCGTTGTCACTGCGGTCAATCTCCTCCGGCATTTCCTCCATCGGATTTTCATTGAACGAAATCTCCACAGGCATGAAATCAGGGGCAGGGATTAGGTCACCGAAATCCGTATCGTCACTCTTGCATGAGGCGATAGCGGCAAGAGTCGCCAAAAGCACTGTTGCGAAGATAATATCACTGCGTATCATAGGTGTCAGAATTTATATTTGTAACTAATGTCAAGCACGTGGCAGTCAGGCTCGTTGTCGTCATCCTCGTTGACCGTCTGGTATCTGTAGCCGACTCCTACGACGTGCTTCTTCCGTATCTTCCAGTCAGCCCCTACCGTATATCTTACCTTTTGCAATGCCATCCCGTTGAACAATTCTACGCTGACGTAGGGATCGACCTTGCATTTCGGAATGTTATATTCTGCCTGAAGTCGAGAGCGCAATATGCTGCGGCACTTTCCGCCTACAGTCTTTTTCTCCCATTCCATATTGTCGAAGTCGAAACGGTCTGCCTCCTGTTCGGGGCTGCAGGTATATTGCCACCTTTCACGCAGGGAAAGCTGTAGGTCTCCGAACGAATATTTTCCCGTCAAGGACACGTTGAAGCGATGCCTGAGTCCCCAATACGACGGTCGCCAGTTGTTGAAAGTGCCGTCCTCGTGGCAGGAAATCTTCTCCACGTTATTGTCATAGAGCAGTACATAGCCAGCAGAGGCTGTCAGCCATTGCAGCAGTTTATAGTCTGTTGCCATGCCGAAGCTCCATCTGTCAAGCGTTCGCGAGTCATTCCGGCTTCTCAATCCTGCCTCCGCCTCTGCGCTCCATTTCTTGTCAATCTTCTTCTCCACGGCAACAGATGTCCAGATGCCGAAGTCATTCTCTTCCTGAGCGCACACTGCCAAGGTCGTTGCAAGCAGCAGTATGCAACTGAGGGTTATGCGTCTGATGATATACATAATATCTTTACAGTTGGGTTCTATTGGTCCATTCCTTTCAAGTCACTTTGTGTCAGTTTCTGCTTGTCAGAGACACTGCCATGTATGGGGGCATCATAATATACCTTGAGCACTGCCATATCCTTTAGAAAATCCACGGCACCCACTTCCACATAGGTGACCTGAAGACCAAGCCGCTGACGTAAATCGGCTATCAGGTCATCCCTTTTCTCGGGCACTATCATGTCTATCCGGTCATACTGCACGAGCTTCGCTGCCTTGATTTTCAGTTTTTTCTCGCACAACCATATTGCTAACACCACAATAAGGTTGATTAGCAACAGTTCCAGAAGCGTGACGGAAGCAGCAATGGCATTGACGACCGACAGGGCGATGATGACAAACAGATAGGTCATCTCCCTTACAGGCATGGTATCTGTACGGTATCGCATGATGCTGAATATGCCGAACAGTCCGATGCCGATACCTATACTTGTCTTTGTCTTGAGGTCTTCCAGCACGAAAATCATGAAGAAGACGAGAAAAAAGACTGCTATTGACGTAAGCGTAAACGTGAAATAGAAGTCACGCCGCCTGCATCGGGAGAAATAGAGCCTGTCAACTATGACCCAATTGACAAGCACGCTGACCACGAACCTGACAAGCATGGTCAGGAACACTTCTGAAGTTGTAATGCTGAAAATATCCATTTCTTTTTTTTTGAGGTTAATGTAGGTAGGTTATTCTTCATTGACAAGATTTTATCATCTTTTCTATAGCCCGGATTCTGGTCTTGAACCTGTTTTGCCTAACTTTATCGTTCGTCATCGCCACTCCCATGCAATATTTGCTGAAACCCATTGGCTTGATGCGCAACTGGCGGAGCATACCGAGGACAGGCGACTCCACCAGCCCGTCCCGCTTGAGTTCTATAATCACCAGGTTGTCAAGTTCCGCTGTCACACCGTTGCCAATGTTACGGAATCTCAAGTCAGTGTCGATGGTCAGGCGTTCCGTCTTTCCCTTGTTCACCAACGTAATACGCTTGAATCTGTTCTCCTGCCGTGGGGCAAGCTCCTCAATACTGTATCTGAGGTTCTGAGCCAGGAACCCCCAGTAGGTCTCACCGTCCGGACCGCTGCTGTCGAAGCGTATGTCGTAATGAGGGTCAAGAGGGTCAAAGCCGTGCATCCCCACCCTTTTCTTTTTCGTCCTCCGATGGTTGTTCTTGGTTTTTACTTCAAGGAAGTTCTGCCCAGAGTCCACGTATGAGCGTATTCTCAACTTCTGCCTGTTAAGTCTGCCGTTATGATGAGCCAGATACATATCGTGTCGGGCGGTATCGAAATACAGAGTGTAATATGCTGCCACTCTCCTGCCGTCAATTTCCTGCGCCATATAGTCATACCTTGCCAAGCGCAATAGTTGCAGCAACCTGTCTTTAGTGGTGACGAATTTCGTATCGGTTCTGTTCATCAGCCTTATTCCTCCCATTTCCTCCAAACTAATAGGGTCAAACTGATTTAGGATTTCTGTCATCATCAAAAAGGGCATTGTATTACAAAGATGTTAAAAAAACGTTACAAAGATATGCCTTTTTGATGACACTGCCGCTAATAAGTGTAACAAAAACAAATATGTTTATATATTTTTAACGTACTTGGTTGTTGTACGGTTGTACGGTTATGCGGTTATATGGTTATACGGAGGTTACAATCAGCCTTGACAAATTCCCGCATAACCCCATAACCCCATAACCGTATAACCGCATAACCGTATAACCATATAACCGCATAACAAAAAAAATCCCGCAACCAGTATGACACGATTGCGGGATTTCTGTTCTATAGGAGGCTGACGCTGCAAGGCAGGACAGCCCCAAACACGGAATATTCGTCAGTTTAGAGATTCGGGTTAATGGTGCCCCATTCCTCTACTGGAGGTATGATGCCGAGAGAGATAATCTCGTCACGCATAGCCTGAAGATGCTCGTATGACTTGCGGAGACCTTCCATTTCCTCTTCTGTGCCCTGAGGAGCGGTGAAGTGAACACCAGTAGCGTCAATAGTCGTAGGCATGGCCATCATGACGTTCTTGAATCCGCACTTATCACAATTTACATAGCAACCTGCGGGGAGAGTAAACTCTGCACCGCCCATAGCACCCTCAATCATCTTGACAGCCTGATACGCCGGACTCTGGAAAGAAGAGCGGCCACGCAACTTGATGATGGCGGCACCACCCTGCGTGGTAACCTTGCGTATTTCTGCAAGGCGTTCAGCAGTCATGCCAAGCTCTGCAAGAGTCTTGCCATCAACCTTTACCTGAGAAGCGAAGACTGCCATCTGCTCACCATGTCCACCGTATGTGTTAGCGCCTGTAACCTTGTCCTGAGCCACGCCATATTCAGCAGCGAGAGCCTCCTGCAGACGCGTAGAGTCGAGAGCAGCGAGAGAAGTAAGCTGATTTGGCTTCAAGCCAGAGTGGATGAGAGCTGTGAGAGCTGTAACGTCAGCAGGATTGAAGATAACTACGACGTGCTTTACGTCAGGACAATACTTCTTGATGTTGTCACCGAAGTCAGCAGCTATCTTACAGTTGCCCACAAGGAGATCCTCACGTGTCATACCATCCTTACGAGGAGCACCGCCAGAAGAGATGATGTACTTAGCACCTGTGAAAGCCTCTTCTGCATCTACGGTATATGAAAGATTAGCACCAGGGAATGCGCAATGACACATTTCCTCATACACACCATGAACACCAGGCTCATAGATATCATAAAGACAGATATTAGGAGTGAGACCCAACATCAACACAGACTGGACCATGTTAGAACCAATCATACCACCAGCTCCTACAATAACGAGCTTTTCATCTGTTAAAAATGCCATTTCTTTGTACTTTTATTAAGTATAAAACAATAATTTACTACTACTGCTACAATGCTATATTTGTACATTTAGCTTTGCAAAGTTATAAAAAAAAAATACGAATTCTGCATCTTTTTATCTTTTCTTTTGTGAGTTTAACCAAAATGATATATCTTTGTAAAGTCTATTTTGCAAAGCATAGTACCTGGGTAGTATCTGGTTGTGGATTGTCGGTTTGGTTAGTAATGTTGGTCTAATTGAGATTTCTCATGAGGAAAAGGTAAACTAATCCACCCCCCAAAAAAACACAACCAACAACCATGTACAACAACTAAACAACAAAACAACAAATGAACAAAATATCAGAACGACTATCATCTCTCCGCAAATTGATGCGCGAAGAACATATCGATGCCTTTGTCTTCCCAAGTACCGACCCCCACAATGGCGAATATGTCCCTGAGCATTGGATGGGACGTCAGTGGATTTCAGGTTTCAACGGCTCAGCAGGCACAGCAGTGGTAACTCTCCACGAAGCAGCATTATGGACAGATTCCAGATATTTTATAGCTGCTACGGAGCAGTTGAATGGCACAGAATACGTCCTAATGAAAGAAGCGGTCGAGGGAACGCCAACAATAGCCCAGTGGCTCGGCATGAAACTATCAATATCGGGCGGTTCATGCGTAGGTATTGATGGTATGGTAATGGCAGCAAGCGAGGTCGAGGAACTAATCGCTGACCTTCGTTCGGCAGCGGGGATAACGGTAAGGACAAATCTCGACCCACTCCGCACGATATGGAAAGACCGCCCAGAGATTCCTCTTTCTCCAGTAGAGATACAACAAGAGGAATACGCAGGGGAAAGCGTACAATCGAAACTGTCCCGTATTAGAAAAGCGATACGCAGCAACCATGCTAACGGTATGCTCGTCACTGCACTCGACGAGATAGCATGGACGCTCAATCTCCGCGGAAAGGACGTACACTGCAACCCCGTCTTTGTCAGTTATCTGCTCATACATGAGAATGAAGCCACACTGTTTATCGACGAGAGAAAACTGACTGCAGAAGTTCGGGTGTATCTCCATGCAAACGAAATAAAGGTGCTGCCCTACGAAGACGTGACGACGGCACTGAAGAGATATAAGGATTACAGCATACTTATGAGCAGTGGCGCCACTTGCTTCACGCTTTTCAACAGCGCAAAAGCTTCTGTCATTGATATACCTTCACCTATAGCTATCATGAAAGCCGTAAAAAATGCCGCTGAGATACGTGGTTTCCGCAATGCCATGAGGAGGGATGGCGTTGCAATGGTTAAGTTCCTGCGCTGGCTTCTCCCCGCTGTACAAACGGGAAAGGAGACAGAGATGAGCATTGACAGAAAACTTACCTCACTGCGTGCGGAGCAACATCTCTATCGCGACATCAGCTTTGACACCATAGCCGGTTATCAAAGCCATGGTGCAATAGTGCATTATGAAGCAACTCCCGAAACGGATGCCCCACTGCGTCCTGAAGGCTTTCTGCTTCTTGACAGCGGGGCGCAATATCAAGATGCTACGACAGACATCACGCGCACGATAGCTCTCGGTCCTATTACAGACGAACAGCGCAGGGTATATACGCTTGTACTAAAAGGAAATATCCAGCTTGCCATGCTAAAATTCCCCGATGGAGCCAGTGGCACACAGCTTGACGCTCTTGCACGTATGGATATGTGGCGTGAGGGAATGAACTATCTCCACGGCACGGGGCATGGAGTAGGCTCATATCTCAACGTGCATGAGGGACCTCATCAGATACGTATGCAGTGGAAACCGACACCTCTGCACGCAGGAATGACCATCACGGATGAACCGGGGCTATATCTCGAAGGTCGTTTTGGAGTGCGTATAGAGAACACCATGCTCATAACCCCATATAAAGAGACTGAGTATGGCAAGTTCCTACAGATGGAAGCTCTCACCCTATGCCCGATAGACACCTCCCCTATCATCATGTCGATGATGCGTAAAGAGGAAATAGAGTGGCTCAACGACTATCATCTTCGTGTACGCAATGAACTCCTTCCCCTGCTCGAAGACGAAGCTGACCGCTCATGGCTCATAGAGAATACTGAGGCTTTGGTTGTTTAGTTGTCTTGTTGTTTGGTTGTTTAGTTGTCTGGTTGTTTGATTGGGAAATGGAGTCGAATACTATCAACAAAACCACTAAACAACAAAACCACTAAACAGCAAAACCACTAAACAACCAACCAAATCTGGTACTTTTCGACCAGGTCGAAGAGAAAAACAAAAAAAAGAATAAAAAAAAATGAAGACAAGAGTAGGAATGGGCTATGACGTCCATCAATTAGTATCAGGCAGAGACCTATGGCTTGGAGGCATAAAAATAGAACATACGCACGGACTGCTCGGGCACAGCGATGCAGACGTACTGATTCACGCTATCTGCGACGCACTTCTCGGTGCAGCAAATATGCGTGACATAGGTTATCATTTCCCCGATACGGCAGAGGAAACCGACGGCATCGACTCAAAGATACTGCTAAAGAAAACCGTTGCCCTTATAGCGACAAAAGGTTATAAGGTAGGGAATATCGACTGTACAGTATGTGCAGAAAAGCCGAAACTCAATCCTCATATAGAAGAGATGAAAAAATGTCTCTCCGTTGTCATGGGAACAGATATTGATGACATAAGCATCAAAGCCACAACTACGGAGAGACTTGGGTTCACTGGACGCATGGAAGGCATATCAGCCTACTGCGTCGCATTGATAGAAAAGTAAGGGGGGATTAGTTTTTTGTTGTTTTGGTTGTTTGGTTGATAGTATTCGACTCCATTGTCAAGACAAACAACCATACAACCAAACAACGACATCAGCCCAGAGCTTTCTTCCAAAGTTCGTAAGCCACCTTGTAAGCCTCAGTATCAGCGACTGGAGCCTCGGTAGCAATATGCTTCAAGGTCTTGAAAGCATCATCAGAATCCTTGTAGATGCCAGCACCAATACCAGCACCATATGCAGCTCCCACGCTGCCGTCCGTCTCATATAGTTCGATTGTCGCACCAGTGACAGCGGCGAGAGTACGACGGAAGAGCGGCGAGAGGAAGAGATTGGCATGACCTGCCTTAATAGTCTTTATCTCCATACCCATCTTCTGCATTATCTCTATGCCGTAAGCAAAAGAGAAAGCAATACCTTCCTGAGCGGCACGTATGATATGCGCCTTCTTGTGGATATTGAAGTTAATGCCATGGATTGACGCACCAGGGTTCTCATTCTGCAGCACGCGCTCGGCACCATTACCGAATGGAATGATGCTCAGTCCCTCCGCACCTACAGGAACACTCTCTGCCAAATCGTTCATTTCAGCGTAAGATATTCCCTCTGGAGCTATTGTGCGCTTCACCCAAGCATTCAGGATACCCGTGCCATTAATGCAAAGGAGCACACCAAGACGCGTGTCAGGCTGATTATGATTGACATGAGCAAAGGTGTTGACACGACTCTTCGGGTCGTAGTTCACCTCGCCAAGCACGCCATATACCACACCAGAAGTGCCACCAGTAGCAGCTATCTCGCCTGGTTTCATCACGTTCAGCGACAGAGCATTATTAGGTTGGTCACCACCACGATAAGAGACTGGAGTGCCCGCAGGTATGCCAAGTTCTGCTGCAACGGCATCACATACGCGAGACTGCACAGAGAATGTAGGTACTATCTCCGCAATGATGCCCTCATCAAATCCGAAATGCTCCATGATGTCCTTGCTTACACAGTTTTCCTTGAAGTCCCAGAACATTCCCTCTGACAATCCCGAGATAGTCGTCTTCTTATCTCCGCCACTCAGTCGCATTGCGATATAGTCACCAGGAAGCATTATCTTGTCAATCTTAGCAAACAGTTCCGGTTCGTTCTCCTTTACCCAAGCCAGCTTTGCTGCTGTAAAGTTGCCGGGAGAATTGAGCAGATGCTCCAGACATTTCTCTCCGCCGATAGTATCAAAAGCCTTGTTTCCATAAGGCACTGCACGTCCGTCGCACCAGATAATCGAAGGTCGAAGCGCATTTCCCTCCTTATCGACGCATACCAATCCGTGCATCTGGTAAGATATTCCTATAGCAGAAACCTTTGCCAGAGCTCCCTGTGCCTTTGCCTCAATGCGTGCAGTAGCTTCTTTGAGCTCGTCCCACCACATTTCCGGTTCCTGTTCTGCCCATCCAGCTTGCTTTGCAATGATGGGAGCTTCAGCATCTGGATATTGTGCTGATGCAACTGTCTGTCCTGTCTGTGCATCCACTACGGATGCCTTTACTGAAGATGTTCCAATGTCGTAGCCTAATAAATACATAGTTATGTTGGTTTTGGTTTTTGGTTTTTGGTATTCACATAGCATCCTTCACTCTCCATACATTGAGCACGACCCCGTCCTTAATGGAATCCTCGTCCGATATACGGCATACGAAAATGCTGTTGGTCAGCCATGCGTACTTACTGTCGGAAGGAGCTTCAAACT
>CALZJQ010000085.1 GCA_945787895.1 uncultured Prevotella sp. | reverse complement strand
AAGGTAACCTAACCTATAACCAACAACCCACAACCCACAACCAGGTACTACAACCTAAAACCAACAACCTAAAACTCCCCCTACTTCCTCTCTCCCTCAAGGTCGGCAATGGTAGAGCCGAGGAAGGAGATGTTGGTGCCCGGCATAGTGTTGAGAGAACTGCGGATGAGCTTTGCGGCACGCATCTTTAAGTCCTTTTCTGCTCCGCTGAGACCCTCTGCGAGACCGTAGAGGAGAGTGAAGGCATTGTCCTTACACTTCGTCCGTGACATTTTCTCCACGCTGTCGAGGTACTTGTTCATGTCGCCTGTGGCATAGGCATCACACACCTCGATGAAGCCCTGATACTTTTCTTCCTTGAATGCAGGGAGAGACATTGCCTGCTCACGGAAGAGAGGGTAAGCCTCTTGGGATAATTTTTCATAGAAGCCTGCACGCACTGCAGCCTCCTGAGTGTATGCCTTGGTCAGCAGGCTGTCAATGTCTGGTCGCAAAGACTTGTCTGCCTTTCCCTTGTTGGTGAAGAGATACTGCATCTTCTTGTCGGCGGTAGTAGTGCAATGCTCCCTGTAAAGGAAGAGATTGTCGGCAGAGAGGCGCTCTTTGTCGCTGAGATTGTCGAAATAGTCAGCGATGAGGTCACTTATCTTCATCATCTTCCCCTGACGTTCACCCCTTGAGTTGTATGCCTCCTCCTTGAGAAGGGCGGCATAAGCCTTGATGAGAGTGGCGGAACGCTCGCCTGCATCATAGCGGGCACGTATCTTTTCCGGAGTCAGTTCGGTGTTGCTGAGACGTTCCATGTCAGCTATGAAGGCATCAGGAGTGCCGCCTCCCACCTTCCTGTTCACCTCCGTTCCGTCTGGATTGTAGATGACGAAGGTAGGGTAAGCCGTGATTTTGGCACGGTTGACCAAGTCCAGTTCTTCCTTCTCTGCGTCGTATTTCACGCATACGAACTTGGCGTTCATGAAGTCACCGACGTGCTTCAGTGGAAAGACGTTGTTTGCCATGTTCTTGCATGGTCCGCACCATGAGGTGTAGAAATCCACGAAGATAAGTTTCTTCTCCTGCTGTGCAGCCTTTTGCGCTTCAGCGAATGATATGTGACGGAAATCCGTCTGTGCCATGACCGTGGCAGTGACTGCCAGCATGGCGATAAAAGTGAAAATCTTTTTCATGATTGTTATGTTTTGTTGTTTTGTTGTTTAGTGATTTAGTTGTTTAGTTGTTTTGTTGTTTAGTTGTTTAGTTGTTAGCATTCGACTCCATTGCGACGGCAATCAACTAAAAAACAAAACAACAAAACCACCAAACAACAAAACCACCAAACAACAAAACCACCAAACAACAAAACCACGGTTATATGTATTGCCGCCCCCCCTATTCGCTCGTAGGGAATATAGGCATGGTGCCGTATCCGCTCATGATCACGCTCCAGATGTTTATTTCTGAAGGAGTGGCGCGTCGTATGCTCTTGATTATTCCTGTTCCCTTTGCCGTGATATACGGTGCGTCTGTAGGCACTCCGCCTACGAGGTTGTCATAGAAGAAAAGGGAATAGTTGTTGCCTTCCTGCGTACCGACGATGAGGTTGTCGAAGTCATAGACGTTGCCGCCATCGAGGTCGCAGAGCCATTGGTTGGTGACGAAGGCTACGTTGCCGTTCATCCCCGGCAGGGATATTTCCACTTCCGTGTTGTTTTCCCATCCGTAACCGTAGAGCTTGCCGCCGTCCACGACGTAGATATATGCCGCACTGCTTCCGCAGGCTGCCACGCTTTCTGCCTTGCTGATGTGAAGGGAAGCGTCGAGAGTCTTCTTCTCAAGCAGCTTGCCGTTGTTGCTGTTGATGAGATACAGGTATCTCGTGCCGGTAACGTCGTCCTTTGACAGGAACCATACAGTCTCCGTGCTTCCCATTTTGTTGATACCGCTTGCAAGGCATGACTCGTTGCCGGCAGGGTCGGCAGATATTACGGAAGCATACATGCAGTTGTAGTCGATGGAATACACGCCGTGGTTGCCATTGTCCCATACGGCCATGCCCATCATGCCTTGCTTCATCATCTGCATGTGCTTGCTGTAGTTGCCTTCTACGGTCGGCAATCCGAATTTGCCGGTAGAGAGTCCCATGTCTTCGCCGTAGTGCTTTACGCCTACGCCGTTGTCGGCAATGAGGAAGGCATAGAAGTAACCGTTGACCATGTTGAGGTAGTTGCTCGTGTTCTCTTCTCCTGCGAACGTGATAGTGGTCTTGTCAAACACCTTCTTCATGTCTTCCGTGCGGTAAGCCCCATAGTCAGACTCTGTAAACACGTTGATGACGTTTGTCGCAATCATCTCTTTCGTTTCGGGGTCGATACACTGTTGTCCGTAAACCATTGAGAGATTGACAGGCTTTCCGCTTACAGGCTTTCCGTACATCTTTGTGATGAGGTCTCCGCTTGCGCCTTCAGAGGTCACGAGGTCAAGTTCTGTGTTTCCCTCTGCAGTCTCCTTGAGTACGTAGAAAGCGTCGGCAAATTCCGTCTTCACGTTGAGAGTCATCTTCGCAAGTTTTACGAAACCATTGGAGCGTGACTTCACTTCGAGTGCTACGGTATAGGTTCCCGAACCGAGATTCACCTCATAGTTGAGGTTGCGGTCGTGGCTGATGCAGTTTGTCCTGAATCCGTTCTCTTCGTCCTTTCTTTCCTGATAGAGATACCAGGCATACTCCAGGTCATCTTCCGGAAAGGAAGCCTCTATATCCGGTGTTATGGAAAGGAAGTTGCCGGCATAGGATACTACGGACTGTGCCGGCATCTCTGCTATCTCTATTGCTCCTACTTTCGACATATCGCCGAGCGAACTGTCGTCGCTGTAACACGCTGCAAGCAATGCAGAGAGGGATATTGCGAGAGCGGTGTTGATGAAATATTTTCTCATGTTGGAATTGTTTTTTTCGTTTTTTTACGATTGTGTAGTTGGGTGGTGTGACCGGAAAGGAATCCGTAGGAGTCCACTTACCACCAGCTTGCAGGAGTGAAATCCACTTCAGTGCCGTCTGCCTCACGATACACGTCGAGTCCTTGTGCCTTACGCTTTTCGTTCTCTTCAGCGAGACGTTTCGCAAACACCTGGTCCATATAGTCGATATATGCGTTGTCGGTGTTGTAAACCTCTGTGATGTATTCGTCATCCCAGGTGTTGCCGCTCCATTCTATCATGAGTTTATGCTTCACCTCTCCGTAGTAGCCGAGGAAGAAGTCGAGGTCGAAATCATCCCATACGGAAGGCTTGGCAAGGCGATCGGTGATGGCTATGATACGTTCCTGCATGCAGTCGAAGCCATTCCTGAAGTAGTCGTTTGCCTTGAAGCGTATCTTCAGCATGACCGTCTTCGTGCGCTGCTGCTCTGAGCGCTTTACTATTACCGGCACCTTGAACTTCGTCTCTCCAGCCTTTACAACCATAGCACTCTGAGCCTCTTCGCTGTCGAAGGCGACATAATCCACTCCTGCCACGGCGTTTTCCTCGCCTTCCATCATTACCTGTTCGAGGGCAAACTGGCGGTCGTAGTCCGTGACAAAGCCCATTGTCTGAGCCTCTACCCATACTGTGTCTGACGTGCGGTCGTTATGGAACTTGAAATTGTAGATGGTTGCCTGGTCAGTGACGGCATATCCTGTGTTGATGTCGTCAGTAGTGGCATAGTCATCTCCGTATGATGTCTTGAAGAGAAAGTTGAGATAGCAGTCGGGATTGGAGTACGGCTCCAGGTCCTTCTCGCACGATGCCGTTCCGATAAGGGTGATAGCAGCGAGAGTGATGTGCTTTATATTATGTATGATGTTCATAGTGTATGTATTTTTTTTGTGTTAATCAAGAGTGGAATACTCAGTCTCGGGGAGCGGAATGATATACGTCAGTTCCGTGGCTGGCGTGCTCATCCATTTTATGTCCGTCTCTCCAAGACGCTTGTAGGTGTAGAACATCTGTCCTTCGCCGTAGAACTCTCTGCGGTATTCGTCCTCTATCCATGCCTTCATGTCGTCGGGAGAGGTGAAATCGGAGGTGGTTACCACGTTGTGGGCAAGCATATAGGTCTTGTAGAGGGAGTTGGCCTCTGCGAGGTCGGTCGCTGTCTCCATTGCGATAAGGTAGGTTTCAGACGCACGGAGCATTGGGATGACCTGGTAGTACAGTGACTTGTTCTCAGCATTGTCGTCGAAAGAGTAGCGCCTGAAGCCGCACCAAAGCTTGGCAGAAGAGTCCAACAGCCTCTGGTTCCACAAGGAATTGTAGCGGTTGTGGGCTTCGGTGTTCTCTCCGGCATATAGCTCGGTGAGCATCTTGCTGCTTATCACCAGATGTTTAGAGCGGTATCTCGCATCATCGTCGTTGAGCGTGAATATCTGTGCCGCTATGCTTTTGATGTCATACTTGCTGAGCGAGAAGTAGCATTCGTTGGGGCATGACAGGTATCCGCGCTGGAAATCCTCTGTGCCGCTCAATGGTCTTACGGCATTTCCGTCAGGCAGTTTCGCCGTGATGAGCTCCTTTGCGATGGAGTAAGCTGTCTTGTTGTCGCCTGTGTAGAGAGCCATGCGTGCATGTAGGGCACGTACAGCCCAGTAGTTCAGGCGCATCTGGCGGAAGATGAGGAAGTCATTGCTTATGTAGTCGTCATCAGTGCGGTTCAGGTCGCTGTATGCAAACCTTACCGCAGGGTCGTTGTCCTTGAGCAGGCTCTCTGCCGTCTCGATGTCCTTGGTCAGCTTTGCCACGTAATCCTCAAAGGAGTAGTAGGCAGGTATCTCGTCTATCGTGGTAGCCTCGGAGTATGGCAGCAAGACTTTCTTCTGTGCTCCCTGTGGCACCTGGCCGAAGAGGCGCAGTACGTCAAACTGGCAGTAGGCGCGTATGGCATAAGCCTCGCCCGTGATGATTTCTTTCATTCCCTTCGTAGTGAAGGCATCAGCGTGGACTTCTGCATTCTTGATGATGAGGTTGGCCTGGGTGATGGACTTGAAGAGGGAGGAATAGATAGCCTTTACGGCAGTCTTCGCATTGTCGCCGTCGTAGTCATGGCTTGAGAGTTCATAGTCATCCTTCCTTGTGGTAGCCTTGTCGATTACCCAGAGGTTGGCGAGGTTCTCGACATTGGTCAGCGTCATGCGTGTGCCATAGGCATCCTCTGACGCCATTTCCATGTAGCATCCTGTGAGGGCTGTCTGGAAACCTTTCTCTGTGGAAAACTGGTCTTTCTCTTTCTGCTCCGTGTCGGGACGCACGTCGAGCCAGTCATTGCATGATGACATGGAGAGAGCCAGCGATGCTCCTATTATGAATAATGTGAATATTCTGTTCATGATTATTGCCTGTTATTGTATTTGAAATTCTGGTTGGAATTGTTTTATCCTCATGTTAGAAGAGGAACTTCACGCTGCCCTGTATGTTGCGTGCGTAAGGATAGTTGATACCACGCTCCTGCTTGATGCTTCCCCAGTGGAAGAGGTCGCTGGTGTTGATGCCGAAGGTGATGGACTGCACGTTCATCATCTTCCTTATCCACTTGTTGTCCCAACGGTATTGCAGGCTTGCAGAGGCGAGTTCGAGGACATTGTCCTTCATCACGAAGCGTGAGGTGGCACGTGTCTCCTTGTCGGAGTAGCCTTTGAAGAAGGTTACGTCGCCTGGGTTCATCCATCTGTCGGTGAGTGCCCTTCGGTCCACATTCTGCTTCATGATGTCGTATGTGGAGACTTCCACCTTGTCGAGCAGGGTGCTGTTGTATGTATATCCTCCCCAGTAGTAGGAGAAGGTGAAGTTGAGAGTCCAGTTCTTGTAGCGCAGCACGTTGCTGAAGTTGCCGCGGTACTTAGGGTCTGCCTGTCCGCAGAACACCTTGTCGCCAGCTTTCCATGTATCGGTGATGTTTCCATCACGGTCGATATATAGCTCATTGCCGGTAGAGGGGTCGATGCCGAGCGACTTTACTGCATAGATGGCATTCTGCGGCTGTCCCTCATAGAAGAGGTTGGCTACATCCACGTCCTGCTCACGGTAGGCTTCCGTCTGTGCCTTGACGGCCTCAGAGAGGCGGCTTATCCAGTTTTTGTTATATACCAGCTGTCCTGTCATCATCCAGGTGAAGTCATGCTTCATGTCACGGACAGGGTAGCCGCTGAGAGAAAGTTCCCAACCGCGGTTCTTTACCTCTCCTACGTTGGCTACGTAGTAGTTGATACCCATGCTGTTGGGCAGGTCCATGTTGGAGAGGAGGTTGGAGGTCTTCTTGTCATAGAAGTTGAACTCTCCCTTCAGCCTGCCGTTGAACATGGCAAACTCCAGTCCTGCGTTGAACTCACGCGTGGTCTGCCATGTCAGCCGTGGGTTGCCCCAGGCATATAGCTGCGATCCTATCCAGTTCATGTATTTGTTGTCGGTGACAGCCTTGTATATGGTATTGGCTCCTGCACTGCTGCCTGCCTGTGAGCCTACTTCTCCTATTGACGTCTTGAGACGGAGGATATTGAGCAGTCCATTCTTTTGGAACCATTTCTCGTTGTGCATGTTCCATCCGATGCCTGCTGACCAGAAGGGAGCCCACTTCTTGTCGCTGCCGAAGGTGGAACTGCCGTCCACGCGGTAGGAAAGGTCGAGATAGTAGCGGGAGTCGTAGGTATAGTTGACGTTGCCGGTGAAACCTATGCGGCGTATTGAAGACTTGCTGCCGCTCGGCGTGCCGTTTTCTGCATATTGGCGTGCGTTTCCGAGGAATGGAGTGTCGCTGTCGGAGATGCCTTCCACCTCGAAGAGGTACGACGTGTTCTTGCTTTCCGAGATGGAATAGTCGGCGCCGACGTAGAGTTGGTGCTTGTCTGCAAAGACGTGGCTGTATGAAAGGGTGGCATTGCCGTCGTAGCTGTATCCCTCACCCGTGCCGTATCTGTAGAGGCCGCGGCGCAGGAAGCCTTCATCCGTAGAGTATTCGTCATAGTGACCGTACGTGTCGGTGGTGAAATACGAGTGCTCTGCAGGGAGGAAGTAGTCTGACGTGTTGCTGAGCTTGCTTATGCCGAACTGTCCGCGGAACGTGAGGTCGGGGATAATCTTCCATTCGATGGAGAAATTGTTCGTGAGAGTCTCGCGTCCTGATTTGTTGATTGTGTTGAGCAAGGCATCGTAAAGAGGGTTTGCCTCGCCCTGTCCGCGAGACGGGCCGAGGAAGTTCTCGAAATGTTGCTTTACAGTGCCGTCTTCATTGTACGGGATGTCGTAAGGCTGCAGTGACACGTATTGGCTGAAGTCGCCGTAGTTGCTTTCCTGCGAACGTGCCATTCCGAATGTGGTGTAGTTCTTGAAAGTCACGTTCTTGATGTTGTAAATCAACTGTATGCTGCCGTTGAAGGAACGGCGGAAAGAGTTCCTCATGGCACCCTCAGTGTCCTTGTAGTTGGCTGAGGCAGCCCAGCGAAACTCGTTGCTGCCGCCTTCGAGACGGATGTTGTAGTGGGAGCCGACACCGGTGTGGACGGGCTTGTTGAGCCAGTCGGTAGTTGCACCGGAGAGCACTGACTGCAGTTTCTGGTTGTATATCAGCTGATAGTTGTAGTCATTGGTCGTAAATTCAGAGTTGTAGAGGCCGAGGTGGTTTTCCAAAGCCAGTTTTTCCTCTGCATTGAGGTAGTCGTATGACGTGAGGTCGGGTGCCTCTATGTCAAGTCCTACCTCGGCATTGATGCGTAGTTTGCCTGCTTCCGGCTGGCGTGTGGTGACTACGATGACGCCGTTTGAACCGCGTGAACCGTAGATGGCGGTTGCCGCTGCGTCCTTGAGGATGTTGATAGACTCTATCTCTTCATCGTTGTAGTCCATGAGTTTCTCCAGTGACATCTCGAAGCCGTCGAGGATGATGAGCGGAGTGTTCACGGCATTGCCAGTAGATTCGTTGAATTCCTGCACGCTCATGGGAAGCGAAGAGTTGCCTCGGATGTTGATTTGAGGCAGATTGTTAGGGTTGGAGCCTGCGAGGTTGTTCACTTGGAAGTTCATCGAAGCGTCGATGGTCTTCAGGGTCTGCAGGAGGTTCTGGCCGCGGTGTAGGCTCAGTTCCTCCTTTGAGATGCTGCTCACCGCACCCGTGTAGCTCTCTTTTGCCTTGTTGAAGATACCGGTCACCACGACGCCTGCCAGTTCGTTGGCATCCTCTTCGAGGGTGATGTTCATCTGCTGCCTGAGTGGCAGGGTGACGGTCTTCATTCCTACGTATGACACCTGTATCTGATGGTTGCCGGGAATGAAGTATTCAAAGAGGTATGCACCGTCGATGTCCGTGACGGTCATCACCTGTGAGCCGGGGATTTTGACCTGGGCACCCATGATAGGCTCTCCGTCCTTGTTCCTCACGTAGCCGCCGTAGGTCTTCTTCTGACTCTCGGTAGGCTTGGAGTTGCGGAGCGTGACGTTGATGAACTTTCCGTTTACCTTATAGTCGAACGGCTTGTCCTTCAGCACGTAATCGACTATCTCCAGAAACTTGGCATTCTTTACCGAGCCGTTGACCTTGTAGTTCTGCACGTCATCGTACGTGAACAGGAACTTGTAGGCTGATGACTTCTCTAAGCGGAGGAAGACGGAAGGCAGGTCTTCGTTCTTGAACGACATGCTGAGGCGTGTGTCATTGCCCTGGGCACTTGCCTGAATGGTCGCAAGAAGGAAGAGAACCATCGTGAAAATGATTTTTCTCATAAGCGTTGTTTGTTTTTTTTTTTTATTATGAAATGATTTGCGTTGTTCTGTGGAAGAATCATATATCTGGTTTACTCAAGTTTCGCAAGCTTCAACTTTTGGTTTTGGTTGTGGGTTTTTGGTTGTGGGTTTTTGGTTAGGTTTGTCTTGCTTAGTGAGAAATTCTCCATTGGGAAACATTCCAACCTATAACCTAAAACCCACAACCTACAACCAGGTACTGAGCAAGTCACAGACTGGCGAAAGTTGGATTCAGTTTACTATAATACGACAGAGTACGAAAATAGGTTACGATTATTCTGTTTTTTATTGCATTTTGTTTACAAATGATTATCCGAATTAAGGCAAAACGTCATTTTTGTATTATAAAATCGAGATAATCTGAACAAAAATGACTAACTTTGCACTCCAATGACAGACATCTCAGAATTTGACCATCTTTTCCGCACGTGCTATGAGCCTCTTTTCCATTTCGCTCGCCAGTTTGTCAGCGATGAGGAGGAATGCCACGACATCGTAAGCGCAGCTTTCGAGAGCGTGTGGGACAGTCGTGCCACTATCGAAAGTGACAAAGTCAGATGTCTGCTCTACACAGTAGTGAAAAACAAGGCTATCGACTATCTGAGAAAGGCTGTAAGGCATCGCAGCTATTTGCAGTATGTCTCTGCGATGGGCGACTATATGACCTCTCCCGAACGGCTCGGAGAGCATGATGACGAACAGAGGATTATACGCCAGGTGCTCGATGAACTCGGTTCGCCGACGGGAGACATCCTCCGGGCCTGCTACATAGAGGAGAAGAAATATCGTGAGGTGGCCGAGGAGATGAATATAAGCATCGCCACTGTCAAGAAACACATAGTGAAGGCTTTGAAACATATAAGGGAAGTTAAAAAAACGCTTAAAACGTAACCTGTCGCAAAAGTTTTGCGTATTAGTAATAAAGCCGTTTGAAATTTGTGGTTTTGTTGTTTAGTGCTTTTGTTGTTTAGTGGATTAGTTGATAGCTTTTCTCATTTGCGAAGACAAACAACAAAATAACCAAACAACAAAATAACCAAACAACAAAATCTTAGAGAAAAGCGTAAAACCATAGAAAAAAAACTACTTGCACATGGAAAAAGAGCTTGAAATAATCAATGAAGATGCGCTGGACATCATGGAAAATGCTCAGGGCATTACTTCAGAACAGCTTGCCGCACTGCAACAGGACGACAGGCTGAAGGATGACGTGGCTCTTCTCCATGCAGTGAAGGAGTGTGTAGGTAGGAAGACTCCTGTAGATGTGGATGCAAGACTCAGGATGTTCCACGCAAGGATGCAGGGAAGGAATGAGGAGGCAAGGGAGACGCAGGACGGCAGACGTCCTCTCCTGCTGCTGCTTTTCGGCATTGCCGCATCCATCATTGCCGCAATATTCTGGCTGCATACCGTCGTGAAGGATGAACCGCAGGTCGTAAAGGGAATGATATTCGCGGCGGAGGGACAGCGTGAGGGCATCACTCTCACCAACAGCAAGGGCGACAAGGTGACGCTTGCCCACTCCTCCAATCAGTCAAGGAGCATTTCCCTCAGCGACTTCCGGGAGGTCTTGGAGAGGGTAGGCGTGTCGGAAAAGGTGACGCTTGACGTGCCTTACGGTTCGTCTGCTGACATTACCCTGCCCGACGGCAGCGTGGTATATATGCACCCCGGGGCGAGGATTGTCTTCCCGAGTCGTTTCACGGGCGAGAAAAGAGAGGTGATATTTGAGGGCGAAGCCTACTTCAAGGTAGCGCATGACGCCGGCCATCCCTTCGTGGTGACTTCGGGAACGCTGGAGACGACGGTGCTTGGCACGGAGTTTAATATCTCCACACACAGCGGCAGAGTGGTGCTTGTCAACGGCAGCGTGAGCCTCAGGGAGACTGATTCTGATGCGCACGTGTTGCTGAAACCGCATCAGCAGGCTGCTCTCTCTGCCGAAAAAACCGGATTCTCCGTAACTGAAGCTGACGTGGAGCCGTATGAGTTTTGGCGCGACGGCTATCTCTACTTTGAGCAGGCGGAGATGAAGGAGATAATGGAAGCAATAGGAAAGAATTTCAATATGTCCGTCATCTTCCGCAATGACGAGGCTCTGCACTACCGTATGCGCTTCATCACACAGCGCAACAAGGGCGTAGAAGCAGCAATAAAGACAATGAACGAGATGGGCAAGGCGAATGTCTCAATCAAGGGAAATACTATTTTTGTGGAGTAGGAAGCAGGAACTTCCCACAATCAGGTACTGACCATTTTCCTGACTTCATCATTTCTGCACACCATCACGTAGCGCATATTGAAAATCAATTAGTTATGCAAAAAAAATGGGTGACTTATGGTGACGCATTGATGAATAAGGGGAGATGTTGCCATTTTCTTTCAGATAGAAGAAAACAATAAAAACCCCTTTTGATGTCTTTCCTTTGGAAGCTGCTGCGCATCTTCCGTATCTGTATGCACCCAGCGTCCCTGTAAGTCTCCGTTACACTTCGACTTTCGGTACGCTGTGCACATACAGATACAAAGACATCAAAAGAAAAAACAGGAAAAACACATGGTTGTTGTTTAGTGGTTTAGTTGTTATGTTGTTTAGTTGATAGTATTCGACTCAATTGACAAGACAAACAACCAAACAACTAAACCACTAAACAACAAAACAACCAAGTGTTTTTCCTATTTCTTACAGTGCATTGCGGCTGTCGCCTTTACTTCACCAAAGCCATGGTGTCAGAGGCTATCATAAGCTCCTCGTCGGTAGGGATTACCACTACCTTTACCTTGGAGTCAGGAGTAGAAATGACGGCTTCCTTGCCACGAATGCCAGAGTTGACCTCCTTGTCAATCTTTATGCCCATGAACTCAAGTCCCTCGCAGGCCGCCTCACGCATACCGGTCTGGTTCTCTCCTACACCGGCTGTGAAGACCAACACGTCGATGCCGCCCATGGCTGCTGCGTATGCACCGATGTATTTCTTGATACGATAGAAGTATGATTCCTGTGTCATCACCGCTTTCGGTTCACCAGACTCGGCAGCACTCTCTACGTCGCGCATATCAGAGAATCCGCAAAGTCCGAAGACACCGGATTTCTTGTTGAGCAGGTTGGAGATGCCGTCAGCGTCAAGACCGAGTTTCTTCTGGATGAAAGCTACGGCTCCACCGTCGATGTCACCGGAACGCGTGCCCATCATCACGCCCTCAAGCGGCGTAAGACCCATTGTAGTATCTACGCATTTGCCATCTACTACGGCTGCAAGTGAACCACCATTGCCTATGTGGGCTGTCACCATCTTGCATCCTTCCTGCGGTATGCCGAGGAACTCGCACGCACGCTTGCTGACATAGCGGTGTGACGTGCCGTGGAAACCGTAACGGCGCACGCCGTATTTCTCGTATAGCTCGTAGGGCACGGCATACAAATACGCCTTGGCAGGCATGGTCTGATGGAAAGCAGTGTCGAAGACACCTACCTGTGGCAGTCCCGGCATCAGTTCGCTGACAGCGTTCACACCCTTGAGGTTGGCAGGGTTGTGGAGAGGAGCAAGGTCGGAGCAAGCTGTGAAGGCTTCGATAACCTCGGGAGTGATGATTACTGACTCGGAGAATTTCTCGCCGCCATGCACCATACGATGACCTACAGCGTCGATTTCGTCCAACGACTTTATCACTCCTATCTCTGGGTCTGTAAGCAGGGAGAAGATGAATTTCACGCCCTCGGTATGTTCGGGGATGTCGTGCATTATCTGTTTCTTCTCGCCGTTAGCCAGTTTTACTTTGACGAAAGCGTTGTCGAGACCTACTCTTTCTGCTCCGCCAGATGTCATTACTGAGCGGTCGTCCATGTTGTACAAGGCATACTTGATGCTGGAGGAACCGCAGTTTAAAACTAAAATCTTCATCTTAAAAAATGAAGAATGAAGAATGTAGAATGAAGAATATGAGTTACCTCTTACACTTTAAAAGGCAAATCTTCTTCATCTATAACTCCATTCATTTTTATTTGGTTAATATTCTGTTTTTTTGTTTTAATGAATGAAGAATGTAGAATGAAGAATATGAGTTACCTCTTACACTTTAAAAGGCAA
>CALZJQ010000084.1 GCA_945787895.1 uncultured Prevotella sp. | reverse complement strand
TCAGTGGGTCCAGAGGACAAGTCTCGCTTTGTCATATTTTGGATTTATTTTCGAGTTAAAATTGTAAGTTGAAGAGGGAGCGTAGCGGGCTACGTGACAGATGAACCGACGAACGAAGCAAGAGCAGAGTGGAGCTTGCTCCATCTATGCCTTGCAAGGAGGAGGAAGACCGTAGGTCAAACTTACGATTTGAACCGAAAAGAAACCAAAAGATGACAAATATCGTGCAAATGAGAGGAGAAGCCAAGCTCGCTTGGATTATCCCGAGTGCAGCCGATATTATCAAAAACGTCAAAACCCAGAAAATTAATATTTGACGGTGGGACTATGAAATTGATGAACACCTCATTATAATAAACAATGTGTGAATAATTAATAGAACCCACCTACAGTGAGGGAATAGGCGTTACTAAGCCTCGCCTTCTCTTGCCTCGCCTTCGTTCAGTATGTTGTTGATATAGCTGCTGTCCAAGCCTAAAAGGTCAGCTATCTGCTTGCTGTCCAACTTTTGTGACATTTTTTTTATCACATCGGCACGACCTTCGGCGAGACCCTTGGCACGACCCTCGGCACGACCCTCGGCACGACCCTCAGCACGACCTTCGGCGAGACCCTTGGCGAGACCCTCTCGCCTGCCCTGATTACGCTCGTGTGCCATCACAGCCATGTTGGTGCGGTAAGAGTCGAGGCTGATGTTGTAGTATTCACGTTCTTCACGTGTAAGCACTGCCATATCGGCAATATTCTCCAACTTGTGGAAAATAGGCTTTTCTCTCTGGAATGGTATTTCGTTTGTCATAGTCTCCATGTGTGTTAAAGTGTAAAGCCAGAAATCTATGTTTGTTTTGCAATCATTCTCTGACATCCTACGATAACGGGGCAATTCGATAAGCCACATCTGCAGTTTGTCGGAGAAAGTCTTGCCTGTATTCACGTCCTGCAACATTACGTGGCGAATATCCTTCTTATCATCCGAAGAATTATCAGCATTCTCTTCTATAGAGACGGAAGGAGTAATATCCTTCAAATGGAAATTCATGAAGAAAACGCCATAAACGGGATGAAGGCGGAATTTCCATTCATTATCACCACGCTCTCCCTGTGTCGATATAGCTCGCGCCATATAGTAACATATACGGTCACGGAAATAATCCTGACCGCGATTCTGCATCTCTACAAGCACTTCCTCCCCATTCTCCAACCTACAACGCATATCATATATGATACCACGCTCATACTTTGTCTCAGGTGGCATTTCCTTGTCAAGGAAAACAACCTTCTGAATGGGAGAATGAGGCTCGATGATGTCGTTGAGGAAATCACGCATTATCTCCTCATCACTGAATATTTTCTTGAAACCGAAGTCGGTAAGGGGGTTGATATATCTCTTTTCTTTCATAACTTGCAGTCTAAAAATAACTCTTTTTGCAAAAATAAAAAGAAAATCCCGTATTCGCAAGTTTTTTAGTTTTTTTTTGCGGTTATGCGGTTGTACGGTTATACGGTTATGCGGTTATACAGTTATGCGGTTATACGGTTTTACGGTTGTACGGATGTTTGTGAGGACTGATTGTAACTTCCGTATAACCGTACAACCGCATAACCGTACAACCGTAAAACCCTAAAACCGTAAAAGTCTTAATGGTCACTTCTATCATATAAAATTGGAAGAAAGTCCAAAGCATGATGCTCTGGACTTTCTTGTTGTTTTTATGGTTAGCCTGCTTCTCAGTTGCGAAACAATAAACTGTGCAACTACGGAATATAGACCTTACGCCTGTTTATGATGTAAATACCTCGGGGAAGTCGTGAGATGGTTTCCCTGTCAGCATTTGCGGCCACCTTTACGCCTGTAATGGTGTATATGCCTTGCGGCGTTTCTGTGGCAGTAAGGCGGAGAGGCTTCATGCCTGTGGTCACCTTGGTGGTGTCGAAGTCTATGACATAGACCATGTCGCCTGCAGAAGTGGCGAAATCCACAATATGCAACAGCGGTCGTTCCTCCGGGTCTTTTCCGTCAAGCATAACGTAACGTGAGGTCCAGAAGTTCTCAGGATTCAATTCTTCGCCCGTCCTGACGTTGGTAATCCTTGAGATGGCATAATCTGCATCCATCGGGTTATCTACCTTGGAGTAAATCCATTCCTTTGTCACGGCGTTTACGGTGATACGGCACTGCGTATCGGAAATGACCTCTACCTCAGCGGCATCGGGCAGGGCATGGAGATAACTGTCTGTACCGTCAGAGAAATATATGCGGTCAGGCAAGTCATAGGTGTCCGCTTCATCGTTGACCACCCATGCACGGTAGTCCTTTCCTGCACGACGGGCGTTGATGCTGTGTATCAGTTCGTGTATGGTTACCTTGTCGAGGAGAGAGAGGTCAGGATTGTTGAAACTCGTGACGTGGGTATAGCTGACGTTATACTCCCTGAGGTGACCAAGCAGCGAGGAGGTGATGTCCCATGTGGCATAGGAAGTTCCGCCGGCAGGAATAGCCCCGAAATCAGTGGCTATGTCGTTAGCAAGGGCCATAGCCTTGTCCTTCCCGTTGAGAGATGAGGAGACTATGGCGAAATCGACAGCCAGTCCTTTCTCGTTATCCACTATCTCCGGCTGGTGCGTTATCACTTTCACACTCTGTGCCTCACCCGCTCCCTTGTTGTGTATGAGCAGAGTGAACTCGGCAGGAATGACCGGCTCGCTGACATCCTCGGTAAGGGGGTTGTCACCATAGAGGTCACGCTGCATGAAATAGGTGAGGTCGAGTTCCGGTGACGGCTTCACTGTGAGCGAACAGGGGTATAGCGAGCGTGCCTGTTCGTTCTCTCCGTCATTGAAATAGAGTGAACCTCCAAAGGAATATACCTCTGCCTTCTCTGGAGCGGCATACTTGGTAGGAATGAAGAGATAGGTGGCTATGCCAACGGCACCCGGTTCGAGAGTCCACGTTCCGTCACTACTGTCAGCAAATCCCTGAATGCTCTCAAGGGATATCTGCATCTCGCGGGCGGTGGCCTGTACTCCTGCCTCGTCAGTGGCAGTGATGGCAGTGCTTATGTCGGTCAGTCTCTCGTTGGTGGAGTTCTCTATGGTCATAGTGCCGCGGAAAGCCTGACGGGTGAGCACCATCTCCTGATTTATCTGAAATTTCACGGAGGCGCAGGTATTTGCGGAAGCCTCGGAGAGCACTTTCGCATCTTCCTCTACAGCCATAAAGAGTTCTTCATATTCGACATAGCCCATGTCTTTCATTACGTTGTCACAGCTATCCAACTGTGTCTTCAACCGTGAGACAAGACTGATGTCTATGACATTGTCATTGGTGGCTGACATACCGTCCATCTGCCTGAAATAGTTGGTCTGCCGCTCAATGTAAGTGCCAAGGCTGAAATCATACCAGTCAGCCATCTGCTGCGGCATACATACGATGTTCTCGTCGTAGAGCTGGCTGGCAGTGGCATCATAGAGCGTACCGGACTTATGACGTGCGATGATGTTCTCATCGATGGCAGAGATACTCTCCCTTACTTTCAGATATGTCTCCGCATCTTCTGACAGCAAAGGCGCATTGATGACCTCGCCATTAAGCGCATATTGCAGACTGTCGATAGCCATCATAAGGTCGTATTTCACCTTGTAGTTGTCATAGAGACTCTTCAAGGCATTCTCCTGAGTACTGTTGGTGTTGTCCGCACTCTTTGCATTGTACGTCCTTGAAGCGTTGGTCCAAATACATTTTATTATGTCCTTTGCCTTGGCATCCTTGAGTTGTGACTTCGAAATGGGGAAGCACTGCAGTGAGCAGGAAATCTTGCACGCATATTGGTACATGGTGTATAGGTCCACTTGTGACTTTACCGTCCATCGTCTTACCTCCAGTTCACGTTCCGGATATACTACGGGGTCTTCCGGCTCTACCTGCTTCACAGTCTTCTGCGGTTTATTCTCGGGGTCGGCCGGTCTTGCCTCACAGGTGGCAAGCAGATACTTGACGTATTTTGCTATCTCCTCCGCCTTTTCATTGCCGCTGCAGGGATACTCCCAGCCGAGATAGGTCTCTCCGTCGCAGTGCATCAGTTTCTGTGCTCCCTCTATGCCGGCATCAACGGCATCGCCTGCCAGTCCGTCAGTATGGTAATATGATGACGAACCCTTGGCACCTGCCGTACTGCCTTTGGAGAGAGTGACCTGCACGGGGATGGTCCATGACTGTCCCGGAGAGAGTGTCAGACCAGAATATTCGGTCAGGGCAATGAAATCCACGCCCTCTTCTTCGGGCAGTGTCACGCAGACGTTGTCGGCATTGATAAGACCCTTGTTGGTAAGCACTATATTATATAATAATGTGCCGCCCTCGACCACTTTCTGCATATCCAACTCGTCGGGGCATTCCATCACCACGACGGGGACAGGCACCTGTGTCTCATAGACAAATTCCGAGGTAATGTCATACTTATCCTCTATGGTGGTCTCCTCTACCGTGAACGAGACGCTGATGGCCTGATATGAGACGTAAGCCACGTGTTCTGTCTCTTCGCCCGGACTGACCATGACGTTCTGCGTGTAGGAGTCGTGCCTTGAAGCAGTGACATAAAGCCTGTATGCACCCTCGTTGATACCCTCGAAACGTGCATAGCCGTCCTCGTCCGTCGTGGCGGAGAAAAGGTCAATGCCATTGTTGTAGTCCTTTACCGTCACCTTAGCTCCTGAGACATACGGATGCTCACCCTTGGCGTTGCCATACTCTGTATTCTCATCCATGACGCGGACGCACAGCGAACCTTTCTCTTCGCTCACCACCTTTACATTATATGATATGGTTATGCCGTCCGCCTTCTCGCAGTTGATGCCTATGGTACCGCGTTGTGTGACATTGACATCGAGACCGGTGGGGTTGAACCTCAGCATCACCGTCGTGCTGTCGCCTGCAGCAAGTGAAGGAATGGCGGAAGAGGATGCCAATGAGAGGAAAGCCTGACCGGCAGGAATATCCACTGTCATCTTTCCCGTCTCACCCAGACCCCTGTTGGTGATGATGACAGGATAGAGACGTGAGGCTGACTTGCTGACGGTGGTGGTTATCTCCCTCGTGCTTGCCTCCACGACAGCCTCGTGGCTTGCGCAGTAACAATATATGGGGAAGGAGGTTCTTGCACCCTCTGTACTCTCAAGGGATACCATGACCCTCTCCCATGACGTGGAGGAAGAGATGGCGGAAGAGGTTATCTCCAACTGCAATTCTCCCTGTTCGTTGCCTGGTATGGACTTTATCGCCTTTGTCTTCACCTTGTAATGTCCTGAGGCATCCTGGGCAGTGGCTGTGATATTGGTGATTTCCAGACTTGATATGTTCCTTATAGGCACGGAGAGTGTGTATGGCTCATTCTTGTACATACGCAGTTTGTAGTAGGAAGAATTGGCTCTCGTCATTCCATATACCCCGAAGTGACTGACAGATGTCGTTGAACCTTCGTCCGGCAGGCATACTCCGAGGGCGTAGTCGCCACCCACGCCCTGCGGCAATGTGTAGTCGAGGGCGAAAGAACCGTCAGCCCCGGTAATGGCTTCAAGGGCTGTACGCTCGCCGTGACAGATGACGTATGGCTCTATCCTTATGCCGGAGATGCCTTGCGTCTTGCTGCTGATGCTGCCCGTCAGGCGTACTGTCTCGCCGATATTGTAGGCTTTTCTGTCGGCAGTGACAGTCATGGTATATGGTGAGAGCACCTCTACGCTGACTGAAGCGGTATTATTGACGGTCTGCAGTTCCCGGAATGCGCGGTTTGCATTGCCAGTAGCCGTGATTTCGCATACCTTTGCCATGGCGGGAGCCTTAAACTCAGCCGTCAGCGTCTTCTCTCCGTCTATGGCTATAGCCTCAGGAATGGTCAGCGTGAGTGTTTCATCGCCTGCCTTGAGCGTGACTGTGCTTCGCTCGGGTGTCTCTGCTGCACCGATATTCCTTACCTTTACCGTAACCTTGTATTTCTGATTTGTCTCCACTACGACGGGGTTTACCGTGATGCTCTCCACGGTCATGTCGGGCAGAGTCCTGTCAGTGACGAGGATATAAGCGGCACCCATCGTGTAGCCCTCGCATTCCGCCTTCACGTTTACGATGCGGTTGCCCTCCTGAGTGCCGTTCTTTTTGGCATAAAGGGTGAACGACGTGGATTCATTACCGGGAGGAATGGTGACCTGTGCGGGCAGTACTATGTCGGCAGCATCTGCGGTGAGCTTCACGGGCAGTGCCTCAACAGTGCTGTCATTACGCTTCAACGTAAAGACTGCTCCCTCTGTATCGCCCTCCATGATGACGGTCTTCTCATTTGTGAGGGTCAGTGCCGGACCGTCATTGTCGAGAATTGTCATGGTCTTTGTCACCATTGACTGCTTCGTGCCTGTAGCATTACAGTTGCAGGTACTTATATATATCGAAGCCGTGAGACTCACATCCCTTGTACCATCTACCTTGACGTTGTCCTTTACACCTATTGGCACAATGACCTCTGTCACGCCTTCGTCCATGACAACGGTGTTGTTGTAGAAGATAGCATCGTTACCGTCATCGGCAAGGCGGAGGGTTATCTTGTTGCCAGTAACATCCCGGCGCGTGATGACGGCTTGCAGAGCTTCGCTTCCCGCATTCTCTGTCACCGTGGCAGGCAGCAGGGTCATGTCTATGGCAGGTACATCGTCATCCTTTAGTATGAACATTGCCGTAGCTACGTCATACCCTTCTGCGGATGCCTTTATCTCTATGCCCTCATCGTTGCTTGGTATGTTGTCATTGAGCACGGGGATAGCGACTGCCGTCTGCTTCTCTCCGGCCTTTATTGCTACTGAGGAGGGGAGGCGGAAGCGTTTCGTATGCTCGATGTTGAGGGTGACGGGCAGGATTGTTTCCGATGCTTTTCCTACGGAGACGATGGCACGTATGGTGTCACCCTCGGAGTATTCTGTCTTGTCGAGAGTGACGGTGAGCGGATATGTGTCGTTGTCCTCGAAGGCTATGGGCAGGGTCACTGCCTCATATCCGCTGCCGGAAGCCGTGAAATAGAGGGAGTCTGTCCCGTTGACCTCACTGTTGTCGGGTACGGAGACGATGAAGCGTGCATTGCTGTCACCGCCTTTTATCGTCACCGTCTCAGGCATATTGGTCAGCCCTTCCGGCTTCACGGTGAGGGAAAGCGTCTCTTCTGCGGTACAGTTACCTGAACGTCTTACCGTAACGGCAATGCCGGAAGTGCCCTCCTTGATGCTCTTTGAGACAGATGAGACATACAGGCATTTCCGCATTACTGCCGTTCCGGCACTGAACCCTACATTGTTCACCTGCGCCTGCACCGACTCTCCTGCGCCTGCTGTCGGCATGATGACCACCTTTGCCGTCACATTGCCGTGTACTCCCGGCATTTCGGGCAGTGAGAACGTGGCGGAGCGGCTGACGCTTGCCTGCGATGCAAGGGTGCTGTTGTAGTTCAGGGTATATAACACCGGGGATGTAGCGTTATCGTCACAGAGATATATGTACTCTTTCCACCCTCCGTTAGAGTCGCTGTCGCCCTCGTTGCTGACTTTCCATGTGAGCGATACCTTGCCTTTCGGTGAGAGGTCTTTGGTAGATAAGGTTATATCAGTGACGGTGAAATCGACTGCATACTTGTTCTTTCCCTCCTTGATGACGAGACTGCTCCATCCTGTGGCTGCCTGATAACTGCCTATACTCTTCGCCGGAACATAAGCCACGGCTGACGGAGAAATGGCATTAAAGGCATTATTGCCCACTGCAGGCGGCACTGACGCATAGCAGGTTATCTCTGACAGCTTCGTAGCATTGCAGAACGCATTGCTCTCTATCCTTTCCAAAGAGGAGGGGAGGATTATCTGCTCCAGAGTGCCGTTGCCGTAATACGCACCGCTTGGCACGACTTTTAAGTTCGGACAGCGGCTGAAGTCTATCATCGTGCAGTTAGGATAGTCGTTGGCGACACTGATGTCATAGTTGTTCACGTTGCCCTGTACGATAATCTGACGCACATCGGATGATGAATATCCACTTATGGCATTGCTTATGGCACTGCGCAGACTGCCCTGTGAGAAGTCACCGATGATGGCTATACCTGTCTGTGCATCGAAAGTATTCGCCCCGGGATTGCCCGGAACAGCGGGGTCATAATCTGGCTTAGGGTCAGGTTCCGGGTCAATGTCATCGTCTTTGCCTGGGTCAGACTCCGGCGCATCGGGGTTAGCCGGACTGTTTGGCTCAAAGGTATAAACGGCGGTGAGCACGACATTCTTCTCCGGCATGGTGAACGTGAAACCTGCACTGCGTGAAATAGTATCGTTGTCCTGAAGCCAGCATACGAAGTGATAGTTGCTGTAACCACTTGTAGTAACACTGACAGCCTTACCCGCTGCATATTTTCCGCTGCTGACATTCACGCTTCCTGCTCCGGCAGGCATTGTGCGGCACGTCAGCTTATATTGCTTCTCAGGCATCTGCGGATCGGGTGGGTTTGCCGGATCGTAGTTATTCTGGGCTTCAAGCACTGTGCTTGTCAAGACCAGAAGAAGGAGAAATAGCTTTTTCATCTTTTTTTCTTTTTGCGGTTATACGGTTTTTTCGGTTGTGCGGTTGTGCGGTTGTGCGGAAGAAAGACTAACCTCCGCAAAAGCGAAGCGACCTTAAAACCGTAAAACCTTAAAACCGTAAAACCTTATATCCTTTTCGGTTGATACGCAAGCCCTTGGCATCGGCATTGACACGCTGTCCAGCCACGTTATACCATACGTCTTCCGCATTGTCTGCCTCGGAGACTGGTATCTCGTCAATGGCTGTGGCATCACCTATACTGATGACGAAACGCTGTGTACTGCCCTCCTTGGCACTGAACGTATAGGCATTGCCCTCGCTGAGCGATACGCTCTTGCCCTCTTCCCTGTCAATAAGCGTGATGGCAGCATCGGTATTGCCCATGAGTGAGATGCTGTATTCTCCTTCTTTCTTGAAATATGTTCCTATGTTCATTACGCCATTGCCGAGAGGACGCTCGTTGATGGCATACTGCACTCCGTTGCTGACGGTATAAATCTGCGCTGCCTCCGTGCTGATAAACTTCGGAGCATCCTTGTCCGTCTCGTATGCGGCTTGTGCATTCTCGTTGATGACGATGCGCGTGCGGTCGGTAGAAGTGCCGTCAGTGAGCGAGAGATTGATTATCTGGCGTTCCTCTCCTGCGGCATACATAGCCTTGGCGTTGCTCTCCGCACGCTTGATGCGATTGGTCTGGCGACCTTCCTTTGCAAAGGTGATGCCCTGGTTATTGCCTGATGCCTGCACGAAGAATGCCTCTCCCGGAGAGAGTATGTATTCGTCGTCCTTCGGACTGTATGCCATGTATGTGTTGTTTCTCATGTTCCATACGGTGATGGGAGCAGTAAAGTCCATATAGCTGACATCGAAATAGCACGGGTAAGGGTTGCCTATGAGATTCCATCCCTGGTTCTGCGTGAACTCACTCGGATAGGCAGTGAGCGGAATGCTGATGTCATCCTTGGCTATGGTGACGGACTTTGCAGAAGAGTAGAGCCTGAGTCCGCTGTACCACTGTATGGAATTGTTGATGCGTCGTTCGGTGTTTATGGCATAACCGCGATATGCCTTGAGCGTGCTCTCTGCGTTGAGCTTCACCCAAGTGTAGTTCATGTCGCCCATGGCACGGTTCTCACCGGAGTATTCGCGGACGGCGAAACTGGTGGTTCCGTCAAGGAACGGCACGATGTCCTTCAGCTTTACGTCGTATGGGAAGGAGACGAACGTCCATTCCTGATCCCGTGTATAGAGCGTGGTGACGATGCTGTCCGCCGTCATGGTGATGTTATTGACGAGGGAAGTCATGTACGTAGAGTTGTCATTATAGTTATTCAGCAGGTTATAGTCATATAAAGCAGAATACTTACTTATGTTCATTGCACCGCTACCGTTGACAGTCACCGCACCGTATTTCTTTCCGTTCCAATCGGAAATGAAAGTCTCGATGAGAGGCTTGTAGTTTGAAAAAGAGAGGTTTTCGTCTATGTCGATGACGGAGTTCTCGCTTGTGGTGAACGCCTGCGGACGATAGTTGTCAATGTTCTCTATGGTGTAGAAATAGCTCCATCCCGGCGTAGATTTGTACAGGGACTGTGACATACCCGGCACGTGGAGCACCACGTCGTTCATGCTCACGTTGTTGATGGGGCAGTTGCCATTCACGTACGGCGGTATGCCGGCCTTGACGTATATATTCTTGAGACTGCTGCAGGCGTTGAATGGATACATCACGTATTTCACCGTGCTCGGTATGGTTATCTCCTTGAGTGCGGAGCAACCATAGAAAGCGTTGTCAGAGATGGTCTCCAGACCCTCATTGAGTGTGATGCTCTCCAAAGGGCAGGAACTGAATGCCCAACTGTTTATCGACTTCATGCTGGAGGGCAGGGTGACCTTCTTCAGTCCGCTATCTTGGAATGCATATCTATTAATATTCTCTACCCCCTCGCTGATATTTAGCAGAGAGAGAGATTTGGTATTGTAGAAAGCAAAATCACTTATCGTCTTCAGCGTAGAGGGGATATACACTTCCTGCAAACCTGAACAATTGTTGAAGATGCCACTTTCCATTTCTTCTAAGTCCTCGTTGAGCAGGGCTTTCTGCAATTCTGTACAGTTATCGAATGCATAATAATTAATTCTCTTCAGCGAAGCGGGGAAGTTGATGCTCCTCAGATGGTAGCAGTTTTTGAAAGCATATCTGCCGATTGTCTCCAACGTCTTTGGCAGAGTGATTGTCTCCACTCCCCATTTTCCGTCAATCCAATACTCTGGCATGGTCTTCAGCACGGCATCCCCGAGGTCGATGCTGACGAGGTTGGGCATATTGTTCTTTATGATGTTAAGGTCTTCGTTGTTCATCTCTCCCGACACCTTGAGGATATTCACGTCCTGCAGGTAGTCCGCTTTCTTCACTATCTCTGCGGACAATGTTCCCGCATTAGTGAGCGTTACGGCAACGCTCTTTCCGCTGCCGTCGATGATGACAAAGTCATTCCATTTCGTATCAGCAATGCGGTAGTCGTGAATGCTGCCGGCAGGCACGTAGAGCTTGGCGCGGATGGTCGTGCCATTCTTGTAGTTGCTGTGGATTGCAGGCGGTGTAGTGGTGGAGAGCGTTATCTCCCTGAGGTTGTCGAATCCATACAAGGCTCTGTCATCGAACTGCTGCATGGTGACTGGCAACTGCAGCGCAACGACTTTCCTTATATCATCCGTGGAGTAAAGTCCTTTCATCGAGCGCACGGTATAACTACTTCCCTCGTAACTTACCGTTGCCGGGATAACGGTAAGCGAATCAAACTTGGAAGCATAGGTGTACAACTGCGCCACCTTATTCGTGACATCAAGGTAATAACTCTTACCGTCGATGGTAACAGACTGGCTGCTGAAGTTCCAGTCCGTCTCTTCGCCCATGGCTAATACGCTCATTATCAGCGCAAGGCATGAAAGTAAAGTCCTTTTCATAAGATTATTGGTTTGTGTGTTTTTATTTTGTTGTTAAAAGTAGATTCTTAGTAAGTGGGTGCAGAGTATGTATGTTCAGGGCTAACGCTCCGTCTGCCATTCCCCGATGGTGCGCTTCTCCGAATCGAAGCTGATGCCGACCTTGACTATGGGCAGGCCGCAGAGGGCGAACTTCTTCGCATAGTCTTTCAGGTCTATCTGCTTCATCGCTGCCTTGGCACTCTTGTTGAGCTTCAGCTCGAAGAGGTAGAGGGTGGTCTTGGTCTGCAGGACTATATCCACGCGTCCGGTCGGAGTGTGGATCTCCACGTCGGCGAAATAGTCGGAAACGAGGGTGAAGATGATGTAGAGCACCTGCTGGTAGTGTCCCTCGGTGTTGGTGTCGTTGCAGTATGGCACGGTGCTGAGGAATGTCTGCAACAGACTCAGTGCCCCATCAATGTCGTCCTTAGTGAGGTAACGGGCGATGTTGCGGGCGGTGTTGTTGACTATGAGAGTGTTGGGCATGACGTAGGATGGCACGAGGGCTTTGGTGAGACCTATGAGCACCTCATTATTTGGGATGCCGAGGGTATAGCTGCGGAACGTCTCGTCATAGTCCTTTATCGTCACATAGCCGCTCTGATACAGCAGCGGCATGATAGTGGTCATGCCCTCCGTGGGCGCATCGAAGTCGTCGGCTCCGCCCTCCATTGCACTGATGTCCGTGGGAAGGGTGTCGAACTTGCGGAGCATCTCGATGAGATAGGTCGGCGTGCCGGAGGCAAACCAGTAGTTATCGACCTTCTTCATGTTGAATGCCTGCAAGAGACTGAAAGGATTGAAGATGTCGGGCGAGGGCCACGTGAAGTGATAGCCGTCATATTGTTTTGTCAGGATGTCTGTCGTGGCTTCATACGTCCAGCCGTTCTTTTCTCCCAAGGCCTCTATGTAGTCCTGCATCTGCGTCAGGACCTCATCTTTCGTTATGCCGCATATTCCGCTGAACGCTTCATTCATGCTGATGTTTGTCAGGTTGTTCAGTTCGCTGAAGATGCTGAGCTGCGAGAATTTCGTGATGCCGGTGAGGAATACAAACTGCAGGTAAGGGTCGGAGGCTTTCAGCGGAGAGTAGAAGTTGCGCATCACGTTGCGCAATATCGGCAGTTTCGTCTCCTCATGCACTACGTCAAGCAGCGGTGCGTCATACTCGTCAATAAGTATGACAACTTTCTTACCTGTCTGCCTGTATGCAGCCTGTATCAGTTCTGTGAAACGGTCGTTGTTGTCTGTGGCAGGATTGAGAATGCCATACCTGCTCTCATATTCTGCGAGACGGTTGCCGATGTAGCGTTCCAACTGTTCCCGCTCCATGTGCTTGCCCATGCTCA
>CALZJQ010000083.1 GCA_945787895.1 uncultured Prevotella sp. | reverse complement strand
GGTGAGGAGGTATGCCTGCAGCAGGCGGAACATCTCGTCGAGGTCTTCATGGTACAGGGCTTCGTACATACAGCCTATCGTAGTGCCACCCTCGTCGTAATACTCATGCACATAATTGGGCAGGAGACTGTCCATCAGTCCTACACGTATCTCGGTATTCGGAATGTCAAGGGTGTATAGTTTTGACACACTGTTGTAGTCCTTTACGGTCACATAACCGCTTTGATAGAGCAGCGGCGTGATGTTCCTCATGTTCTCGGTTGGAGCGTCGAAAGCGGATGCCGGTAACTTCGCTCCGCCTATTTTCGACGGCACGACATTGAACTTCCTCAGCATCTCGATGAGGTAAGTGGGAGTGCCCGACGAGAACCAGCAGTTCGTGTAGTCCCTGTCCTGGAAGGCGTTGAGCAGGCTGAAGGGGTTGAATATGTCCGGCGACGGCCATGTGAAATGATAGCCGTCATACTGCTGCTTCAGTCCCTCGATGACTTCCCCGCGGCTCACCTGCTGTGCCTCGGCAAAGTCATCGATGTATTCGGACATCTGGGTCAGCATCTCGTCCGTCGTGATACCGCACACCCCGGCATAGTCGGTGCGCATGGATATGTTCTTCAGGTTGTTGAGTTCGCTGAAGATGCTCAACTGCGAGAATTTGGTAATGCCAGTGAGGAAGACGAACTGCAGGTATGGGTCGCAGTCCTTGAGGGGCGAATAGAAGTTTCTCATGACGTTGCGGAGCAGCGGAAGCGTCTCGTCCTCATGCACCACGTCAAGCAGCGGGGCGTCGTATTCGTCAATGAGGATGACCACTTTCTTTCCGGTCTTCTCATAGATGCCTGAGATAAGGTTTCTCAACCGCACATTTGGATCTTTGGATTCAGAGGATATGCCAAAACGCCTCTCGTTTTCTTCCAGGATATAGAGGAGGTAGCGTTCCAACTGGTCCTTCTCCATGTGCTTGCCGGAAGCCATGCTGAATCTCAGCACGGGATATTCCGTCCACTCCTTCTCTGCGCTGTCGATGAATAGACCCTTGAAAAGTTCCTTCCTGCCCTCGAAATAAGCCTGGAGCGTGGAGACAAGCAGCGACTTGCCGAACCGCCTCGGGCGGCTCAGGAAGATGTACTTGCTGAGGTGCGTCATGTTCCATACGTACTCAGTCTTGTCTATATACAGGCAGTTGAGGTCAATTACCTCCGAGAATGTCTGTATGCCCACGGGCAGTCGTTTCAGTTGCTTCTTTTCCATACTCTTGATGTGAAAGTAGAGTTAAGTGTCTCAATAACTCAAGTTTCGCAAGCTTCAACTTCTTCGGTTTTAGGGTTTTAAGGTTTTATGGTTTTACGGAGGTGTGCAAAGGCTGATTGTAACTTCCGCACAACCGTATAACCCCATAACCTCATAACCGTATGAAACTGAGCAAGTCATAAATTTGCGAAAGTTGAATCAATAATAGACTTGTGACTGCAAAGTTAAGTCAATTATTTGGATTGTGCAAGTGTTATTGCAAAAAACGAGGAAATGAGAGTGTCTTTATCTTCATCTTTTAGAGGATAATATTGGCAGACAGGTGGATTTGGCAGTATGTAAAAACAGGGAATAAGTCAGTTTACATCTTTTATATTTGTTAAAATCAAAAGAATTTTCTTTCGGACTTACTGAGGAAAAATTTTGATGAAAATGAGTTGTTTGTGCGAAAGAACAGAGAAAAAATCCGGACTGCTTTGCATATATGAGGAAAATGTGCTACCTTTGCATCATCGCACAAAGTAGGAATGGGACTGTACTCTTGTCGGACATCCATTTTCTATAAGTTGTAAATACAAGTAAATCATGCAGATAACACTAAGAGACCTGACTATAGGATACGACGGCAAGGCAGTGGCGGAGAGCATCAACGCTACGTTGGAGAGCGGACAACTGACTTGTCTGCTGGGTGCCAACGGCGCTGGAAAATCCACGCTGCTGCGCACGGTCTCTGCTTTCCAGGAACCGCTCAAGGGGGAGATATTCTATGACAGCACTCCTGTCGTTGACTTTTCGCCAAAGGAAAGGGCGAAGATGATAGGCGTGGTGCTGACGCAGAGGCCGCAGGTGCAGTATATGAAGGTGAGGGAAATGGTAGGATTGGGCCGCTCTCCCTATACGGGTTTTTGGGGAAAACTGGCTGAGGAGGATGAAGCAATGGTCACAGATGCGATGGAGAGGGTAGGGATAATGCCGCTTGCCGAACGTCTCGTGCATACGCTGAGTGACGGAGAGCGGCAGAAGGCCATGATTGCCAAGGCTTTGGCGCAACAGACTCCCGTCATCTTCCTTGACGAGCCGACTGCTTTTCTCGACTTTCCTTCCAAGGTGGAGACGATGCAGTTGCTTCATTCTCTGTGTCACGACATGGACAAGATAGTATTCCTCTCTACCCATGACGTGGAGATTGCCCTGCAGATGTCCGACCGCATCTGGCTTATGGACCGTAACGCTGGGCTGAGTATTGGTAATCCAAGGGAGTTGGCAGAGCGAGGCATGATAAGCCGTTTCGTTGAGCGACAGGGCGTTTCGTTTGACAGACAGACGCTTTGTATCAGGGTGACAGGGAAGAAGTAGGGAAAACCCTATGATGGAATTAGGGAAAACTCTCGTTGTCGTATGCGTTTTATTGCATACTTTTGCATCGTAAACGATAAAAAATGGAGATAAGGATTATGAAAATGAATAAGATTTTGGTTCTTGGTATCTGTGTTGTAATGATGGTTTCGTCATGCACTACATCTACTGGTAGTTCTGCCGTGAATGGTGCTTTTCTTGGAGGATGGTTCGGTTCTGCTGTCGGCGGAATAGTAGGTGGACGTTATGGTCATGATGTAGGCACTGTGATAGGAATGACAACTGGAGCCGTGGCAGGTGCTGCCGTGGCGCAGGCTGAGGAGAACAGCAGGAAGCAGGAGGTGCGCGAGCATTATCGTCGCACTCATGGTAATAATGATAGTTATAGTTATGGTAAGGGTTCTGCTTCCAGCAGGCAGTATGATAACAGTGGTTTCGATTCCAACAACTCTGGCGACGACCGTCTCTATGACTTTCAGTCAAGCGACTATACTGGTTCGTTCTCTTCTTCCAAGGCTACGTCCTCTGTACCCACTCCGTCTCAGATAGACGATATATCACGTTACGACCTCCGTTATAGTGACGCACTGGAGATTTCCAATGCGCGCTTTATCGACACTGGTTCGGACGGTGTGCTGAAAAGAGGGGAGAAGGCGAAGATAATATTCGAGATAAAGAATGTGTCCGACAAGGTGCTCTATGACCTTGTGCCTACCGTGGTGGAGACGACACGCAATAAGCATATCGCCGTTTCTCCTGGCTTGCACATTGAGAGTATTGCTCCTGGTCAGCGTCTGCGATATACTGCCATTGTCGTGGCTGATAGATATGTAGGCAATGGAGCTGTCGCTTTCTCTGCTTCTGTGGTGCAGGGTGGCAAGACTATAAGCAAGGTGGCAGAGTTTAATATACGTACTGCGAAGAAGTAGTTTTCTTTTAGGGTTTTGGGTTGTTGGTTTTGGGTTGTTGGTTATTAATGTCTTGCCAATGGAGTTCACCTCAAAAATCAGAGCTATAAAAACCAAAAGCCAAAAGCCATACTAACCCAAAACCAACAACCCAAAACCAACAACCCAAAACCAACAACCATAAAATATCCATGCCCTCCATAACACAACAATTGATGCAGCAACACCTGCTGTTGCGATTAGAATATAATACTGAGAAAGAAGCCTACGAGAAGCAGACGGAAAGTGTCGGGGTGCTGAGAAAGGTGAAGCGGGGCGATGCGTGGAAGAACGTAAGTGCGGGGAAATCGTATTACAACTCCCTGAACCAGATGTGCATAGAGATATTCCGCACAGAGGATAAGGAGATAGAACATAACTTTGAGTTTGGTCGCCCCGTGGCATTCTTCGTCATGTTGTCGGAAAAGTCGGCAAAGGACACTGATTCCCTTCGTTTCCTGCAAGCGAAGGGAACGGTCAGTTATGTGGATGGCGACCGTATGGTAGTGGCTTTGGCAAGGGATGAATATGCTGAGGAGGTGAACAATGTCTCCGTGGGAGAAGGGCAGACAGGCGGTCTGGGCATACAGCTGTCGTTTGACGAGACATCCTACCGCCTCATGTTCGATGCCCTCGAAAGGGTCATGCGTGCCAGAGGCAACCGTCTTGCATACCTGCGTGACCTCTTCTATTCACCACAACAGCAGGCAGAGCGGTTTTCTTTCGCACCGATGCAGTTCCCGTGGCTTAACCCGACACAGGAGAAAGCCGTCAATGAGGTGCTTTGGACAAAGGACGTAATGGTGGTACACGGTCCTCCAGGGACGGGAAAGACGACAACTCTCGTCGAGGCTATCAATGAGACACTGCGCCGCGAGAGTCAGGTGCTGGTCTGTGCCCAGTCGAACATGGCTGTCGATTGGATTAGCGAGCAACTCGTCGATAGAGGTATCTCTGTCCTCCGCATAGGCAATCCCACACGTGTCAATGACAAGATGCTGGGTTTCACCTACGAGAGACGATTTGAGGCGCACCCCGACTACCCACAACTGTGGTCGCTGAGAAAAGCCATACGTGAGTTGAGAAACAAGCGAAAACGTGGTTCGGAGTCATATCACCAGCAGTTGGACAGGCTGAAAAGCCGTGCCATAGAACTGGAGTTGCGTATCAATGCGGAAATCTTCGGAGAGGCACGTGTCATAGCCTGCACGCTGACAGGCTCGGCAAACCGCGTGCTGGACGGCATGAAATTCACGTCTTTGTTCATCGACGAGGCAGCACAGGCATTGGAAGCGGCCTGCTGGATTCCTATCCGCAAGGTGTCAAGGGTCATCCTTGCAGGCGACCATCAACAGTTGCCGCCAACGGTGAAGAGCGTGGCAGCCATGAAAGCGGGGCTTGGGAAGACGCTTATGGAGCGTATCGTGGAGAACAAACCCGACGTGGTGACGTTACTGCAAGTTCAGTATCGCATGAACGACCAGATAATGCAGTTCTCCAACAAGGAGTTCTATGGGGGAAAACTAATGACTGCTCCCGAGATAAAATATCGTGGGATATTGGATTATGACATCCCTGTCAGTTGGTATGAAGTGCCACAGGCAGAAGCAGAGGGAACGGCAACCGATGACGAAACCACCGCCTTCCTGCCAAGCAAATGGGGCAAAGAGGAGTTTATCGGGGAGTCCTTCGGGCGCATCAACAAGGCGGAGGCAGAGCTTACCCTGCAACATCTCGAACTATATTTCAGCCGTATAGGAAAGCAGCGCATCCTCGATGAGCGCATCGACGTGGGTATTATCTCCCCATATCGTGCCCAGGTGCAACTGCTTCGCAGGCTTATACGCAAGCGTGAGTTCTTCAAGCCTTTCCGCCACCTTATCTCTGTCAATACTGTGGATGGCTTTCAGGGGCAGGAGCGTGACGTCATCATCCTCTCATTGGTGCGCAGCAACAATGACGGGCAGATAGGTTTTCTCCGTGACCTCCGCCGCATGAACGTTGCCATCACACGTGCCAGGATGAAACTCATCATCCTCGGCAACGTCGCCACGCTGACCAAGCATCCTTTCTACAAGCGGCTCTATGATTACGTGGAGGGGATTTGCCGGTTGTAGGGTTTTGGGTTGTTAATGTCTTTCCAATTGAGTCTTTCTCAAAAGGTAAAGCAATACCAACCAAAAACCCAAAACCCAAAACCTACAACCCCAAACCCAGCAACCAGCAAATCACCTCGTCACAACAGTAATACTACGGCGTATCTCCGGAATGGTGATGGTCTTCCTGCCTTTCTTCTGTTTGGAAGCAGGACGAACTACCGTGACGGTCATCTCTCCGGCTTTCTCCGTACTCTGGACGGTCAGTTCCAGCATACCGTGGAAGAGGTGCATCCTTGGTGTCGTAAACGATTCGAGGGACGTGGCATCACCGTTGCATATAGCCTTGAACCTACCCTCTCCCTCTACAGTAACCTGTATCTCATCGTCTGCATCGGGGCAGAGAGTGCCGTCCTTGTCCGTCAGACTGACAGTGATATAGCATAACTCTTCTCCGTCTGCCGCAAGGACAGGTCTGTCAGGTGACAACTCTATCTTAGCAGCCTCACCGGCAGTGCGTAGCGTCTTCTCCATAGCAGGCTTGCCATCTTTGTCGTAAGCCACCACCTTTATTTCTCCTGGTTCATATTTCGTATCCATCCAGCGTAGGCGATAGCGATCCATGTTAGGCGCATGACTCGTGTCGAAAGTGGCATCCCAGCGGTCGCTGTTGGGATTCTTCTCCTCGGTGCCCGTATTCTGCCTGCCGTCAGCACCACGGCTTATATCATGATTTTTCTTTATCCTGCCCTGACTCTTGCCGTTGATGAAAAGCTCCGCCTCATCATAGTCGGAATATACCTGCACGGGAACATTCTTGCCTATCATCTCTTTTCCCCAAGTCCAATGAGGCGTGATATGCAGCGTATGCTCCTTTTTGTTCCATACAGAGCGGTAGAGATAGTAACGGTCCTTAGGCAGTCCGGCAAGGTCACAGATGCCGAAGTATGAGGAACGGCTGGGCCAATAGCCATCGTACGGTGTCGGTTCGCCGAGATAGTCGATGCCAGTCCATACGAACTGTCCTATCGTCCAGGGATAATCATCCATGAGTTCGAAATCCACGTCGGGGAGATTGCTCCAAGGACACCACTCGTTGTCGTAACTGGAGCACTGTCCGTCACTATAGACACCATAGTTGGTTGTCTTGTATGGCAATTTATACACGCCGCGCGAGCTGACTGCCGAAGCCGTCTCACTGCCAAGGATAAACTTATGGTGAGTCTTGTCGTATGCTTTGACATACTTATGTGTACGATAGTTCAGTCCTACTACGTCCATAACGTCAGCCACGCCGCTGGCAAGTGCACCATCGACACGGTCAAGTCCCTGAGTGACAGGACGTGAGGGGTCGAGAGAGTGGCACAAATCCTGTAGCTTACGGCTCCACGTCACGCCAAGATTCTTGTCCGCCTGCTCAGGTATTTCGTTGCCTATGCTCCACATCACGATGCTCGGATGGTTGCGGTGATGCAGCAGGAGGTTGCGGATGTCCTTCTCAGCCCAGTCGTTGAAGAAACGTGCATAACCGTTCTTGCACTTAGGATATTTCCACATATCGAAGCTCTCTGCCATGACCATCATGCCGAGGGAGTCACATACCTGCATCTGCATCTCGGAAGGCATATTATGGGCGGTACGGATAGCATCACAACCCATGTTCTTCATCAGGAGAATCTGACGTATGAGGGCGGTCTTGTTGACTGCCGCACCGAGAGGACCGAGGTCATGATGCAGGCATACTCCCTGCAGTTTGCGGCTGACGCCGTTGAGCTTGAAGCCGCCATCCTTGCTTACCTCTATCGTGCGGATGCCGAACGGCGTGATTACCTCGTCTATCAGTTCGTGATTGCGGTAGAGACGCGTGCGCACCTTATATAAATAAGGAGTTTCCGGTGACCATAGATTAGGATTAGTGACCGTTATCGTCGTCTTGATATGTCCGTCGGCAGGCACGTCGAAATGACTTCCAGCCTCGAAAGCTCCCTTGTCGTTCACCACGTCAATGACGCAGGCAAGTCCCTCGAAAGCATCAGCAGACGTGTTAGCCACTTTCTGCGCATTACTTCCGGCAAGATAGACACTCGTCGTACCGCCTACGAGTTGCGTCTCATAGTCTATGGTAGCCTGCGGTTTTGTTCTTCCGAAGTTATCCACTCCCTTGATAAAAGCCGTGGTACAGATACTCGTAGCCCAAGGGTCGATGGCGGCTCTGCCCGTCAGAATCATCTTCACGGGGCGATATATGCCGGCTCCGGGATACCATCTGGAGCTCTCCTCTTCGTTCACAAGGCTTACTTCAATTACGTTGTCGCCCACCTTTACAAGGTTCGTGACATCCATCCTGAAAGCATTGTAGCCGTATGCCCAGTAACCTGCCTCCTTGCCGTTGACATATACCATAGGCTGGGACATGGCACCGTCAAACTCCAGTATCGCCCTGCACTCTTTCGGACGGAAATCCTCCGCCTTTATCGTAACGTTGGTGCGATAATAACCCTTGCCTATCCATGGCAGGGCACCGGAGCGTCCGCTCTTCTCCGTAGCTTTCTTCTCTCCGTTCTGCTCGATGGCCACCACCTGCAAGTCCCATTTCTTGTCGAAAGGACCTGCTATCGCCCAGTCATGAGGCACGCTGACCGTCTCCCATGCCTGCCTGTCTCTTGAGAAATCCCACGTCTTGAGATTTATCTCCCTGCGCGTCTGGGCCATTGCGATGGAAGCGACGGCGAGCAGGGCGCAAGTCATTCTTTGTCTGTAGTTCATGTTTAGTAAGTAGGTGTGAATGATTGTTTTTTTTGTTAAGTTTCGCAAGCGACTGCAAAAATAACCATTTTACTTGAAATGACGAAATATTAGTGGCAAAAGTTGTGATGATGTAGGAAAAATACCTTGCGGGGAATGTTATTTTCAGCAAGGAACTAAAAAACTTGCGAAAAAATTTGGAAGACTCAGAAAAAATATCTACCTTTGCACCCGCAATCGCAAAAATCATGCGTTGCACCAAGGTGTCGGCGGGATAGCTCAGTTGGTTAGAGCGTCGGATTCATAATCCGGAGGTCCCGGGATCGTGGCCCGGTCCCGCTACATTTTCAAGACAAGGCAGTTACGGATTTCGTAACTGCTTTTTTTCATACCCTGATAGATTCTGCCGCGCTAAAGGTCTCTACGCCTTTTTATTCCCCATTCAGGCAGCCTTTTTGTGCGTGTCTGTTTGTCAGTCTGTTGCGAAACAACAGACAACGGTGGCGGAAAACAGACAACGGTGGCGGAAAACAGACAACGGTGGCGGAATAGGACAAAATGAATGTCATTGATATTGCAGGACAAAAGCGTTGATATTGCAATGCAAAAGCGTTGATATTACCAGATAAAAGCACGGCTTTTGCATGGTAATCTCAACGCTTTTTATATGTGGCTGTGTATCAGTCTGTTGCAAAACAACAGACAACGGTGGCGGAATAGGACAAAATTGACATTTGCAATTCTTGCCGTCACGACTTCAGCATCGCGGCAGGTGGTATGTTCAGCCTGCGGTCGGTCGTATGTTCAGCGTCTCGGTCGGTCGTATGTTCAGCGTCTCGGTCGGTCGTATGTTCAGCGTCTCGGCAGGTCGTATGTTCAGCCTGCGGCAGTTGCGTTGCGGCAATACTCTGCCATTGCCGGGCATGGCGTAGTCAGCGGGAGTCGGAGTCAGGGGAAACCCTCACTCTTCCGCCTCTCCGTCGTCCCCGCGCCTGTATTCCATGGGAGTGATGCCGTAGGTTTTCTTGAAGAAGTTGTAGAAATTGGTGGCGTGCTCGAAGCCGCAGCGGATGGCAATGGTCTCGATAGACATGTTGGGCTTTGAGCGGAGGAGGTGGCAGGCACGCTGTATCTTGAATTTCTGTATGTATATTGTCGGAGAACTGCCCGTGACGACACCCAGCTTGCGGTAGAGCTGGCGCGGACTCATGCACAGCTTGTCGGCAAGGGTGGTCACATCGAGGCGGTGGTCGTCGAGAAGGCGGTCGGACACCTTCGTCACTCTCTCAAGGAACTGACGCTCAGCGTCGTTGACGTCAGGCAGGTCATCGCCGTACATCCTCTCAATCTTCTTCTCTACCGTATCTTTTTCGTCATCCTCCGCGTTGTCAATGTCGATGAGGTTGCGGAACCTTTCCCTCATCAGGCGGTTGCGTTCGAGCAGCTTGTTGACGCGCATGAGCAGTTCTTCCGAATTGAAAGGCTTGGCAAGGTAGGCATCAGCCCCTGCCTCCAGTCCTCTTACCCGCTCCTCTTCCGACGTCTTTGCGCTGACTACGATGATGGGGATATGGTCGGTCACGATGTCGTCCCTTATCTGCCGGCATACTTCGAGACCGTCCATCTCTGGCATCATGATGTCTGTGATGATGAGTTCGGGGACAATATCCCGGGCTTTCTTCATGCCGTCCCTGCCGTTTGTGGCATAGTGGACGCTGTAGTCCTGCTCCAGGTGCCCTCCTATGTATGAAGCGATGTCGGAGTTGTCTTCCATGATGAGGATGTGGCAGTCCTTGCCCTTTTCCTCCTTGTCGGTGAGGGTTGTCTCCGGTTCTGACACGATGGGGGCTTCTGCGATGGTCCATGACCGTGATTTCAGCGTGCTGCGGTTGTGGATGGGCAGGCGCAGGTGGAATACTGTGCCCTTGCCCTCGCTGCTTTCCACGGTCACCGTTCCTCCTACGGAGTCCATTATCTGCTTCACCAAGGCGAGCCCCACCCCTGAGCCTGTCTGCGCCGAACTGTTTTCTCCCTGGTAGAACGGCTCGAAGACGTGCTTCAGGGTCTCACGGTCCATTCCCGTCCCTGTGTCTGCCACGTCAATGGCCAGTGTCTCTCCAGCCTTTTCTGCTGAGATGGTGACCTCTCCGTCGTCGGGAGTGAACTTGAAGGCGTTGGAAAGGAGGTTGTTGACCACCTTGTCTATATAGTCGGGGATGAAGTCCATGGTGACATTATCGGAGGCATGGAAGGTCAGAGTGATGCCGCGCCTGCTTGCATAGTCCTCCCACGACTCTGCCAGCATGGCGAGGTAGGCGGTGATGTCGCCGTTTTCCCATTTCAGGTTGCCTACTGCCGACTGCACCTTGGATATGTCGAGCAGCTGATTGATGAGCGAGAGCAGGGCGTTGCCTTGGCGTTCGATGGCGTTGGCCTTGTTTCTTACCGCGTCGTCGCTGTTGCGCTGCAGGTCGTGGGTCATGCCGAGGATGACTGTCAGCGGAGTGCGGAACTCGTGCGTGATGTTGGTAAAGAACTCCTCCTTTATCTTTGCGGCTTTCTTCAGTATCCTGTGGGTCTGTCTCTGCATACGTATGAAGTAGAGGAAACCGCCGACGATGAGGAAGAGGGTAGAGAGGATGAGGATGGCAAAGAGGTAGGCCTGCTTCCTCTCTGTGCGCTCCTGCTGCAGGCGGAGGTTGGCGTCAGCCATTTCCTTCGTCTGCTGCATACGCTCTATGTTGAGGCTGATGTTCTGTATCCTGTTTTTTCTCCATGTCGAGGACGCTGTCCTGCAGTGCCACCGACCTCTCGTATGCCTGCAGTGCCGACTTGCATTCGCCCTTTCTCTTGTAGTATTTGCAGTAGAGGGCGTAGATGCTGGAGAGATGCTCCTTCGACTCTATGTGCTCAGCCATGGCCTTTGCCTTGGAGAGGAAGGAGAGCGTCTTGTCATCGTCTCCTGTGGTGTTGTAGATGCCTGCCAGTGCGATGAGTGAGTTGAGGGCATGCCATTCGTCCTTCGAGTCGGTCATCATCGTGTATGCCGTGAGATATTCATCGGTAGCCTTGCCGTAGTCCCGCTGTTTTTCGTAGAGAGAGCCGAAGTAAGTGTGGCAGAGGGATATTCCGAGCTTACTTTTCGCCTTCTTGTTCAGCATCATTGATTGCCTGTAGTACACCCATGCCGAGTCGTAGTCGCCCCGGTGAGAGAATATGGAGCCTATGTTTGCGTAGTTGATGGCTTGCCCGAGACTGCTGTTGAGCCGTTTCTCGCCCTCAAGGGCCAGTCGCAGCACGGAGTCGGCCCTGGCATAGTTGCCGAGGGATAGGTAGATGTTTCCCAGTCCGTTGAGCGAGGTCACGGTGTTTTTCCTTGCGGCAAATGACGTGTCGCCGCATTCCTCGCTGAGTTTGAGAGCCCTGTAGTGGTAGTCCTGGGCGGCATCTATCACCCCGAGCCTGCGATAGTCCGTTCCCACGTTGTTCAGTGCCTGCACCCATTCCGTCGTGTCGCCTGCCTCCTTTGCCATCTGCAGTCCCCGGATGTGGAGGTTGAGCGCATCCTCAAAGCGGCTCTCGTTGCGCATCCTCTTTCCCATCTCTCTCAGCACTACGATACATCCGAGTTTGTTTCCCTCCTCTTCCATCTTCTCCTGCAGTGCCGCGAGCGAGTCCATCCCACCAGCGTTGCCGACTATGCTGTCGATAGCCCTGCGTTCCTGCCACGAAGGGGTGGGGGAGGAGTGGCCGCATGAGAGGAATGTCACTGCGGCACACAGGGACAACAGGGTGAAGATGATGTGGGTGGGTCTTATTTGCATTTGGGGATATTGTTTCTGTCAGGTTTTTTTGTATGGATTTACGGTTTTTTCTACGGTTATGTGGGTTTTACGGGAAACCTCCAGTGCATAGTTTTGGGTTAGTTTGTCTCTCCTCTTGAGGAATCCTCCATTAGAAAAGCTAACCAACCGACAACCCACAACTGACAACCCACAACCAGGCACTACAACCGTAAACTCCACTTGCAAAGTTACGAATTTTTGATTAATTTTTAAGAATTTTGTGACATTGTTTTAACTTTCTTTATGATTTCTGCCTCTGCGTGATTTACGTGCTTCTACGCTACCTGCCCGTGCTCCCTACGTCGTTTTCAGGGCATTTTCTTCCTCCGAAGTCAGCGGAAAGGCGGTGGAGGAAGGGCGATTTTGATTTGATGGAGAGTGGAATTTTCATGCAGAAACAGTGGTATTGGGAAGAAACCGTCTTTTGGTCTGATTGCCATATATGGATATTTATAAAGCGTTGAAATATAGCCTGTTGAGATATATATATGTCCGATTTGCATAGTTTTTGACATATTGATGTCTGTCCGATTTGCATAGTGTCAAACTGCATTTTGTCCGTTCTGCATAGTTTTTTGTCCGAAATTAGTATCGAAAGTGTGGGTAATACATTTTAACTTTGCACTTGAAAAATTAAAAACGTCCGCCAGCTTTGCTGACTCGGACTATTTTTCAAGTACGAGTCTTCGACAAATTTGCACTTGAAAAATTAAAACGTCCGCCAGCTTTGCTGACTCGGACTATTTTTCAAGTACGAGTCTTCGAC
>CALZJQ010000082.1 GCA_945787895.1 uncultured Prevotella sp. | reverse complement strand
GTATCTTCCGTAAAAACCTTATAACCTTACAACCGAAACAGAAACCTTAAAACCGCATAACCGTATGAAACTGAACAAGTCGCAGACTTGCGCAAGTTATACACTTTTATATTAAGGTGCAAAGGTAACCATTTTTATTCAAATGACAAAGGAAAGCAGACAATTTTGAAAGCAAAGTGTCAAAAAAATACTGGTTACGACACAATTTTACTTGCAACATAATTGCAGAACCAAATAGTTTGAGTAACTTTGCCCCCTGTTTTACAATGTCACAGCAAGAAAACCTTTGGAACATGAAGATAAAAGTATGCGGAATGCGCGATGCGCAAAACATATCGGAAGTATTGGCTCTCGACATCGACTTCATAGGACTGATATTCTGGAAAAAGAGTCCGAGATACGTCAGTCAGATACCATCTCTTGCCGGACTTGTCCCCGACAGTCCGAGCTTGGTAAAGGAAGAGTCCGGCTACACATCTGCCAACGGCAAGAGGGTCATGACCGTGGGTGTCTTCGTAGATGAAATGCCGCAGGAGATTGTCACAAGGGTATATAATTATCATCTCGACTATATTCAGCTGCATGGCAGCGAGTCGCCCGTGATGATTGACAACCTTCGGCGCACGCTCATACCTGACATTGCCCCGAACATCAAGATTATCAAGGCATTGAGCATCAAGGACGCTTCTGACGTAAAGAAGTGGCGTGAGTACGACGGACACGTGGATATGTTTGTCTTCGACACCAAATGCAAGTGCGTGGGTGGCTCCGGTGAGCAATTCGACTGGTCTGTCCTGAACGAATATGATGGTGAGATTCCCTTTCTTCTCTCAGGCGGAATAGGTCCTGATGACGCAGAAAAAGTATTGGCATTCCGTCATCCTGCCTGCATAGGCATTGACCTAAACTCCCGTTTCGAGTCATCACCTGCTTTCAAGGATGTTGACAGACTGCGGACGTTTGTTGAGAGGGTTTTGGGTAGAGTTCCTGGTTGTTGGTTTTAGGTTGTTGGTTGTTGGTTGGTTAGCTTTTCTAATGGAGGTTCTAAAGAGGATAGTCTAACTAACCTAAAACCCACAACCGACAACCAACGACCAGGAACCAGGAACTACAACCAAATGCAAAGTCTAAATAACAGAATTGTGGTATTTCGTCATGACAGGCGGTAGATTAACGTACAGAAATACGTAAAAGTCGCATATTTTTTATAATTTTGCCATGATTTTGTGCGGATATTGTCCGCACTATAATATCAAGCCAACATTTTTCATCCAAATAAACATTATAGAATTATGAAAATCAATGATTACAACTTTGCCGGCAAGAAGGCTATTGTCCGCGTAGATTTCAACGTACCTCTCAAGGAGGGCAAGATTACTGACGACACGCGTATCCGTGGTGCCCTCCCTACATTGAAGCTCATCCTTGAAGGTGGCGGTGCCCTCATCATCATGTCACACATGGGCAAGCCAAAGGGTAAGGTGAAGCCAGAACTTTCACTCGGACAGATAAAGGACGCTGTAGCCGCAGCTCTCGGCGTTGCAGAAGTGAAGTTTGCTCCTGACTGTGCAAAGGCACAGGAGGCGGCCGCTGCTCTCAAGCCAGGCGAAGTGCTCCTTCTCGAAAACCTCCGCTACTATCCAGAAGAAGAAGGCAAGCCAGTAGGCATCGACAAGGAAGACCCTGCATACGAGGATGCCAAGAAGGCTATGAAGGCTTCCCAGAAGGATTTTGCCAAGACACTTGCTTCCTACGCAGACTGCTACGTGATGGATGCCTTCGGCACAGCACACCGCAAGCACGCTTCTACCGCTGTCATCGCAGACTATTTCGATGCAGACAACAAGATGCTCGGCCTCTTGATGGAGAAGGAAGTGGCAGCCGTTGACGCTGTCCTCGGCAATATCAAGCGTCCTTTCGTTGCCATCATGGGTGGTTCAAAGGTATCATCTAAGATTGGTATCATCGAGAACCTCCTCGGCAAGGCTGACAAGCTCATCCTCTGTGGTGGTATGACCTACACATTCTCCAAGGCTCACGGCGGCGAGATAGGCACATCAATCGTTGAGATGGACAAGCTCGACGTTGCTCTCAACGTAGAGAAGCTTGCAGCAGAAAAGGGTGTAGAGCTCGTTATGGCTCCTGACGCAGTATGCTGCGACAACCTTGATTTCGGCACAATGACCGTCAAGGAAGGTGCGAAGATAGAGGTATATCCTGCTAACGCTATCCCAGCAGGCATGGAAGGTCTTGATGCAGGCCCTGAGGCACAGGCAAAGTTCGCAGCAGCCATCAAGGGCGCAAAGACAATCCTCTGGAATGGTCCTGCCGGAGTATTTGAGTGCGACAACTTCACAGCTGGTTCCAAGGCTATCGGTGATGCTATTGCCGAAGCAACAGCCGAAGGAGCATTCTCTCTCATCGGAGGTGGTGACTCTGTAGCTTGCTGCACAAAGTTCGGTCTCACAGACAAAGTTTCTTACATCTCTACCGGTGGCGGTGCTCTCCTTGAGGCTATCGAGGGTAAGGTACTTCCGGGCGTTGCCGCCATTCAGGGATAAGACATAGAATAGTTCCTGGTTGTAGGTTTTTGGTTGTGGGTTTTTGGTTGTGGGTTTTTGGTTAGTCAGTCTTTTCTCTTGATAAATCCTCCATTAGAAAAGCAAATCAACCCAAAACCAACAACCAGGAAACTTTCGCAAAGTCACATACTTGCAAAAGTAGAATTATTGACCTCCTCAATCGCCCTCGTGGGCGGTTGAGGAGGTTTTTTATGACATTTACGTGGAATCCTCCCCTATCCGACAGCACATCAAAACGCAAACAACACATAAATATCACGTATTATTTGTACGTGAACAAAAAAATAATTACCTTTGCAGGAAATTCCTGATTGGTGACATCACAATACCTTTGTTACCATTGCAATCCGGAAAAACTCACTATAAAAGAAAGAGATGAACATACTTGTAACTGGAGCCAACGGGCAACTCGGTTCGGAGATGAGAATAGTAAGCCAGGATACTGACAAGGACACATACATCTTCTCCGACATCAACGACGTAGAAGGCGCAGAAACCCTTCACCTCGACATTACGGACATCCAATCCATAAGGAAGGCTGTAAGGGAGAACAATATCGAATGTATCGTAAACTGTGCGGCCTATACCAACGTGGATGGAGCGGAAGACAACATCGACCTTTGCAGGACACTCAACGCTGACGCCCCGCGAAACCTTGCCATCGCCATGAAAGAAGTGGACGGAATGCTCGTACATATAAGCACGGACTATGTCTTCGGTGCCGACCCTTACAACACGCCCTGCAAGGAAAACCAGGAAGGCACGCCGTCTGGCATCTATGGACTTACTAAACTCGAAGGCGAACAAGCCATCCTCGAAAGCGGTTGCCACCATATCATCATCCGCACCGCATGGCTATACTCTGAGTTTGGAAAGAATTTCGTAAAGACGATGCTTACATTGACCGAGACGAAGCCTCAACTGAAAGTTGTCTTTGACCAATGCGGTACTCCTACCTATGCTCTCGACCTTGCCTCCGTAATCTATGACATCCTGCAAAACAGGAAATACGACGACAACTGGGGCATATATCATTATTCCAATGAAGGTGTGTGCTCATGGTTTGACTTTACGAAGATGATAGCCCGTCTTTCGGGTAATGACAAATGCGACATTCAGCCTTGCCACTCTAATGAGTTTCCAAGCAAGGTGACAAGACCCTCATATTCTGTCTTTGACAAGACAAAGATTAAGGAAACCTTCAAGATAGAAATTCCTTACTGGGTAGATTCTCTTGAGGTCTGCCTTGAGAAGATGAAGAGGGAGATTGATTCGGTTGTTTAATGGTTTTGTGGATAACAATAACATCAACAAACGACAAAACAAACAAAACAACAAAATAGATAAGGTGGGTTCTATTAATTCCCACCGTCAAAAATGTTAATTATGTAGGTTTGACGTTTTGTCATCTTTTGGTTTCTTTTCGGTACAAATCGTAAGTCTCATCGGTCACGTAGCCCGCTACGCTCCCTCTTCAACTTACAATTTGTCCTCGAAAATAAATCCAAAATATGACAAAGCGAATTAATAGAACCCACCTTAAAAAAAACTATTATCAAAACACCATGAAAGGAATAGTCCTCGCCGGCGGAAGTGGAACTCGCCTCTACCCTATCACAAAAGGTATCAGCAAGCAGCTAATGCCTATCTATGACAAACCAATGATTTATTATCCTATCAGTGTGCTTATGCTCGCTGGGATAAGGGATATACTTATTATCTCCACTCCATTCGACCTGCCAGGCTTCAAGCGCCTTCTGGGAGATGGTTCCGACTATGGAGTACGTTTTGAATATGCCGAGCAGCCTTCTCCTGACGGACTGGCGCAGGCTTTCACCATTGGTGCAGACTTTATAGGAGACGACAGCGCCTGCCTCGTGCTGGGAGACAACATATTTCAGGGCAACGGCTTTACCAAGATGCTGGCAGATGCTGTACACACGGCAGAGGTGGATAAGAAAGCTACCGTATTCGGCTATTGGGTAAACGACCCGGAACGTTATGGAGTGGCAGAGTTTGACAGAGAAGGCAACTGTCTCAGCATAGAAGAGAAACCCTCGGAGCCTAAGTCCAACTATGCCGTGGTAGGACTTTATTTCTATCCCAACAAGGTGGTGGACGTAGCTCGTAATATCAAGCCCTCGGCGCGCGGAGAATATGAGATTACCACGGTCAACCAGCGTTTCCTTGAAGATGGTGAACTGAAGGTACAGACTCTTGGACGTGGCTTTGCATGGCTTGACACTGGCACTCACGACTCTCTTTCCGAAGCAAGTACATACATCGAGGTGCTCGAAAAGCGACAGGGATTGAAGGTCGGCTGCCTTGAAGGCATAGCTTACAGAAAGGGATGGATAGACGAAGAGAAGATGCGTCAGTTGGCACAACCGATGCTCAAGAATCAATATGGTCAGTATCTCCTGAAAGTCATTGACGAAGTAAAGAGATTTGGCAGTAATATGTGATTGTCTCCCCTCTCATTCGGAAAGTAGGACAAGGAAAAGTTTTTATAGGTGGGTTCTATTAATTCCCACCGTCAAAAATGTTAGTTATGTAGGTTTGACGTTTTGTCATCTTTTGGTTTCTTTTCGGTACAAATCGTAAGTCTCATCGGTCACGTAGCCCGCTACGGTCAATGGTCTTTACACCCCCTTCGGTTCCCCCGTTATCGGGGGACAGAAACCCTCTTCAACTTACAATTTGTCCTCGAAAATAAACCCAAAATATGACAAAGCGAATTAATAGAACCCACCTATAAAAAAAAGAAAACAAATGGAAATAATTAAGACAGATATAGAAGGTGTACTGATAATCGAACCAAAGGTATTCAAAGATGCAAGAGGATACTTTTTCGAGAGTTTCTCTCAAAGGGAGTTTGATGAAAAAGCAGGAGAAATCCTCGGAGAGACCGTTCGCTTTGTGCAAGACAACGAGTCGATGTCCTCCTACGGCGTAATGAGAGGGCTGCATTTCCAGCGGCCTCCCTTCACTCAAGCCAAACTGGTAAGGTGCGTAAGGGGAAGTGTGCTCGACGTGGCAGTCGATATAAGGCAAGGCTCTCCTACCTACGGCAAGCACGTGGCTTGCGAACTGACAGAGGACAACCACCGCCAGTTCTTCATCTCCAAAGGCTTCGCACATGGTTTTGCAGTGCTTTCCGACACGGCTGTCTTCCAATACAAATGCGACGAGTTCTATCATCCCGAAGCAGACGGAGGAATATCCATCCTCGATGACTCCCTCGGCATCGACTGGATGATACCCACCCGGAATGCCATACTGTCAGAAAAGGACACGAAACATCCCCTGCTGAAGGACTTCGTCTCCCCCTTTCAGATATGACGGTCCGACTTACCGACAACCTCTATCCGTAAACAGACAGAATCAATCACATACTACAGAGAAATGAAGAATATAGTCATCACTGGCGGAGCAGGCTTCATAGGAAGCCATGTGGTCCGACTCTTCGTCAACAAATACCCGGAATACAAAATCATCAACCTCGACAAACTCACCTATGCAGGCAACCTGGCAAACCTCAAGGACTTGGAGGGAAAGCCCAACTATAAGTTTGTGAAGATGGACATCTGCGACTTTGAAGCCTTCTACAGACTGATGCAGGAGGAGCAGATAGACGGCATCATTCACCTTGCGGCTGAGTCACACGTCGATAGGAGCATCAAAGACCCTTTCACTTTTGCCCGGACCAATGTCATGGGCACGCTCTCCCTGCTGCAGGCCGCCAAGCTCTACTGGGAGTCATTGCCTGAGAAATACGAGGGCAAGCGGTTCTACCACATCTCCACCGATGAAGTATATGGTGCCCTGCAGATGACCCATCCCGAAGGCACGGAGCCTCCATTTACCACGAAAGCCTCCTCTTCTTCGCATCACGAGGCATACGGCACGGATTTCTTCTACGAGACTACGAAGTATAATCCGCATTCACCATACTCTGCATCAAAGGCAAGTTCCGACCATTTCGTGCGTGCTTTCCACGACACTTACGGCTTGCCTACCATCGTGACCAACTGCTCAAACAACTACGGTCCATACCAGTTTCCCGAGAAACTCATCCCTCTCTTCATCAACAACATACGCCACCGCAAGCCTCTTCCCGTCTATGGAAAAGGAGAAAACGTGCGCGACTGGCTCTATGTGGAAGACCACGCCCGTGCCATCGACCTCATTTTCCATAAGGGCACCATAGCTGAAACATACAATATCGGAGGATTCAACGAGTGGAAGAACATCGACATCATCAAGGTGGTAATCAACACCGTTGACCGTCTGCTCGGACGCAAGGAAGGAGAGGACACGGACCTAATAACATACGTCACCGACCGTCTCGGCCACGACGCACGCTATGCCATCGACTCCACGAAGTTGCAGAAAGAACTCGGATGGGAGCCCAGCCTCCAGTTTGAAGAAGGCATAGAGAAGACCGTACGCTGGTATCTCGACAACCAGGAGTGGCTCGACAATGTCACCTCCGGCGAATACGAGAAATATTACGACAAGATGTATGGTGACAGGTAACCCTGCCGCCATACTTCCTTATACGGATGATAAAAAAAACAGGTGTGTCAGACCCTCACGATATGCGTCTCCCTTCAGCACATCCAACAATTTTTCCTTAAAAACTTTTCTTTATAACCAATTGATAGACAGTAGGTTGTAAAAGCATTGATATTACAATGCAAAAGCGTTGATATTACCTTGTAAAAACTTAGCTTTTACATCGTAATATCAACGCTTTTGTCTTGCAATGTCAAACGCAGCGGAATTGACCCCAAATCCGGTCATTGGAAATTGCCTGCGGAGCAGGTCAGCGGCCTGCTGCCTGCAAGGAATCAGTAATCATCTTCCTCTCCCATTTCTGATGCCTCAAGACCGAGTTCTTCTGGAGACTCCTCATAAGTGGTGCGGTAGCTCTCTTCCGTGAGCTGGTCATCGTCGTAGTCCTCGTCGTCGGGGTCGTTCTGGTAATAGTCGTCCTTTATGTCAACGTCCTCTTCGCCGTCCCCCTCTCCGTCTGAGAGGCTGGAGCTTTCATCGTCGAAGGCAGACTTGAGCTTGACGGTCTCCGGTTTCACTTTGGCGAAGATGGCCTCTACCCACAGTCCCTTGGGTATCTGCAGCACTTCAAATCCGTCCTCTATCTTCTTCTCATAGAGTCCTCCCTTCTTGTTGAGCCTGTCCTTTGGGAGGGTGGTGGTGGAAATGTCAAACCCGCTTTCGATGATGTCCTTTATGCTCTGCGAGAGGGAATCCCAGCCGCCGCCGAAGTTGCGGTCGATGACTTCAAGGAGCTTTGCGGCGGAGATATGCCGGATGTTCTCGTATGTCAGGTCGGTGACGCGCAGGATAGGCCGCTTTTTTATCGCATATTTCATTCTGGAAGTCTCGTCCAGCTTGAGCATTCCCACGCTCATCCCCCTTGCTTCGTATTTTTTGATTATCTCAGGTCTGTCGAGCTTTACTTCCTCGATGTCGAAGGCCGTGCGCAGTATCGTGAGGTAGCGCGTCAGGTTGTCGGGCAAGTCTGCGTCCTTTTCTGCGGCTTCCCAAATGCGGAAAATGTCGTTTTCCTGTAGTTCCCAGACGTTACTCTTTGTGAGAGTCTTCAGTGTGATGGATCTTTTATCTTTTGTCATTACTCTATAGGGGTTTTATCATGTTGTTCACAATCAGCAGGTTGGCAAGGCTTGGGAATGAGAGGCGAAGCCTGTGCAAATCTTTTTCGGTGCAAAAATAATATATTACTTGTTTACATACAAATTTTTTCGTGATTATTTTTTGCTGAATTGATATATATTTCTTAATTTTGCGCCTTGAAAGTAGTACCTGGTTGTACTACAACAAACAAAATCCACCTTAATTATATAAATAATTCAACTTTCGCAAGTCTGTGACTTGCTCAGTGTCTTAAGGTATGGGGTTTTAAGGGTAGCGGTCGTGCGGAAGTTACAATCAGCCTTGACATATCTCCGAAAAACCATAAAACCCTAAAGTCTTAAAACCGAAGAAGTTGAAGCTTGCGAAACTTTAGTAAATAATATATGTCAGAACCGTTAGCAGAGCGTATGCGTCCGCGCACGCTCGACGAATATATAGGTCAAAAGCATCTTGTAGGCGAGGGTGCCGTGCTGAGAAACATGATTGATACCGGCCGCATCTCTTCATTCATCCTCTGGGGACCTCCTGGTGTCGGCAAGACGACGCTCGCACAGATTATCGCAAACTGTCTCGACACGCCTTTCTTTACCCTCTCAGCCGTCACGTCGGGAGTGAAGGAGGTAAGGGAGGTAATAGAGAAGGCAAGGAACAACCGCTTCTTCTCGTCTGCAAGCCCGATATTGTTCATCGACGAGATACACCGTTTTTCCAAGTCGCAGCAGGACTCGCTCCTCGGAGCCGTGGAGAGGGGAATAGTGACCTTGATTGGTGCTACTACGGAAAACCCTTCGTTTGAGGTGATAAGACCCTTGCTGTCGCGTTGCCAGCTCTATATCCTTAAGCCTTTGGAAAAGGAGGATTTGCTTGAGTTGGTGCATCGTGCCGTAGAGACGGACGTGGAGCTGAAGGAGAGAAATATCACGCTGAAGGAGTCCGGGGCCTTGCTCCGGTACTCTGGCGGAGATGCGCGCAAGCTGCTGAACATCCTGCAGCTGGTAGTAGAGTCGGAGAGCGGCAAGGACGTGACCATCACTGACGCTCTCGTGAAAAGCCGCCTTCAGCAGAATCCACTGGCATACGACAAGGACGGAGAGATGCATTATGACATCATCTCGGCGTTCATCAAAAGCATAAGGGGCTCTGACCCCGATGCGGCGCTCTATTGGATGGCAAGGATGATAGAAGGGGGCGAGGACCCTCAGTTTATTGCGAGAAGGCTCGTCATCTCTGCGGCAGAAGATATTGGCTTGGCAAATCCCAATGCGCTCTTGCTGGCAAACGCCGCCTTTGATGCCGTGATGAAACTGGGATGGCCTGAGGGGAGGATTCCCTTGGCTGAGGCCTGCATTTATCTTGCCACGAGTCCGAAGTCAAACTCTGCTTACAACGGCATCAATTCTGCTATCCAGCTGGTAAGGGAAACCGGCAATCTTCCTGTGCCGCTGCACCTCCGCAATGCACCGACCAAGCTGATGGCCGACATAGGCTATCATGACGGATACCTTTATCCACATGACTATCCCGGCAATTTCACTCCCCAGCGTTACCTTCCTGACGGAGTGGCCTGTCAGAGGCTGTGGCACGCACAGCATTCTCCCTTAGAGGAAAAGCAGTATCAGAATATGGTGCGGCTTTGGGGGGAGAGGTATAAGTGAGTTCAACTTTCACAAGTCTGTGATTTGCGAAAGTTCCTGGTTTTTGGTTGTTGGTTTTTGGTTGTTGGTTTTTGGTTGATTTGCTTTTCTAATGGAGGTTTCTCAAGAGGAAAGACTATTTAACCGAAAACCAAAAACCGAAAACCAAAAACCGAAAACCAAAAACCGAAAACCAAAAACCAGGTACTACAACAAGACAACCTGAAACTACCGACAACAATGCAAGGAGAATCAACGATATTGGTAAGTCATTTCCTTATGGTGCTGGAATTTCTCGGCACTTTTGCCTTCGCCATCTCTGGCATCCGTCACGCCGCAGCAAAGAATTTTGATTGGTTCGGCGGCTTTATCTGCGGTATTGCCGTTGCCATCGGAGGCGGAACGATACGCGACCTGCTTCTCGGCGTCAGACCTTTCTGGATGCTCAATCCGATATACATCATCTGCACATTCATGGCTCAGATGTTTATCGTGGCATTTGCCCATCACCTGAAGCGGCTGGACAATGCCTGGTTTGTATTTGACACCATAGGACTCGCCTTGTTCACGATAGCCGGAATGCAAAAGACGCTGGAGATGGGGCATCCCTTCTGGATTGCCATTGTCATGGGTACAGTCACGGGAAGCGCAGGCGGCGTGATACGCGACATATTGCTTAATAATGTTCCCGTCATTTTCCACAAGGAGATATACGCCATGGCAAGCATACTGGGAGGATGCCTTTATTGGCTGATGCGTTATCTTGACATTGACGTCACGATATGTGCGCTTGTCACATTCTTTGTGATTGTCGCCATTCGCCTGCTTGCGGTGAAGTATCATCTCTCGCTTCCTATCCTGCCATTGGAGACGGATGCTGATGAGGAGTGATACAACTGGTGGGGGTAGTTGTAGTACCTGGTTGTGAGTTGTGGGTTTTAGGTTTTAGGTTTTTGGTTTTTGGTTAGGTTTGTAGTACCTGTTTTATGGTAAAAATGCAAGTTTTTTGAAAAAAATGGTAAAAACATTTTGTCAGTTCGATAAAAGTTAGTAACTTTGCACCCGCAATTCGGAAAGATATTGCCTACAATGGTTCGTTAGCTCAACTGAATAGAGCATCTGACTACGGATCAGAAGGTTGCAGGTTTGAATCCTGCACGAATCACATTGACGGCAAGATACTGGAACGATTCAGCATTATGGTTCGTTAGCTCAACTGAATAGAGCATCTGACTACGGATCAGAAGGTTGCAGGTTTGAATCCTGCACGAATCACAGGGATGAGGACAAAGAAGAAATGATATTTCTGATTTGTCCTTTTTCTGTATAGTTCCTGGTTGTTGGTTTTGGGTTGTTGGTTTTGGGTTGATTTGCTTTTCTAATGGAGGATTTCTCAAGAGGAAAGACTAACTAAACAAAAACAAAAATAAAAAAACAAAAACAAAAACCAAAAAACCTATAACCAAAAAACAAAAACAAAAACAAAAAACAATAACCAAAAACCTTGTACTTCCAATCAGCAAAGATGAAATACTACGTCACTCATTTCCAGATAAAAACAGATGACGAGGCTTTGTTCCGTCCGTCGTGTGAGCTGCTCGCCGCTATTGCCGGCGAGTGTGGCTATGAATCGTTCATGGATACCGACACGGGGGTTGATGGATATGTGCAGGTGGATATGTATGATGAGCAGTCGATAGTGGACGGTCTTGCAGATTTTCCTGTTGACGGTGTCTCTCTTCATTTTGTTACGGAAGAGGTGGAAAACCAGAATTGGAACGAGACGTGGGAGCAAGAGCAAGGCTTTGAGCCGATATCCATCGCAGGTAAGGTGCTGATATACGACCTTTACCATACTGACGAATCTGACATATCTCAGAACAGTGAGGAAATAAAGATAGGGATAGAGGCAAGGAATGCCTTTGGTACGGGTACTCACGAGACGACCCGCATGATGGTTTCCCGCCTGATTGCTTCTGATTTGCGGGGAAAACGCATTCTCGACTGCGGCTGTGGAACGGGAATACTTGCCATCGCAGCGATAAAGTGCGGTGCCGGGGAGGTCGTGGCGTACGACATTGACGAATGGAGCGTGGAAAACGCCCAGCACAATGGACGGATTAACGGAGTGGAAGACAGGCTCCACGTGCTTGAAGGTGATGCCAATGTCCTGAGCCATGTCAGCGGAGTGTTTGACGTGGTGATGGCAAACATCAACAGGAATATTCTGCTGAATGACATGGAGATGTTCCATAGCGTGATGAACAAGGGAGCCCATCTTATGTTGAGCGGGTTCTATGATACGGATGTCCAGATACTTTCAGAGAAAGCGGAATCGCTGGGGCTGACTCTCGTTGACAAGATTCAGGAAGGCGAATGGTGCTCGCTTGAGTTCTACTCTTGAATGCAGAGTTGCTTGAGGTCATAGAAAGAACCGTTGTATATGTTCAGGTCAACATAGCCGTCGATGCCGGGCAGCTGTCCCGCATCGGTGTGCTGCCAGAATTTCCATTCCCCCTTGTATTGCATCTTATCTACGTAATAATGTGAAATCCAGAAAGGATAGGAGTCGAATCTCGGGTCGTTCAGATAGTTCAGCTTGAACTTGTAACTCGTGTAAATGATTGGTTTTACGTGGTATTGGTCTTCTACAATGTGCAGCCATGTAAGTATGTCGCGCTGAAATTCCTTCACATCCTGATTCTTCTTCTTTATTTCCACGTCCAGTATGGGCGGCAGGTCGCCTTTTTCCAGTTTTACGGTGTTGAGATAGAATTGTGCCTGTTCGCGTGCAGATGTCTTGATACTCCAGAAATGGTACGCCCCGCGTATGAATCCATATTCTCTTGCCTGCAGGAAATTTTCATGAAAATAATCGTCGATGAGGGATGAACCCTCTGTAGATTTGATAATTACAAATCTTACGGGGCATTTGTTTATGAGGGCGGTGCGCAGCTCCTTCCATCCTATTTCTCCCTGATAGTGCGAGATGTCGATGCCTTGTGTCTCGTACCCCTCCGGATATTGCGCATCTCCATAAATGGCTCTCCATCTGAATCCTGTCGGTCCTACAAAGAAATAGTAGAATACGGCAATGTATGTTATGGCAACGAGAGAGCCGCCGAACCACCAGGTCCAGCGTGGAAGCGCACGTTTTTTATGTCTGT
>CALZJQ010000081.1 GCA_945787895.1 uncultured Prevotella sp. | reverse complement strand
CCTTTGTTCAGTCAAGTTCAAGAACTAACGTAAAGAATTAGCCTACGGCATCCAGACGGATGCTCAAGCGAAGAAACAATCCACGGGCGGGCTGAAAGCCCAACAAGCGCATAGCCCGGGGCAGAGCGCAGCGGCACCCCGGGTATTGGGATTGATGCGGTTTAGTCGCCCTGTAAGGGCAAAAGAGTAGAAAAAAATAAAGTCATGCAAATGGGAAAACCGTGATATGGATGATACGCTTTTCTTGATAAAAGAAAAAAAAGAAGTCCGCATGGAAGCGGACTTCAAGAGTGTTATTATCAAGGGACGGGTGTTCTTGATAAAAAAGCATTGATGGCCTGAAAGAGAAGGCCGCAGGATGAAAGAGGAAGAATCAGAGGCCGAGATCTTTCTTTATCTCCTCTACACGAGCGTTGGCCTTGGCAGTGGCGGCAACGTAGTCGCCGTCAAACTGACCGGGAACAGGTACCTCGCAATAGAACTTAATCTTGGGTTCTGTGCCGGAAGGACGAACGCTGACCTTTAGTCCATCTTCTGTGAACCACTGCAGCACGTTGCTCGTAGCAGGCATATCGAACGCTGACTCTACACCATTGTCGATGCGCTTGAGAGTCTTGTAATCCTTGATGGTGACAACCTTGGAACCGGCAATGGATGCAGGAGGAGTCTGACGGAATTTCTCCATCATTGCCTTTATCTCGTCTGCACCAGACTTACCCGGCTTGACAACATTGATGGTGGTCTCTGTCTGGAAGCCATACTCCTTGTAAATGTCGAGGAGAAGGTCGTAGAGCGTCTTGCCCTGGTCCTTTGCCCATGCTGCAATCTCACAGATGAGACAGATGGAAGCAGGAGCGTCCTTGTCACGCACCTTGTCGTAAGGCAGGTAGCCGAAGGACTCTTCACCGCCACCAATATACTGACGCTTGCCCTCATTCTCACGGATGCGATATGCTATCCATTTGAAACCAGTGTATTCATCGAAGCATTCTACACCATTCTTTGCTGCTATCTTGGCAATAAGTTCGGAGGTAACAATCGTCTTTACCATAAAGTCAGTTGGCTTGAGCTGTCCGAGAGCCTTCTTGTTCTTGATGGTGTACCAATAGAACATACACGCAGTTTGGTTGCCATTGAGTATCTGCCACTCACCCTTGTCGTTGCGGCAAACGATGGCGAGGCGGTCAGCGTCAGGGTCGGTGGCCACCACGAGGTCGGCGTTGAGCTTCGTACCCAGTTTCATGCCGAGCGTCATAGCCTCAGCGTTTTCGGGGTTAGGAGATACGACAGTAGGGAAGTTGCCGTCCACCACCATCTGTTCTGGTACTACGTTGATGTTCTGAAATCCCCAAGAACGAAGACAGAGCGGTACGAGGACACGACCTGTGCCGTGCATGGCAGAATACACGATGTTGAGGTCCTTGTTGCGGAGGATGACATCCTGATCCACCATACCCTCCTTTACTGCCTGCATATAGTCGAAGTCCATCTCGCCGCCGATGATATGGAGGAGGTCAGGGTTGAGGTCCCACTTCACATCGTCTATCGTCACCTTCTTCACCTCTTCCACGATACCTACGTCATGCGGCTGAAGCACCTGCGAACCATCTTCCCAGTATGCCTTGTAACCATTGTACTCACGTGGGTTATGAGAAGCAGTGACGTTGACACCACACTGTGCGCCGAGCTGACGGATAGCGAAAGAAATCTCTGGTGTCGGGCGAAGACTCTCAAAGAGATAAGCCTTAATGCCGTTGGCTGTGAAGATAGCTGCTACAGTCTCAGCATATTCACGTCCGTGGTTGCGGCAGTCGTGACCTACTACGGCAGCGAGGTCCTTCCGTCCCGGGAATGCCTTGAGCACGTAGTTGGCAAAACCTTGCGTCGCCATGCCCACGATATACTTATTCATACGATTTGTTCCGGCTCCCATGATGCCACGGAGACCGCCGGTGCCAAATTCGAGGTTTTGATAGAAAGCGTCGATGAGTGCAGTCTTGTCCTCACTGTCGAGCATTGCCTGCACCTCCTTGCGTGTTTCTTCATCAAATGACGGGGAGAGCCACTGCTTGGCAACGGCTTCACATTGGGCGATAAGTTGTTCTTTGTTTTCCATTGTTTTTCTTGATTATTTTTTTTTGTTTGAGGTTTCGCGTTTTTTTGTTGTTTTTTTTCGGTTTTTCCCTTTTTCGGTTGTATGTTTTAGGGCTATGTCTTGCATAGTTAATTATTCGGTACAAAGATAGGTATTATTTTTTTATGTTACAAGAGAAATCGCACTTTTTTCTTTGAAAATTTGCATATCAGTTTTTTTAGGAGTAAATTTGCAGGGAGAAAGGGTTGGTCATGCGGTTTCTGGGGATTTATGGGGTTGGTGGAGATATTATCGTCCTTGACGTTATTGACGGTTTTCCACGTCATTCCAATCAAAATTTGCATCTGAGTAATGAAGACAGAATTGATACTGGTAGGGAAGACTATCGACAAGCATTTTCAGGCAGGAATAGAGGACTATTGCCAGCGCATAGGTCATTATATGCCTTTTTCCGTCACGGTCATTCCAGAATTGAAGAATACGAAATCTCTCAGTGAGGCGCAGCAGAAGGAGCGTGAGGGTGAACTTATCCTTGCCCGCCTGCAATCCTCCGACCATGTCGTGTTGCTCGATGAGCACGGCAAGGAGTTTCGTTCCGTAGAGTTTGCACGGTGGATAGAGCAGAAGAATGCTTCTGTCCGCCGTCTCGTCTTTGTCGTCGGAGGACCGTATGGATTCTCTGATGGCGTGTATTCCCGTGCCAATGAGAAGATAAGTATGTCGAAGATGACTTTCTCGCATCAGATGGTGAGGCTCGTCTTTACGGAGCAGGTATATCGCGCCTGCACCATAATCCGGGGTGAGCCATATCATCATGAGTGAGGCATGGCGATGGCTTTCGACGTGGCTGATGCAAGATGCACGATGTGGCAGTGGAAGGGAATGTTTGCCGGATGGATAAAAAAGAGTGGGAAATATTTGTGTAATCAAAAAAAAATGCGTATCTTTGCACCGCATTTTTCGGAATGTACAGTTTTTACACATTATTAATTAATAAACAATCATTCAAAAAACAATGATGAATCATTACGAGACAGTTTTCATCTTGACTCCCGTTTTGTCTGACGACCAGACAAAGGAAACTGTTGCAAAGTTCAAGAAGGTCCTCACCGATCAGGGTGCAGAGATCATCAATGAGGAAAATTGGGGCATGAAGAAGATGGCTTATGCCATCGAGAAGAAAGGCACTGGTTTCTATTTCCTCGTAGAGTTCAAGGCAGAGCCGACAGTAGTGGCTAAGCTCGAGACTGCTTACCGTCGTGACGAGAAGGTTCTCCGCTTCATGACCGTTAAGCTTGATAAGTATGCTTCTGCTTATGCTGAGAAGCGTCGTAACAAACTTTCTAATAAAGAGGAGGCATAATCATGGCAGAAGTATCAGAAATCCGTTATTTGACAGCTCCTTCTATTGACACGAAGAAGAAGAAGTATTGCCGTTTCAAGAAGAGCGGAATTAAGTATATCGACTATAAGGATCCTGAGTTCCTCAAGAAGTTCCTCAACGAGCAGGGTAAGATTCTTCCACGTCGTATCACAGGTACATCCTTGAAGTATCAGCGCCGTGTGGCACAGGCTGTAAAGCGTGCTCGCCAGATAGCACTGCTTCCTTATGTAACCGATCTCATGAAATAATAAAAAGGAGGATTACACAATGGAAATTATACTTAAAGAAGATATCATCGGTCTTGGATACAAGAACGACATAGTGAATGTAAAGAACGGTTACGGCCGTAACTATCTCATCCCAACAGGTAAGGCTGTCATCGCTTCTCCTTCTGCAAAGAAGATTCTCGCAGAAAACCTCAAGCAGCAGGCTCACAAGCTTCAGGCTATCCTTGAGGCTGCACAGCAGGCAGCTGCTAAGCTCGAAGGCGTTGCTGTTTCTGTAGAAGCAAAGGTAAGTGCTACAGGTCAGCTCTATGGTTCCGTGAATGCTGCTACGGTAGCTGAGGAACTTGCTAAGAAGGGTATCGAGGTGGATCGCAAGCAGGTGGTAATGAAGGACATCAAGATGGTAGGCGAGTATGTTGCCACCGTTATCTTCCACAAGGAAGTAAAGGTTGAGGTTCCTGTCACTGTCATCGCTGAAGGCGAGACTGTCGCTGCTCCAGCTGTAGAGGAAGCTCCAGCAGTAGAGACTCCAGCAGAGGAGACAGCCGAGTAATCTCATCTGAAATGTTGCAGAGCAACTAAGAATAAAATATGTATTATCCCGATTGTCATTATTGGTAATCGGGATTTTGCATAGGATAATATCTAAGGTAAATCTTTTGATTCCTATCATTTTTACCTACTTAATCACACACTTTATACACAATCAATATGAAAGCATTCGTATTCCCCGGTCAGGGTGCCCAGTTCACAGGAATGGGTAAAGACCTTTACGATACAAATCCCAAGGCAAAGGAACTGTTTGAAAAAGCCAATGAGATTCTCGGCTTTGAGATTACGAAGATCATGTTTGAAGGCACTGCTGAAGAGCTGAAGCAGACGAAGGTGACCCAGCCTGCTGTATTCCTCCACTCTGTAATCAAGGCTATCTGCCTCGGTGATGAGTTTGATGCACATATGGTGGCAGGTCATTCACTTGGTGAGTTCTCAGCCCTTGTAGCAGCAGGCGCAATGAGTTTTGAGGATGGACTGAAACTCGTCTCTCAGCGTGCCATGGCGATGCAGAAGGCTTGTGAGGCAGCACCTTCTACAATGGCTGCAATCATCGGTCTCGATGACGCAACGATTGAAAAGGTATGTGCAGAGGTTTCCTCCGAAGGCAACATCGTAGTGCCTGCCAACTACAACTGCCCTGGTCAGCTCGTTATCTCAGGAAATATTGACGCTATCAACGCTGCCTGCGAGAAACTGAAGGAAGCAGGAGCAAAGCGTGCCCTCCCTCTCCCTGTAGGCGGAGCATTCCATTCTCCTCTCATGCAGCCGGCAAAGGATGAGCTTCAGGCTGCCATCGAGGCTACACAGTTCTCTAATCCAAGGATTCCTGTTTATCAGAATGTGGATGCCAAGGCTCACACTGATGCAGAAGAGATAAAGCAGAACCTCATCGCACAGCTCACAGCCCCTGTAAAATGGACTTACGAAGTGCAGTCAATGCTTGCCGACGGCGCAAGAGAGTTTACGGAGTGTGGTCCTGGAAAGGTGCTTCAAGGCATGATAGCCAAGATAGCGAAGGGCGTAGAAGGTGTAACTACAAACGGTATTTCGTAACTTTCTATACAATCACAAAAAATTTAGGTACACCTACTTATGACCCAAAAGGTAATTATATATCAAGTATTTACCAGACTTTTCGGCAATCGTAACACCACTCGGAAAGAGTGGGGTACGGTTGCCGAAAATGGTACAGGAAAGTTTACTGACTTTGATACAAAGAAACTGAAGGCGATAAAAAAGATGGGTATCTCCCATGTCTGGTACACGGGAGTGATACGTCATGCCACGCAGACAGACTATTCCCAATATGGAATACCTACGCAGCATCCTGCAGTAGTAAAGGGAAAGGCAGGCTCACCATACGCCATCTGTGACTACTATGACGTGGATCCAGACCTCGCCGTGGATGTGGAGAAGCGCATGAAGGAATTTGAAGCCCTCGTCTCCCGCACTCACAAGGCAGGACTGAAGGTCATTATCGACTTTGTTCCCAATCATGTAGCCCGCCAATATAACAGTATCTGCAAACCGGAAGGAGTCACAGACCTCGGTGCAGAGGACGACGATTCACAGGGATTTTCCCCAAGGAACAATTTCTATTATTGTCCGGGCTGCCATTTTGAACCCACTTTTGACAAGGCAGGCTATGACGAGTACCCTGCAAGGGCTACTGGCAATGACCACTTTGACAACCGTCCCGGTATAAATGACTGGTATGAGACGGTAAAACTGAATTACGGCATTGACTATTGGACGCATTACGGACATTTTGACCCCGTGCCTGACACTTGGAAGAAGATGACGGAGATACTCCTGTTCTGGGCATCAAAGGGCATTGACGGCTTCCGCTGCGACATGGCAGAGATGGTGCCTGCTGCCTTCTGGGCTTATGCCACCTCAAGGGTAAGGCAGGCTTATCCCGATGTCATATTCATGGGAGAGGTATATAATCCTGCCGAGTACCGCAATTACATACATTCAGGTTTTGACTGGATGTATGACAAGGTAGGAATGTATGACACTGTGCGTGCCGTGATATGCGGCAACGCTCCTGCCCGTATCATTACCAATGCCTGGCAGTCTGTGGATGACATAAAGTCACACATGGTCTATTTCCTTGAAAACCACGATGAGCAGCGTGTAGCTTCTGACTATTTTGCCGGTTCTGCTGTGAAGGGATTGCCGGGCATGGTAGCTTCGGTACTTATGCAGCCATCGCCATTCATGCTGTATGCCGGGGAAGAATATGGTGAGAAAGGCATGGATAAGGAAGGCTTCTCAGGCTGTGACGGACGTACCACGATATTCGACTACTGGAGCATTGACACGCTTTGCAGGGCAGATGCATCAGGACTTACCGACGAGGAAAAGTATGTCTATGAGATACATGAGAAGACAATGCAGATTGCACGCAAGGAGAAAGCCGTAGATGGAGAGTTCTATGACCTCATGTATGTCAACCCGTCTTCCGGGCATTTCAGTGACGAGAAGCAGTTTGCATTCCTCAGAAAGAAGGATGATGACCTACTCTTTGTGGTGGTGAATTTCTCAGATGACCCAGCAGCCATCAAGGTCAGAATACCCGGACACGCAATGGAATACCTGCATATACAGGAAAAGAAGTGCAAGGCAAAGGATCTTCTCACGGGCGAAAAACTTGACATTACGCTCTCTCCCGAAGGACTTGTGCCCATGACAATCGGCCAAAGAGGTGCCAGAGTGTGGAAGATTAGCCTTTAGGAAGGTTACATATTTTCTCACAATATCCATGTATTATGTTTCCTGGAAAATTCGTTGCAAGATAAAGGCATCGAACAGAAAATACAAAGCCAGCCAACGCATGATGTGCGTTGGCTGGATTTGCATTAAGTAGGAATACCTGCAATCTGAAAAAAAGTCCCCCTTACTTCACAGCAAGGGGGAACAACAACACAAACACAAATAATTCCCCTATACGGGGGATAATGATGTTATCTTAGAAAAATTCTAAATCAATCATAGTAACGGCCCCCCCCCGTACACTTGCCTGTAACAGACATGACAACGGCTGAGCAACGAGAAAACAACCATCCGTCAGCTTGTCACTGTTGCCATGCAGGTTTCAGCCAAAGTGTACGTTGTACGTTGCAAAGTTATTGATATTATTATGATTTTCCAAAAGAAAAGTTATAAAAAAATCAAAAACTATGCTTTTTCCTACTTGTTACAGTCCAAACAATACCTTCAGACCTCCATCGACACCAGAAAAGCCCATGAAGGCGAGTGAGAGGAGAGAAGCCGTGATGAGCGTTATGCTGACCCCCTTGAGTCCCTTGGGAATGGCAGAAAACTCCATCTGTTCACGCAAGCCTGCAAAGAGGACGAGTGCAATGCCGAAACCTATGGCACTTGCAATGGCATAGTTGAGGGACATGAGCAGGGAGTAATCCTTCTGTATTACAGAAATAGCTACACCAAGAACTGCACAGTTTGTCGTGATTAGCGGAAGGAATACTCCGAGTGCCTGATAGAGTGGGGGAGAAACTTTCTTGAGTACTATCTCCACCATCTGCACTAAAGAAGCAATGACGAGGATGAAAGAAAGAGTCTGTAGGTATTCCAATCCAAATGGATTGAGCACATATATCTGCACAAGCCACGTGACGAGAGTGGCAAGAGCCATGACAAAGGCTACTGCTGCTGACATGCCGAGCGAAGTGTTTACCTTTTGGCTTACTCCAAGGAAAGGACATATTCCGAGGAATTGCGAAAGTACGATATTATTTACAAATATCGCAGCTATAAATATCAATAAATATTCCATACGTAAAAAGTCTTATTATGCTTTCTTGAATCTGTTGATGATAGCGATGATATAACCCAATGTCAGGAAAGCTCCAGGAGGTAGGATAAAGAGCAGCATTCCAAATTGTTCAGGGACAATTCTTATGTCGAACACCGTTCCGTTTCCAAGAATTTCCCTTGCAATACCGAGGAGCGTAAGACCGAGGGTAAATCCGAGTCCTATGCCAATGCCATCGCAAGCAGAAGCAAGAGGAGAGTTTTTGCTTGCAAATGATTCTGCACGTCCGAGAATGACGCAGTTTACAACGATGAGAGGAATGAAGAGACCCAATTGCTTGTTGACATCAGGAAGATATGCAGCAAGGGAGAACTGAACAATAGTTACAAGAGTAGCAATGACTACAATATAGACAGGAATATGCACCATGTCAGGAGTCAGTTTCTTGATGAGAGAGATGATGACGTTGGAGCATACGAGAACAGCCATTGTGGCAAGTCCCATCATAAGTCCGTTCATGGCACTTGTCGTTGTAGCCAACGTAGGACACATACCGAGCATCAACACAAAGGTAGGGTTCTCCTTTACGATGCCGTTAATGATAATACCGAGTTTTGACATAGTGTGTTATTCCTCCTTATGTTTTGTGGCTCCGGTGTCGCCATCGGTTCCGTGGTTATCATTTGTATTATTAGTAGCAGATATTCCGGCGTTTTCGCAGTATGTGTCGTATGCCTGCTTTACAGCACGGAGGAATGCTCTTGAGGTAATGGTAGAAGCCGTAATGGCATCAATGTCACCTCCGTCCTTGCTTACAGTGAGATTCTTGTCTTTAGGATTAAGTCCTATTATGCAGGCGCTGCCGCCCTTTCCTCCATTTTCTACACTTTGGAACCATGTATCCGCCTTTGCTCCGAGTCCTGGAGTCTCTGTAGTTTCAAGTATTGTATATCCGAGGATAGCACCATTGTTGTCAAATCCTACGAGGATAGTAAGGTTTCCTCCGAAAGCATTAGGGTCAGTTGACTGGACTGCAGTACCTTTGTCAGTATTATAAACAATAAACTGAATGTCTTTTCCATCTAAGGATTTCTTGATTTCTTTAGAATCAATCACATTACACTTTCCTCCCATTACCTGTTCGATACCAGCATTGAGCGTAGCACGAGCAGCTTCGTTGCGTGGTTCAAGCGTGATGTTGTTGATATAAGCAAGAAGACCTCCGCATATCACTGCTACAACGGACAGGATGCCGACCATATTAGGTAGATTAGATTTGAGTTTTTCCATATTATTATGTCCTCCTGTTTATTTGTTTTTGGCTTGTACCTCACCAAAGCGTTTTGGTTTTACATACATATTAATAATAGGTGTAAACGCATTCATAATAAGGATGGCGAATGACATTCCTTCAGGATATGCTCCCCAGTTACGGATGATAATGGTCAGAATACCGATTGAAATACCATAGATGAGTTGTCCGCGATGGTTCATTGGAGAGGTCACATAGTCGGTTGCCATGAAGATGGCACCAAGCATGAGTCCTCCCGAGAGTAATACCTGAGCGGGGTCAGCGTAGATAGGATTTACATGATGCATAAGTCCTGAGATAACAAACACTGTAGCGAGAATGCTTACAGGAATATGCCATGTGATAATCTTCTTCCACAGCATGTAGGCAAGACCGATGAGCAGAGCCAATGCACTTACCTCGCCTATTGTTCCGGCTCCCATGCCGTTGGAAATATTACCGAGAAGCATATCCATTGCAGAAGGAAGATTGTCGAGCACAGAAGCGTCTCCAGTCTTTATTGCCTGTTTCATGAGAGCGAGAGGCGTGGCACCTGTCGTAGCATCCGCATAGCTTACAAGCTGTCCCTGGACAGGCCATGAGGTCATCTCTGTAGGGAAGGAGACGAGGAGGAAACATCTTCCGACAAGGGCAGGGTTGAAAGGATTCTGTCCGAGTCCGCCGAATGACATTTTTCCAACGCCTATTGCAACAAGAGAACCGATAATTATCATCCAAATAGGAAAGTTGGAGGGGAGGTTCATTCCAAGAAGCAGACCTGTTATGATAGCAGAACCATCGAGAAGTGTAGGCTGTCTCTTGAGAAAAACCTTGCATATAGCCCATTCAAAGAACATACAGGAAGCCACGCTGACTAATGATACTATGGCAGATCCTATTCCGAAATAATAGAATGAAACCAGAAGAGCTGGTATCAAGGCTATAATCACTCCGTACATATTCTTCTCGACACTGTCGTTTCCGTGAGCGTGAGGAGATAATGAGACTACGAGTTTAGTCATTGTTGTATAGATATTATTGTTGTTTTGTTGTTTTGTAGATTGTTATCATTTCTGGGCACGAGAACGGATTATTCCCATTACAGTCTGTTTGCCAAGACGTATGTTATCAAGCATAGGACGGTGTGCAGGACAAGTAAATTGACATGACCCACATTCTATACATGAGGTAACCATCTCGTTCTCCAACAAGTCCCATTTCTTCAATGCGCTACCTGTAGCGAGAAGGAACGGTTCCAGACCCATCGGGCATACGCTGACACACTTGGCACACCTGATACAAGGCTGCGGTGTCTTGCGGTGAGCGTCTTCGTCTGTGAGGATAGTGACAGAGTTCTGTCCCTTTCCTACCGGAACGTCAAGTGAGTTGACAGCCTTACCCATCATAGGTCCTCCTGCGAGAACCTTGTTGTCACCTTCAGGAAGTCCGCCGCAGAGGTCGATAAGTTCTCCGAATGTCGTTCCCATTCTGACGAGGAAGTTGGATGGCTTCTGCAGTCTCTTGCCAGTCACCGTAGTGTATCTCTCAAAAAGAGGCTTGCGCTTCATGACAGCTTCATATACTGCAACGGCAGTGCCGGCATTCTGGACGATGGCTCCCACATTGACAGGGATAGCTGGCGGAGCAGGAACCTGCCTGCCTATAACGGCATCCACGAGCTGCTTCTCACCACCCTGTGGATATTTTTTTGCGAGAGGCACTACCTCAATGTTCCTTATTCCCTTTTCTTCAAGTTTGGCAGAGAGGAGTCTGATGGCAGCAGGCTTGTTGTCTTCGATGCCGATATATCCCTTATCCACTTTTGCTGCGAACATTAAAATCTTCACGCCTTCTATCAGTTCGTCGCCTTTCTCCATCATAAGGCGGAAGTCGGAGGTGATATATGGCTCACATTCCACTCCATTTATGATGACACATTCAGGCTTTGCACCCGGAGGTGGGCACAACTTTACGAACGTAGGGAAGCATGCTCCGCCCATTCCTACTACTCCGGCAGATTTGATTCTGTTTACGATTTCCTCCGGAGTTAGTTCCGGATGATTCTCCAAGGTCTCAAGAGTCGTTGACCTGTCTATGCTCTCCTCCCATTCATCACCTTCAACGCTGATGATTACTGCGGGCTGGAGGTAGCCGGAAGCATTGACGGCATTATCTACCTTGAGTACAGTGCCTGATACGGAACTATGTATTGGAGCACTGATGAAACCGTTGGCTTCTGCTATCAGCGTGCCAACCTTTACTTTATCTCCTTTCTTTACTATTGGTTTTGCAGGTGCACCGATGTGCTGGCTCATAGGGAAGATAGCCTGCTTGGGTAATGGTGCTGGTTGGGTGACAGCATCATTGCTCAATTTGTTCTCATCGGGATGAATGCCACCAATACGGAACGACTTTATTTTCATCACTTAGGCCTCCTTTGTTTCTTTATCAAGATTAATATTTCTTACTGTGTTTTCCTTCGCATCTTCTGCGCTCTTTGGTTTCAGTGGAGGAAGGGTAAACGTGCATTTGATGGCACCAGTCGGGCATTCTCTTGCACAGAGTCCGCAAGCTTTACATTTCTCATAGTCGATGTAGCTGAGATTATTCTCTACTTTAATAGCATCAAACTTGCAGACTTTCTGGCACTTGCCGCATCCTATGCAAGTAGCACTGCAGGTCTTTTTTGCCACAGCACCCTTGTCCTTGTTCATGCAGGCTACATACACACGGCGTTCTCTCTTGCCTACATTGCGCAGTTCGATGATATGTCTCGGGCAAGCCTTCACGCAGGCACCGCAGGAAGTACACTTCTCTGCATCCACCTCGGCAATGCCAGTCTCAGGGTTGACGTGAATGGCATCAAAGTTACATACACGCTCGCAGTCTCCACCGCCAAGACAGCCATATCCGCAGGCTGTCTCTCCAGAGCCGGTAGAGTTCATTGCAGTACAGGTACGCAGACCATCATACAGGATAGTCTTTGGACGCATAGCGCAAGTGCCTCCACATCGTACCACTGCAACCTTCGGTTCGCTCGCAGCTACGGACATACCAAGCACTTCTGCTATCTTACTCATACATTCAGCCCCTCCGACAGGACAGGTAAGTCCCTCGATAGAGCCAACGTCAGCACCTTTTACCAGTGCGTCAGCCATACCGGAACATCCAGGGAAACCGCATCCTCCGCAATTAGCCTGTGGCAGAATATCCGCCACCAATGCAATCCTTGGATCCTCCTTTACAGCAAATTTCCTGGAGCACACGTAGAGTATGGCTGCCGCTACGAATGCTATCACTCCCAAGGCAATTACTGCAGGTAAAATAAAGTCCATAATGATAGTATTTTTTTAATAGTTAGTTGTATTATTCAATCAATCCTTTCCTTTGTCTCAGATTCTGTGAATCCCGAAAGTCATAACCTTTTTCATGTATCCACGTAGTGTATATAATAATATATAATAAGGTATCAAACTTCCAATCCCTATCAAGGCAGCCATGCCCTCCGTACACTGAAAGCAGGAAAGTGACAATACGATGGAAACCATCATCACAGCAAGTGGAATGACAAAGGCGCAGATGACAGCCAATGCACTCGTGGTTATTGACTCTGTGACAATGACTTTTTCTCCGATACTGTATGAATGGGCATCCCCTACTGCAACATCAATGATTTTTTCCTTGTTTTCTGACGAGACACATTGCTTGGCAATCTTGCATGAGGCACAGGCACTGCTTTGCATGATACTCACCCTTACCATGCCATTTTCTGCTGACACTACAATACCTTCATGGGATACATTGTTAGATTTCAT
>CALZJQ010000080.1 GCA_945787895.1 uncultured Prevotella sp. | reverse complement strand
GTTTTTACGGAAGATACAACCAGCTTCTTCAAACCTCCGTATAACCGTAAAACCTTAAAACCGTAGAACCGTAAAGAACAAGTTGAAGATTGCGAAACTTGAGTAAAAGTGTACCAGAGTTCAAGATATGATTTCAGTAGAAGGATTGACAGTAGAGTTTGGCGTGAAACCGTTATTCCTGGACGCAAGTTTCGTGGTTAATGACCGTGACCGCATTGCCCTCGTAGGAAAAAACGGCGCAGGGAAATCTACCATGTTGAAGATATTGTGCGGTAAGCAGACCCCTACTGCAGGTAACATTGCAGTACCTAACGACCAGACCGTAGGCTACTTGCCGCAGGTAATGATATTGCAGGACGACACTACGGTAAGGGAAGAGACACGCAAGGCATTTGCAAAGGTGACCGCACTGAAGGAGAAAATAGACGTCATGAACCGCCAACTGGCAGAGCGTACCGACTACGAGAGCGACTCTTATATGGAGCTGGTAGAGAAATTTACGCAGGAACATGAGCGGTTTATGATGCTTGGAGGAGATAATTACGAGGCTGAGATAGAGCGGACACTGACGGGACTTGGTTTCTCCCGCAAGGATTTCGACCGTCCTACCAATGAGTTCTCCGGAGGATGGAGGATGCGTATCGAGCTTGCAAAAATCCTTTTGCAGAAACCTGACGTCCTTCTCCTTGACGAGCCGACAAACCATCTTGACATTGAATCCATACAATGGCTTGAACAGCAGTTGGCGCAGACTGCGCAGGCTGTCGTCCTCGTCAGTCATGACCGTGCGTTTATCAATAATGTTACCAATCGTACTTTGGAAATATCATGTGGCAAGGTCATTGACTACAAGGTGAAATATGATGAGTATGTCAGGCTCCGCGCAGAGAGAAGGGAGCAGCAGATACGTGCCTACGAGAACCAACAGAAGGAAATAGCCGATACGAAACAGTTTATTGAGCGGTTCCGCTATCAGGCGACAAAGGCGGTGCAGGTGCAGCAACGCATCAGGCAGCTGGAGAAAATCGTGCCGATAGAGATTGACGAGGTGGACAACTCTTCGCTGCATCTCAAGTTCCCGCCCTGCCTCCGTTCGGGCGATTATCCCGTGATATGCGACCAGGTGGCAAAGCATTACGGAGAGCATCAGGTCTTCAGCAGTGTCGATATGCTGATAAAGCGCGGCGAAAAGGTCGCTTTCGTCGGAAAGAACGGTGAAGGAAAATCCACCCTCGTAAAGTGTATCATGGGAGAGATTCCCTTTGACGGCACGTTGAAAGTGGGGCATAACGTGCAGATAGGTTACTTTGCGCAGAATCAGGCGCAGCTGCTTGATGAATCTCTGAGCGTCTTTGAGACCATCGACAATGTGGCAAAGGGAGAGGTGAGGCTGAGAATCAACGATATTCTTGGCGCATTCATGTTCGGAGGTGAGGCTTCGGAGAAAAAGGTCAAGGTGCTCTCGGGTGGAGAACGTTCGCGTCTCGCCATGATAAGGCTGCTCCTTGAGCCTGTCAACTTCCTCATCCTTGACGAGCCCACCAACCATCTTGACATGCAGTCGAAGGATGTCCTCAAGGAAGCTATAAAGGCTTTTGACGGAACTGTCATCGTAGTGAGCCACGACCGTGATTTCCTTGACGGACTGGTAGATAAGGTCTATGAGTTTGCTGACGGAAGAGTGAGGGAACATCTCGGAGGTATATACGATTATCTTCGTTTCCATAACGCCGAGACTATTTCTGATGCGCTTGGCAGCAACGGAGCTAAAAGGCAGGAAGAAGAGGCAAAGGCAGCTCCCGACGAGGAAAAGAATGAAAAGAAAGAGAAGGAACAGGCTCTCTCCTATGCAGAAAGAAAAGAGCATCAGAAGAGAATTTCACGCATTCAGAAGCAGATAAAAGAGTGCGAAAAGCGAATAGAGGAAATGGAAAGCAAACTCTCAGACCTTGCCAAGCAGCTTGAGTCACCGGAGAATGCTGCCAATATGTCTCTCGTAAACCAATATACGGAGATGCAGTCGAGCCTTGATGCAGAGATGGCTAAGTGGGAAGAACTGTCACTCTCGCTTGAGGGTTAAACCGTAAGGAACGACGTTTCCTTTCCTTCGTCACGACCATAAAAACATAAAACCGAAGAAGTTGAAGCTTGCAAAACTTGAGTAGATAACAACAAATAAATACACGTATTATGAACTTAAAAAAACTGACGATAGCAATGGCTATGACTGTTATACCGATGGGTATGGCGGCTCAGGACAGGGTTCTTGGAGCCGGTATCAAGGCTGAAAATATGGATTTGAGCGTAAATCCCGGTACTGACTTTTATCAGTATGCCTGTGGAGGTTGGATGAAAAGTCATCCGCTCCCTGCTGCTTATTCGCGTTACGGCAGCTTTGACAAGTTGGCGGAGGATAACAGCAAGAATATCAATTCGATACTTACCGAACTGTCAGCTAAGAAGAATCCTGCAGGCACTCTGGAACAGAAAATAGGAGATTTGTACAATCTCGCAATGGACTCTGTCAGACGCAACAGGGACGGAGTAGCTCCCATCATGCCTTTCATCAACCGTCTGGAGAATGCAACGTCTTTGGACGACCTAATGGCATTCGTTTACGATGAATGTCAGTATGGCAGTTCCTTCATTGCGTACTGTGGTTTCGGTGCTGACGAAAAAGATGCCAAGAACAATATCCTCAGCATCTATCAGGGAGGCCTCTCACTCGGACAGCGGGACTATTACCTCAATAAGGATGAGGCTACTCTCGCCATCATGGATGCCTACAGGAAACATATCGTGAAAATGTTCCAGCTCGTGGGCTTTAGCGAAGAAAAGGCAAGGGAACGCATGGAGCGTGTCGTCAATATGGAAACGAAGATTGCTGAATACTCCCTTTCTCGCACTGAGCTCAGGGACGTGGAGAAAAACTACAACAAGATGTCTGTCGGGGATTTCCGCAGCACATATCCTGACTATCCTCTCGACCGCTTGATGAAAGCAAAGGGAATCGACGAGAAATACTATCAGTACCTCGTTCTCGGGCAGCCAAAGTTCATGGCAGGTCTCAACCAGACTATCAAGGACATGGATGTGGAGACTCTCCGTGCAAAGCTCGAATGGGATGTCATTGACGATGCTTCTGCTTACCTCAACGATGCTGTTGCAGAGGAAGCCTTCGACTTTGGCGGACGTGTCATGAGTGGCCGTCAGGTGGATTTTCCCCGCTGGCGCAAGGCTACCAACATTGTGCAGTCCATTCTCGGCGAACCTCTTGGAAAGATCTACTGCGAGCGTTTCTTCCCTGCTTCAAGCAAGGAGAGGATGACACAGTTGGTGAAAAACCTTCAGGTGGCCCTCGGCGAGCGTATTGATGCCCAGGAATGGATGAAGCCGGAGACAAAGAAAGTGGCACGTGAGAAACTGGATGCCTTTTACGTGAAGATTGGTTACCCTGATGAGTGGCGTGACTACTCCGCACTTGTCATAGACCCGGAAAAGTCTCTCTTGGAAAACCTCCGGGAGGCAAGCAGGTTCATTTCAAGGCAGCGTCAGGACGAGAAGGTAGGAAAGCCTGTAAATCGTGATGAGTGGCACATGACACCACAGACAGTCAACGCCTATTACAATCCTACTACCAACGAGATATGCTTCCCCGCAGGTATCCTGCAGTACCCATTCTTTGACCCGGAGGCTGACGATGCGTTCAACTACGGAGCCATCGGTGTCGTAATAGGTCACGAGATGACACACGGCTTTGACGACCAGGGGTCACACTTTGACAAAAACGGCAATATGACTGATTGGTGGACAAAGGACGACGTGGAGAACTTCAAAAAGTTGGGCGATTATTTCGCTGACGTATTCTCCCAGATAGAAGTACTTCCGGGACTGAAAGCCAACGGACGCATGACACTTGGAGAGAACCTGGCTGACCACGGAGGTCTCATGGTGGCTTATCAGGCATACAAGAATGCAGAGGCACAGGCTATGAAAGCCAACAAAAAGGTAGCAAAAGCCAACGCAGGAAAGAAACTTGGACTTACGGCAGACCAGAGATTCTTCTGTGCCTATGCAGGTGTATGGGGACAGAATATCACGGAGAAGGAAATACGCAACCGGCTCCTCAACGATGTCCACTCACAGGGAGAATGGCGAGTAAAGGGAGCATTGCCGCATATCGACGCTTGGTATGATGCTTTCAACATCAAAACGACTGACCCTCTTTACGTAGCTCCGGAGAAAAGACTTAAACTTTGGTAATATCCTGCAAGGTGGATTTGTACCGTAAATACTTAATAATTATTTGAAAAAATGCCACTAAAACTTCCTGATAATCTGCCGGCAATAGACATCCTTAAAGGAGAAAATATCTTCGTCATCGACGAGACAAGGGGACATTCCCAGGACATCAGACCTTTAAGAATAGCCATTCTCAATCTTATGCCTATAAAGGTCACTACGGAAACAGACCTTATCAGACTGCTTTCAAACACACCTTTGCAGGTGGATATTACGTTTATGAAGCTCAGAAGCCATACTTCCAAGAATACTCCTATTGAGCACATGATGATGTTCTACAAGGACTTTGAAGAACTGCGCAATGAGAAATTCGATGGAATGATAATCACGGGTGCTCCCGTGGAGAACATGGAGTTTGAGGAGGTAAACTATTGGAAAGAAATCACGGAGATATTTTCTTGGTCACGCACTCATGTCACATCTACGATGTACATCTGTTGGGCTGCTCAGGCAGGGCTGTACCATCATTATGGAATACAGAAACATCAGTTGCCCAAGAAGATGTTTGGAATATTCCCTCAGCATTGCGTAAGAAAGGAGAGATACCCCATCTTCAGAGGCTTCGATGATACTTTCCAGATGCCGCATTCCCGACATACGGAAATCTATCGTGAGGACATCATTGCCTCGCCGGATGTCACCCTTATTGCTGAGTCTTCAGAGAGTGGGGTGAGCATGGTGATGGCTCGAAGGGGACGTGAGTTCTATATCACCGGACACATGGAGTATAATCCTGAGACGCTCCACAATGAGTATATGCGTGACAAAGACAAGCGTGACGATGTGGAAATGCCTAAGAATTATTACCGTGACAATAATCCGAAGAAGGGACCTGTCGTCACGTGGAGGGCACATGCCAACCTTCTCTTCCAGAATTGGATAAACTATTACGTATATCAGAAGACTCCTTTTGATATCAGGAAAATTAAGTAGGTTGTCTTGTTGTTTAGTTGTCTTGTTGTTTAGTTGTTTAGTTGTTTAGTTGTTTGTCTGCGCAATAGAGTCGAATGCTATCAACAAGACCACTAAACCACAAGACCACCAAACCACAAGACAACCAAACCACAAGACAACAAAACAACCAACCCCCATGCCCACCCTCGAACTATTAGCTCCAGCAAAAAATCTTGAATGCGGAATAGCTGCCATAGATCATGGTGCCGATGCTGTATATATCGGTGCTTCGAGGTTTGGTGCGAGAGCATCTGCGGGCAACAGCATAGAGGATATTGACAGGTTGTGCCGATATGCCCATCAATATGGAGCGAAAGTATTTGTCACAGTCAATACCATAATCTACGACGATGAGATGAAAGAGACTGTTTCTCTCGTCCAGACTCTTGACAAGATAGGGGTAGATGCTCTCCTTGTTCAGGACATGGGGCTGTACAGCCGACTGAAAAAACTCTCATTGCGCTGTCATCTCCATGCTTCCACACAGACGGATAATCGTTCAAAGGAGAAAGTGGAATGGTTGGCGAAGCAGGGATTCCGGCGCATAGTGCTTGCAAGGGAACTGAGTATCGAGGAGATAAGCGGGATACATCAGGCTTTTCCGGATGTGGAATTGGAGGTCTTCGTGCATGGGGCATTGTGCGTCAGTTATTCGGGACAGTGTTATGCTTCGCAATATTGTTTCAGAAGGTCTGCCAACAGAGGTGAGTGTGCGCAGTTCTGCCGCCTCCCCTTTACGCTGAAAGATGCAGAGGGACGCATTGTTGAGCAGGACAGATACCTCCTGTCTCTCAAGGATATGGCTCAGATAGACAATCTGGAACGCCTTGTAAGGGCAGGGGCAGTGTCGTTCAAGATAGAAGGAAGGCTGAAGGATGTAGATTATGTGAAGAATGTCACGGCGGCATACAGCGAAGCGTTGAACCGAATCGTTGCACGCTATCCTGATGAATACTCACGGGCATCATACGGAAAATGTACTTATTCCTTTGTCCCAGACATAAGGAAATCATTCAACAGAGGCTTTACACCATACTTTGCAGACGGCAGGACAACAGACTCGCTCATCACATATTTCTCTCCAAAGTCACAGGGAGAATACGTAGGAAAGGTAAAGGAAATAAGAGGTTATTCGTTTAATGTGGCAGGAACGGCTTCATTCTCCAATGGAGACGGACTGTGCTTCTTAGACAGGGACGGACAATTAGTAGGCTTTAGGGTCAACAAGGTAGAGGGAAACCGTATCTTTCCGTTGCGTATGCCTAAGTCATTACGCCCGGGAATGCAGCTGTATCGTAACCTCGACCAATCTTTCACGGCGATGATGGCGAGGCCAACGAGCGTGAGGAAGATTGCCATCTCGTTCAGACTGTGGACTGAGGGCAACGTGATTTTCCTTCAAGCCACTGATGAAGCGGGACGGCAGGCTGAGACAAGTGCTCAAGGAGATATTCAGAAAGCCCAGAAACCGCAGGCTGAGAATATCGTCAGGCAACTGTCAAGACTTGGAGATACTGTCTTTTCTGCCAATGAAGTGATTGTCGAGACCGATGCTTTCATCCCGAGCAGCATCCTTTCAACGATGAGAAGGGACATTGTAGCCGAGATGGAACGAATGCCTATATATATAAATAAGGTGAAAAAAAGAGAGGAAGGACCATCTGACGTTTATGAAGGAAGAAGCCCGGCGGACGGTAATCTCACGCTTTTGCCCCCGGATTATCCTGAGTCGTACCTGTACAATGCTTCCAACAGCGAGGCAAAGACATTCTATTCGGAGCAGGGCAGGGCGGAGGCAAACGCCTTTGAGACTGACGTACATAATGGCAGAATGCTCATGCAATGTCGCTATTGCCTGCGAAACGAGTTGGGTTACTGCACAAAAAACAAGAAGAAAGCACCGTGGAAGGAACCTCTCACCCTGGAAATGACGGATGGAAGGGAATTTCTCCTGCAGTTTGATTGCCGTCACTGTCAGATGAATGTGCTGAGAAAACAATAAAAACACGATTCAATTATTCCAGAATGTATTATTTGCTTAGAGTCATCATACTTGCAATTCCGATATTGGTTGCTTCCTGTTATCGCGACACGACGTACAGCGAGACAGAGGGTGACCATGAGGCATTGGTGAGGAATTATACCAAGGAGCAGATGGACTCTATCTCTTTCTACTCTTCCCACCATTACACCGATGGGTACAATTTCCTTGTGCGTGCTGACTCTATCTCTCTATTGAGGCAACAGCCCGAGGAATTGGTAAATCAAATGATGATTGATACCTTTGCCGTGATGAAGGGACATCAGGTCGTAGTGGGTGACATCCGCATCATTCCTCAGGATACCATAGACTCTGTATGGGTGCAGCTCGCCACCGACGAAGGACAATGGGGATGGGTGCATGAGACAGAACTGTTGCCGAGGGTGGTGCCTGTAGATCCCATTTCGCAGTTTATCATGTTCTTCTCTGATTCCCATATCATCATTTCGCTGATAATCATCGCCATCATCTGCTTTGCGTACGTAGCCAGGACGATATACAGGAGTAATGCCCCGATGGTCTTCTTGCGCGACATACCGTCGTTTTATCCTACTCTTCTCTGCCTTATCGTCGCGTCGGCAGCCACGTTGTATGCCTCGGTACAGATGTTTGAACCTCAGACATGGAGGCATTTCTACTATCATCCTACGGTCAATCCATTCAAGTTGCCGTTGGTGCTGTGTATCTTCATATCGTCATTGTGGGCAATGCTGATAGTGTCTTTGGCTGTCATTGATGACGTACGTCGTCATTTGCCGTTGAGTGATGCGCTGCTCTATCTCTCTGGAGTAGTAGGAGTATGTGCCTTGAATTATATGATATTCAGCATTTCTACGTTATACTACATAGGTTACCCCCTTCTCATGGTATATTACTATTTCGCTCTCCGCCAGTATTTCCGCCATTCCCGAAGGCTCTACGTGTGCGGTAACTGCGGAAGGACGCTTGTGGAAAAAGGTAAATGTCCGGAATGTGGCTGCATTAATGAATGATTATTACGTAGGAAAAAGAAGCAAAGGTCTTGGTGAAACACCTGCATAACCGATAAACAAATCACAACAGTATGAAATTATTGAACAGAATCATTTTCTGTCTTTGCGTCCTCTTGATGCTTGATTCTTGCGATAAAGACGACAAGAATGAAGAGAAGACGTTGGCAAAGCGCACGGTACTGATATATATGTGCGCAGAAAACAATCTTGATACTTCTGGCTTTTTCAATGGTAACATTAGGGATATCAAGACTGGTTCTCAGTCGTTGCCTGACAATGTAAACCTTATTGTCTTCGTAGATAGGAACAGCAAGACGGAGAAACCGTATATCGCACGCTGCTCCAAGGAGGGCTTGACAAAGGTGAAGGAATTCAGTGAGGATTTCTATTCCGTAGATATGGAGAGGATGAAGGAGGTGATGTCATGGGTAGCACACAACTATCCTGCCGAGTCGTACGGCTTGTCACTTTGGGGACATGCCAACGGCTGGATGCAGGCATCGGATAGATACGTCGTTGCGACGGCTGGAGCAAAGGTGTCGTACAGGGCTTATGGAGCTGACAGCGGTGCAGACAACACAGGTGGTTCGGAGGGATATAAATATATCAACATACCGGAACTCAACGAGGCAATATATTCATCTTTCCCCCGTCTGGACTTTATTTTCTTTGACTGCTGCCAGGCTATGTGTGCAGAACTGGCTTACGAGCTGCGCAACAGTGCCCGTTACATTATCGGTTCGCCGGCAGAAATACCGGGAAGAGGTGCGCCATACGTCTATGTAGTGCCGGATTTCTTTCTTGAAAAGGAAGAGGTGGGTCCTGCCATCGTAAACCATTACGTCGAGAAATGGAGGACAGATACGGACAACACCAGCAGCCTCGGACTTCCCCTTGCCGTGGTGGATGAGGACAGGATGGGCGATTTCGCACAGGCTACGGCGCAGGCTTTAGGCACGTTCATGGATGATTGCCGGTACCCTGACCAGTTGGACCTGAAAGGAGCCATTTATTATGGAAAGACCAAATATTCGGCCAACTGCCCCTGCTTCTATGACGTGAATGACATAATGCAAAGAAATCTCAGCGAAGAAGACTACAAGGCATGGCATGAGGTCATGATGCAGACAATAATTTATTCTACATACCCTGGTGATGAAATGCAACAAGGTTTGAGCAACTGGATGACAAGTGAAGGCATATCCTTTTCCTCTTTCAATGTTAATGACGCTACTTATGGCGGTCTTTCAATATTTATTCCTCAAACGAGCTATCAGTTTGTCTCAGCAGGTTATCTGAATCCAAATGTCAGCATATTTAGTATGAAATGGACAGACATAGTGGATTGGAGTAAATGGGGATGGGCAAGATAGTGACTTTTCGCTCCTCTGGCATAAAGGATTTTTATAAAACACGATATTATAACAATGAAAAAAAACTTAGAAACCATCTGCATCCATGGTGGATGGAAGGCAAGGAAGGGAGAGCCGCAGCAGCTCCCGATTTATCAAAGTACTACTTTCAAGTATGAGACAAGCGAACAAATGGCACGTCTCTTCGACCTTAAGGATGAGGGATATTTCTATACTCGTCTGGCTAATCCTACCAATGATGCTGTGGCAAAGAAGATTGCCGCACTCGAGGGTGGCGTGGGAGCTGTACTGACATCATCCGGTCAGGCGGCTAATTTCTATGCTATTTTCAATATTTGTCAGGCAGGTGACCATTTTATTACATCCAACACCATTTATGGAGGTACTTTCAATCTCTTTGGCGTCACGATGAAGAAACTTGGAATAGAGTGTACTTTCGTGGATCCGGAATGGCCTGACAGTAAGATTGAGGCTTGTTTCCGTCCCAACACAAAATGCTTCTTCGGAGAGACCATCTCCAATCCCGGCGGTAATGTCTTTGATATAGAGCGTTTTGCAAAAATGGCTCACAGTCATGGAGTGCCTCTTATCGTGGACAATACCTTCGCTACTCCCATCAACTGCCGTCCGTTTGAGTGGGGATGTGACATAGTGACCCATTCTACGACAAAGTATATGGACGGTCACGCTACGCAAGTAGGAGGTTGTGTAGTAGATTCCGGCAACTTTGACTGGGAGAAATACGCAGAAAAGTTTGCTTGCCTCACTACCCCCGATGAGTCTTATCATGGACTTACCTACACCAAGTCGTTTGGAAAGATGGCTTATTGCACGAAACTCGTGTCGCAGCTGATGCGTGACCTCGGCAGCATTCCAGCCCCACAGAACTCTTTCCTTCTCAATCTCGGGCTTGAAACTCTTGCCCTGCGTATGCGTCAGCATTGCTCCAATGCACAGAAGGTGGCAGAATGGTTAGAGAACAACGAAAGGGTAGGCTGGGTCAACTATTGCGGATTGCCATCCAACAAATACTATCCCTTGGCTCAGAAATACCTGCCGAATGGTTCGTGCGGCGTGATAGCTTTCGGACTGAAGGGCACCCGCGAGGATGCCATCAGGTTTATGGACAACCTTGATTTCATTTCCATCGTGACCCACGTGGCGGATGCCCGTACCTGCGTGCTTCATCCTGCCAGCCATACCCATCGCCAGATGTCTGACGAGCAATTGCGTGAAGCGGGCGTTGCTCCAGACCTCGTACGCCTCAGCGTAGGTATTGAGAATGTGGAGGATATTATTGCTGACCTTCAGCAGGCAATGGACAAGATGTAGGCTTTGCATCAAGAACCGACAAAAAATCATACAAGGTGTGACAGAATGTCAATTCTGTCACACTTTTTTTGTTTTCCTTTCCATTAACATTGATATTGGCACGAAGTTGGTAATTACACATTACGAGAATAATGACTCAAAAGATAGATATTCTCTCTTACTCGATAAAAAATTATATAACCAATAAAAAATAAAAGACTATGAACATTCAACCATTAGCAGACCGTGTGCTGATTACGCCAGCACCTGCAGAAGAGAAAATCGGCGGTATCATCATTCCTGATACAGCAAAGGAAAAACCGCTTCAGGGTACTGTAGTTGCAGTAGGAGAAGGAAAGAAGGACGAAGAAATGATTCTGAAGGCAGGAGACAACGTCCTCTATGGCAAGTATGCGGGACAGGAACTCGAATATAAGGGTGAGAAATATCTCATCATGCGTCAGAGCGATGTCATTGCAATCCTGAAATAAGGTAGCTGTATCAGGTTGTTGGTTTTTGGTTATTGGTTTTTGGTTATTGGTTTTAGGTTAGATAGACTCTCCTTTTGAGAAACCCTCCATTAGAAAGGCTAACTAACCCACAACCAACAACCAGATACTACAACCAAACAACCAAACAACCAAACAACAAAATAACAAAATAACAAAATAAAAACATACATACAATCATGTCAAAAGATATTAAATACAATGTAGAGGCTCGCGACCTTCTCAAGAAGGGAGTGGACCAGCTTGCAGATGCAGTAAAGGTTACCCTTGGTCCTAAGGGTCGCAACGTAGTGATAGAGAAGAAATTCGGTGCTCCTCAGATTACAAAGGACGGCGTTACCGTAGCCAAGGAGATAGAACTCGAGGACAAGTTTGAGAATACAGGCGCACAGCTCGTCAAGAGCGTCGCTTCAAAGACGGGTGACGATGCCGGTGACGGTACTACGACTGCAACCATCCTCACTCAGGCCATCGTGACGGAAGGACTGAAGAACGTCACAGCAGGTGCTAATCCTATGGATCTCAAGCGCGGCATTGACAAGGCTGTCAGTGCGGTGGTGGATTACATCAAGGAGAATGCAGAGAAGGTAGATGACAACTATGACAAGATAGAACAGGTGGCAACGGTGAGTGCCAACAATGACCCTGAGATAGGCAAGCTCCTTGCAGATGCTTTCCGCAAGGTCAGCAAGGACGGTGTCATCACCATCGAGGAGTCAAAGAGCCGTGATACTCACATCGGCGTGGTGGAAGGCATGCAGTTTGACCGTGGCTACCTCTCCGGCTATTTCGTTACTGATACCGAGAAACTGGAGTGCGTGATGGACAATCCTTACATTCTCATCTACGACAAGAAGATTTCCAATCTCAAGGAGCTCCTCCCTATTCTCCAGCCAGCTGCTGAGAGCGGCCGTGGTCTTCTCATCATTGCTGAGGACGTGGACTCAGAGGCTCTCACCACTCTCGTGGTCAACCGTCTGCGTGGCGGTCTGAAGGTATGTGCCGTAAAGGCTCCGGGCTTCGGTGACCGTCGCAAGGCAATGCTTGAGGACATCGCAATCCTTACCGGTGGCTGCGTGATTTCCGAGGAGAAGGGACTGAAGCTTGAGCAGGCAACCCTTGACGTCTGCGGCACGGCAGAGAAGGTGAACATCAGCAAGGACACCACCACCATCGTCAACGGTGCTGGTGAAAAGGAAAATATTGCGGATCGCGTTGCAGCTATCCGCAAGGAGATAGAGAACACTACTTCTTCCTACGACAAGGAGAAGCTTCAGGAGCGTCTTGCAAAGCTCGCAGGCGGTGTTGCAGTTCTCTACGTAGGTGCAAACTCCGAGGTTGAGATGAAGATCGCGTTGACGATGCTCTCTGCGCTACACGTGCAGCCATCGAGGAAGGAGTTGTGGCAGGTGGCGGCACTACATACATCCGTGCTCTCTCTGCACTCGAGAACCTTACAGGTGACAACCAGGACGAACAGACGGGTATTGCCATCGTAAAGCGTGCCATCGAGGAGCCTTTGCGTCAGATATGCTACAATGCCGGTGTAGAGGGTGCGGTGGTAGTAAACAAGGTGGCTGAGGGTGAAGGTGACTTCGGTTACAATGCCCGCAAGGACATCTACGAGGACCTTCGCGCAGCAGGTATCATCGACCCTGCAAAGGTGAGCCGTGTAGCCCTTGAGAATGCAGCTTCTATCGCAGGCATCTTCCTTAC
>CALZJQ010000079.1 GCA_945787895.1 uncultured Prevotella sp. | reverse complement strand
AAGCTGCTATTGTTTCGTCATAATATGAGTACGGCAAACCTACCTGAGTAGTTACAGGGATAATTGACTATGCTGTATTGTGGGACGAGTGTTTTCATTATTCCCCATCCTATGATATATGGCACTGAGAGGCAGCAGAATATTGCCATGTATGCTCCCTGCTTGTCTGCTACGCCAAGGAATGCGAAAGCTTCACCTTGCGCCTTTGCAAAGGAAATGAACGTGCCTGATGCGTATGTGACGATGAAAGAACTGAGACCTCCTGCAAAGCCGCCGATGCCGGTCACAGTGGCAATCATGTCCTTGGGGAAGAAGTCGCCGATTGCAGAGAAGATGTTTGCCGACCAACTCTGATGGGCTGCGCCGATCATGCCGATAAGGATAACGGAGACGAGGGGGGAGAAGCGTCCTGCGGGATGTATGAAAAAGCCGGCAAGGGGGATGAGGGCAAAGATAAGCAACGATTTCATGCGTGCGTCATAAGGGTGCATGGCGTACTTGTTGACAAAATACGTGGGCAGGTAACCTCCCATTACGCTGAGCATGGTGATAAGGTAGAGCACTATGATGAGCAGGATGCCTGCAGGGGAGTCGGTGTAGTAGCCATAGGTGTCGGACAGGTAGGATGGCGTCCAGAAGAGATAAAACCACCATACTCCGTCAGTCATGAATTTTCCGAGGATGATGTACCATGTCTGTCTGTATTTCAGGCATTGCAGCATTCCGAGTCTCTTTCCTGCCTTTGTCTTTTTGCCCTGCTGCTGTTGCGGGATGTCTTGTATTTCCGTGTCCTGACAGATGTAGCTGAGTTCGGCTTGGTTGGTATGTTTCGAATGTTCCGGTTTCCTGTAGGTGATTATCCACAGCAGCATCCACAGGTAGCCCCATGCGCCTACTGCGATGAATGCCATTTCCCAGCCGAATTTCCGTGCCAGTATGGGTATGGTGGCAGGTGCGATGAGTGCGCCTACGGAAGCACCGTTGTTGAATATTGACGTGGCATAGGCTCTGTCCTTCTTGGGAAAGAACTCAGCCGTGCATTTTATGGCAGACGGGAAATTGCCTGCTTCGCCCACGGCAAGGAGGATGCGGCAAAGCAGGAAGAGATACACGCTGACGGTGGAGATGGATATTCCTACGGCACCCGCATCATACAGTGCTTCCCTGGCTCCTTCGAAATCCACGAGCCATTTGCCTGCAAGGATGCCGCTGGTGGCTATTCCGCAAAGGGCGTGCATGACGGCGGCCGTCGTCCACAAGGCTATGGAGAAGAAGTAGCCTCGCCTTGTGCCTACCGTGTCTATCAGTCTTCCCACGAAGAGCATGCTTATAGCATAGACGATGGCGAAGCATCCTGTAATAAGGGCATAGGTGTCATCGTTCCATCCAAATTCCGGAGCTATGAAGTCTTTCCATGTCAGTGACAAGACCTGACGGTCCATATAGTTTACCATCGTGGCAAGGAAAAGCATGAAGCATATTACCCATCGGTGGTTTGTCATTTTTGTTGTCTGCAGGGGCATTGGCGGTTTTGTTGTTTTGTTGTTTAGTTGTTTTGTTGTTTAGTTGTTTTGTTGATAGTATTCGACTCGATTGCAAGGTCAAACAACAAATCAACCAAACAACAAGACAACCAAACAACAAGACAACCCGAAATCGTTCAGTTGTCTTGGAAATATACTCTCTTTACTCTGTTGCTGATACCAGTGAGCACCTCATAAGGTATTGTGTCGAGAGTGTCTGAGAGTACAGTGACAGGAAGGTTGTCGCCGAAGATTTCCACTGAGTCGCCCTCTTTGCATGGAATGCCGGTGACGTCTATCATGCAGGCATCCATACATATATTGCCGACGTATTCAGCTCTCTTTCCGTTTACGAGACAGTAGCAGTGGCGGTTGCCGAGATGGCGGTTCAGTCCGTCGGCGTAGCCTATAGGAATGGTGGCAATGACACTGTTGCGGTCGAGTGTGGTGCGACGGCTATAGCCTATTGTTTCTCCTGCTGCTATGTTGTGTATCTGTAATATTGTCGTTTTCAGCGTGCTGACGTTGTGGATGGTCTTGTTGTTGCGTGGGTTTATGCCGTAGAGTCCAAGTCCGAGGCGGCACATATCCATCTGTCTCTCCGGGAAATGCTCTATTCCGGCAGAGTTGCAGATATGTCTCAGGATATGGTGGGAGAAGGCATTCTGCAGAGTGTCGGCACCTTTCGTGTAGAGAGCATACTGGCTTGCGGAGAAATCGTCGAAGCTGTCGCTGTCAGAACCTACGAAATGTGAGAATACAGAGCGGGGGATGAGGGCATTCTGCTGCTTGAGATATTCCACCAAGCGTGGCATGTCCTCGACGGGGTGGAATCCGAGACGGTGCATTCCCGTGTCGAGCTTAATGTGTATGGGCCATCCCGTAATGCCCTCCTTGCGGGCTGCGTGACGCAGGGCATCAAGGAGACGGAAGGAATACACTTCTGGCTCAAGGTCGTAATCGAACAGGGTCTTGAACGAACTCATCTCGGGGTTCATTATCATTATGTTGGCTGTAATGCCGGCCTTTCGCAGTGCGACACCTTCATCGGCCACTGCCACGGCGAGATAATCCACGCGGTGGTCCTGCAAGGTCTTGGCTATCTCTGTCGCACCGGCACCATATCCGTCAGCCTTTATCATGCAGACAAGCTTTGTCTCGGGCTGCATGAACGAGCGGTAGTAGTTCAGGTTTTCCACGATGGCGTTGAGATTTATCTCCAATATCGTCTCATGCACCTTCTCCACGAGGCTGTCAGTGATGCCGTCAAAGCCGAAGGAACGTGCTCCCTTGATGAGTATCACCTCGTCGTGAAGGCTTGCGAACGCCTGGCTTTTCAGGAAAGTCTCCGTGTCATCGAAGAAATGCTTTTCCTTTATCTGCATCATGTCGGCGCAGGCAGACAGCGCATGACCGATGCCGACAAACTTTTCCACTCCCCTTGAGATGGCCAGCTCGGACACGTCATGGTAGAGAGTCTTGCTGTCAATGCCCGTCTGTTGTATGTCGCTGAGGATGAGAGTGCGTTTCCTGCCTTTGTGGTCGGGGCGCCGGTGCATGAAGTCGAGGGCGATGTCAAGCGAAGCGAGGTCGGAATTGTAAGAGTCGTTGATGAGGGTACAGCCGTTCCTGCCTTCCTTTACTTCAAGACGCATGGCGACAGGCTCAAGCGCAGCCATACGGGAAGCCAGTTGTTCGGGCGTGATGCCGAAGTATAGGGCCAATGCGGCACAGGTGATGGAATTTTCTATCGAAGCCTCACTGATGTAAGGTATGCGGTATTCCCCTTTCGTCTCTCCCTTATAGACATAATGTACGCACGTGGAGTCTTTATCTTTATCCATGCCGCAGACATAGAAGGGGGCGGAAGAGTCGTTCAGCGACCATCCGAGTTTCTCGCCCTTGAAGTCGCTCCGCCGCAGAACTCGGAAGACGATGTCGTTGTCAAGTGGATAGACGAGAGTGCGGCAGCCGTTGAAGAGAAGGAATTTTTCCCTGCATTTTTCTTCGAGGGAGTGGAAATTCTCCTGGTGAGCCTGTCCGAGCGAGGTGAATACGCCTATCGTCGGCTGAATGATGTCGGCAAGTTTCTGCATCTCTTCTGTCTGGCTTATCCCTGCTTCGAACAATCCTACCGCGCTGCCCTCATGCAGTTTCCAAATGGACAGCGGCACTCCTATCTGGGAATTGTAGGAGCGTGGCGAGCGTGTGACGTGCATTGACGGCATGAGGATTTGGTAAAGCCATTCCTTTACCACCGTCTTGCCGTTGCTTCCTGTGATGCCTACGACAGGAATCTCAAATTCGTCACGATGCCGCTCTGCCAGTCTCTGCAGTGCGGCAAGCGTGGATGGGACTACGAGAAAATTGGCATCAGGATAACCACCGTGGCCTGTCATTGTCTCTACGACGAAGTTTCTGACACCTCTGTTGTACAGTTCGTCGATGTAGTGATGGCCGTCATTACGCTCTGAGTGGAGGGCAAAGAAAAGGGTCTCTTCGGGAAAGGACAGCGAACGGCTGTCCGTGAGCAGGAAAGCGATGGTGCCGTCCTTGCTTCCATAGCGTCGCGCTCCAATGAGCGTGGTGATTTTCTCTATGCTGTAGTTCATGATTTGGTGTTTTATGTACCAATGTCCCGCACTTGCCGTGCGGGACATTGACGTTATTTCGTAGCGAGTTTTATCTTCGTGCCCTTGAGGTCGGGAGCTGACACAGTGACAACCACGGGCGAGGGGGCTGTGCCAGAGCGGAGTATTGCAAGGCAGGAACCGTTGAACAGCTGCTGATGGTCAGCAGTGGGGAGTTCGTCCGAGTTTATGTTTCCATTGCTCATGGCCGCAAGACTTGCGTCACCCTGCACCTTGACCGTGACGTCAGCCACGGCATTGCTTACGCGTCTGCCCCGTTTGTCAACGGCGATTATGCGGATATGTTGCAGATCCATGCCGTCAGCCCGCCATTCGTCGTTGTCGGGAATGACCTTTAGAGCGACCGCCTTACCCGTCGTCTCTATCCTGTGACGTGCCACGACCCTGCCGTCTGTGCGTGCAATGGCCTCACAATATCCATCCTGGTAGATGACATCCTCCCAACGTATTTGGTTGCGCATCTTTGCGTTTTTCCTGTCATTCCGCTTCGTTCCATAACTCTTGCCGTTGACCACGAGTTCCACCTCGTCGGCGTTGGTGTATGTAGTGAGTGACAGCTTTGTGCCGGGAGTGCGGTTCCAATGGTCGCTCTGTCCGTCATTGCCTGTCTGTATTCCGTTCCACATCACGTTGCCTTTCGACTCCGTGACGGCAATGTGCACGACAGGCTCTTCCGGCTTGAAGAAAGAACGCATGTAATATGCCTTGGGCTTGGGTTCAAGGGCAATGTCGAAGACACCCTGCGCCCAGCCTTTTGCCGGCCAGCCCTGACTCTCGCCGAGGTAGTCAATGGCTCCCCAGTAGGCGAGTCCGATGACCTTGTCGAGATCCATGGCGAAGAAGTTCTCTCCCATGGCGGCCGTGGAAGCCTCACTCTGGTAGAAATTCATCCATGGGAAACGCTTTCCGTCGCCGGGGAAGTACATGTAGCGGTAGTTATATGCCTGAATGTCCGTTACTTTCGCAAGGTCACAAGGCAGGGAGTCAGTCTCCCAGTTGCGGTAACGGGGGTGCATGGCAACGGTCACCTTGCGGGTGCTGTCATACCTTTGGATAAGGGTCTTCATCAGTTTGTACTGCGTCACGCCCCAATCGTTGAAAGGAGTGTCGTTGTAAGACTGCAGTTCGTTGCCCATAGACCACAGCACCACGCAGGGGTGGTTGCGGTCACGCTTTATAAACTCAGCCACGTGTCCCATCCATAAATCGGTGAAATGACTGCGTCCGCCACCCACGTACTGGTCATTCCATTTGTCATATAGCTCATCGACGACGAGGATGCCGTTCTCGTCGCATAGGTCAAGGAAAGACTCGGAGTAGGGGTTATGCGACGTACGGATGTGATTCATGCCGTAGTCTTTCATCAGCTTGATGCGCTTCTCCATAGCACGGGGGTAGGCCGCTGCTCCGAGAGCGCCGAGAGTGTGGTGGTTTGCATAGCCTTTCAGCAGCACTTTCTTTCCGTTGAGCCAAAGACCTTTGCCCGGTATCAAGGCTATCTCACGGATTCCGAAACGTTTCGTCACCTCATCGCTCACGCTTCCGTCCTTGCGGAGCAGGCGGACTGTAGCGGAATAGAGTGAGGGATGTTCGCAATCCCACAGTTGTGCATCGGTAATCTCTATGGTTGGCAAGGAAAATTCCTGTCCGAACTTGTAACTGCGGTTGCGCTTCATTTCATGTTTCCTGTCACTCACCACCGTTCCGTCAGGAGCTGTGATGATGACCTGAAGGGTGATGTCGGTCTGTCGGGTCTTGCATTGTACATCTACAGACATATCAACGTACCGGTTCTCCCGGGTAGTGATATAGAGAGGATGACGGTTGAAATAAAGTTCGTTGTCGGTATAGACGATATTCACGTCACGGAACAGTCCGCCGCCCGTGTACCATCGTGAGTTCTTCGGGTCGGCAGTATTGGAATATACGGCAATGACGTTCTCTTCTCCATAGCGTACATCTTTGGTGATATCAATCTCAAAGCCTACATAACCATAGTCCGTGCCTCCTATCTTCTTTCCGTTCAGATAGACGTCACCGAGGTACATGATGCCCTCAAAGTCGATGAGTATCCGTTTTCCTTTGTCTTCAATGGATGGAGTGAAAGATTTCACATACCAGCCAGAGCCCATTTCCTTGAATCCACGTGCAGACAAGCGACTCTTGATATTTGCTCCGGCATCGCTGTTGTCAGCCTTTTCGCTTGCTTCGGGTGCCACCCATGGTTGCTCTATCTGGAAGTCGTGTGGCAGGTTTACCTCTTTCCATCCTTCCGCCTTGGCTTTTTCTAAATTAATAGATGGTGATGATTCTCCATTGTGGAAGAGCCATCCACGGTTTATATTGACCACTTTCCTTCCCGGCTGTGCCTGTATAGCCGTCGAGAAGAGGAACGTTGCGAGTGTCGTCGCTATGATAGCATATATTTTTTTCATGTTTTTTCAGATATAGAAGTGTGTTTTTTGGGGGGTGGTTGTCGGTTTTTGGTTGTCGGTTAGTAATGTCTTTCCAATGGAGTCTTCCTCAAGAAGTAATGGTAACTCAACCCACAACCTACAACCCACAACCTACAACCAGGTACTATTTCAAAAGTTTACAATATTCGCTTGCGCCGAGCAGGAGGCAGCCGAGACCGTAGTCGTCAAAGTCCGGTTCACGGTTGTAACCTACAGGCTGGCTTGAGGCTGGACGGTCTCCCGAACCCTGGACGTAACCCACGAAGCCGTCCTTATGGACAGAAGAGGCGACAGCCTTCCATGCCTTTTGAATGGCAGGCATGACCTCTTTTTTCTTCAGGTAACCCTTGTTCACGCCCCAGCAGAGACCGTAAAGGAACTGTGCTGTGCCGGAGAGTTCTGGACCTGCAAAATCCTGTGAGGTAAGGCTTGCGTTCCAAAAACCATCCTCACGCTGTACTTTCAGTAGTGCATGCGCCATCAGCAGATAGTCGCTTTTCAGTTGCTTGTAGTAAATATCCTTGGTGGACAACTGGTTCATCACGCGGCAGAGAGCTGTGAACACCCATCCGTTGCCGCGGCTCCAATAGCAGTTCTGTCCGTCAGACTCCTTGTAGGGGGCTACAAAATTGGCATCTCTCCACCACAAACCCTCCTCCACGTTGAAGAGGCGACCACCGCAGGTGTCACGTGTCCAAATATATGAACGCATCGCATAGTCGATATATTTCCTGTCTTCCGTGATGCGCGTCATCATGGCATATGCAGGCATAGCCATCTGTATGGCGTCAATCCACGTCCAGCGGCGGTTGTTGCCTGATGCTATCTGGTTGTCGAAATTCTTTTGCATCGTCCTGTACTTTTCCTCTCCCCCCTCCATGAAATAACGTGTGCAGTAAACCTGGGCACAACATTGATAGTCTGCATCGAAGGTTTTCATGTCACCCTTGTACGGTCCCCATTTGTGGAAAGTAGCCCACCTGTCGATGTAGTCAAGGAAACGTTGCTGCGGGTCTTGCTCGTAAAGGGCAAGCAGACCTTCGTAATACACGGAACGGGTCCAGAGATTGCTCGGGCGTACCACCTTGAAGTTTGTCGGAACGGTAGGGTCGCTCCATTTAGCCATGAAATAATCGTTGGCTCTGTGAGCCACTTCCAGCACTTCACTTTTTGTCTGTCCGTAAATCGAGGCAGAGAAAATAATGCTGATAAAGAGGAATAAGTTTCTTTTCATGATTATAGTTAGTAGTTTGTGAATTGTTTTTTTTATTGTAGTTTCAGGTTTCTGGTCGTAGGTCGGTAATGTGTTGCCAATGGAGACTTACTCAGAAAGCAATGGGGTAACCTGACCCAAAACCAACAACCCAAAACCAACAACCAGAAACCTCTGTCAATAACTTGCGGTGCAGGGGAAACCCTCTTTTTCCACCATAGCCTTAATGCTGTCGAGAATATCGCGCGGAGCCTTTTGTAATCCCCGTGCAGGAGTCTCTCGGTCAATGGTGTAAATCATTACCTTTTCAGGTTGTATCTCTTTTAGGGCTTCAAGCCATGGAATTACGTATTCCATTGTTGTATTATCAACAGACAGTCCCATCCTTTCGCCTTGCATGAACATAGTTTGAACAATGCAATGACCATCGAACGATTTCATGTTCTCAATGATTTTCCTGACATCGTATGACGGACTGACGGGGCGGTCAACGAGAGATATGTAGGAGGGGTTGACAGTGTCGAGTTTCAAGATGTTGTTATCGACAAGCATCAGAGCCTTCCTCGTCTTCTCATGCCCCGTCATGGTAGCGTTGCTGAGCACGGAAATGCGGGCGTTCGGGAAACAATCGTTGCGGATGCGTATCGTGTCACTGATTATTTCTGCGAATTGCGGATGGGCTGTAGGCTCACCGTTTCCGGCAAACGTAATCACGTCGGGAGCCGTGCCCTGAGCCTTCATCTCCTTCAGTTTCAGTTCCAATGCCTCTGCCACAGCCTCACGTGAGGGGCGCGGCGACTTAGGCGGAAAATCCTTGTTGAAGCCGCATTCGCAGTAAATGCAGTCGAAGGTGCACAGCTTCCCGTCCTTTGGCTGGAGATTTATGCCGAGTGACAGACCGAGTCGGCGGCTGTGAATAGGACCGAAAATGGGAGAAGGATATATTGTCGTGCTCATCTTTTTGCAGCCATTTCTATTTGTCTGCAAAAGTACAAACTTTTTTTATTATAGCCAAATGATATTTGACAGAAAGCATTATTTATCCTCTTTTTTGAAACAACATGAATCCAGAAGCCGTTCAGGAGAACGGAAATAGAAGTGATTTTTCCCCTGCCATAATCATTTACGAGGCAAGCCACGAGCCGACAGGCATACTTGCCGGATGCCATATCCGCATGAGCATGACAGTAAGGATTTGACATTGCAAAACAAAAGCGTTGATATTACCTTGTAAAAGCTAAGTTATTACAAGGTAATATCAACGCTTTTGCACTGTAATATCAACGCTTTTACAACCTATTGTCTATCTTTTATAATTTCATGAACGTTGCTGTCAGGCACGTTTCCTTTCGGGGAAATGTCCTGACAGCTTTTTCTCTTTTCTTTCGGAAGAAACAATCCGTCTTTTGCCACCTTTCTGCATCCGCAAAACCTAAAACCATGAAACCGAAAGGAAACTTTTCCGTGAAAAGATTTCGCTATGTTGGAAAAAAGATGTATTTTTGCACCGTAATAACAAAACATGCTTGGTTGACTTGTTGTTTAGTTGTCTTGTTGTTTAGTTGTTTGACTTAGCAATCGAGTCGAACACTATCAACAAAATAACTAAACAACAAAACAACAAAACCACAAAACAACAAACCACAAATATGGAATACGAGAAAAGCGAAGAGATTATCGTGGAACGCCCTACCGTGCTCGAATGTGACGTGGTGCGCTTTCAGAACAATAAGGAGAAATGGGTGGCTTTCGTAGGACTTCTCGACGGGAGACCTTACGAGATATTCACTGGCATACAGGACGATGACGAGGGCATCGTACTGCCAAAGACAGTGGTCAGCGGAAAAATAATCCGCCAGACCAATGAAGACGGCACTCACAGATACGACTTCCAGTTTGAGAACAGGCGTGGATACAAGACGACGGTGGAGGGGCTCTCGGAGAAATTCAATCCTGACTGTTGGAACTATGCCAAGCTAATCTCAGGCGTATTGCGCTACCGGATGCCCATCAGGCTTGTGGTAAAGCTCATCGAGTCACTGACCTTCAGGGAGGAGATGCTCAATATGTGGAAGAACGGCGTGGCGCGCGCACTGAAGAAATATATGCCGGAAGGGGAATGATGACAGGCAAGGTATATATAGACTCCATGCGCCTGCATGCTTTTCATGGAGTGATGGAGCAGGAAAGGGTAGTGGGAAACGATTACCTTGTGAGCGTAGAGATAGAATATCCATTGCAGGAGGCTTGTGAAAAGGACGAGTTGAGCGGCACGGTCAATTATGCCGTCGTGGCAGATATGGTGGCAGAGGAGATGAAAGTGCCTTCCCGGCTCGTGGAACACGTGGCTGCAAGGATAGCCAAACGACTAAAACAGCTCTACCCCGCTATCATCATGACACGCATCAATGTAAAGAAAATCGCACCTCCCATGCCTTATGAGATGGATGGAGCAGGGGTAGAGGTTTGGGAAAGGTATTGAGGAGCGGTTAGCGGTTGTGGATTTTTGGTTGTGGGTTTTTCGATGGGTTACCTTTTCCTCATGAGAAATCCTCCATTGGAAAACATTATCAACCAAAAACCAACAACCAAAAACCAACAACCGCTAACAACTCCTCAAATGTAAATAATCTCTAAAAAGGAAAGTAGTAAGGCAGGAATATTATTCTTTTTTTGTAATTTTGCGAAATATTTCCCTTCAACCCATGCAAAAGAGAATACAGACATTTATCATATTGCTTCTATGCCCCGTGATTTTGTGGGCTTCCCCGGAGAGATTTACCCTTGTCATTGATGCCGGACATGGCGGACATGACGCAGGGGCGGTAGGAGCCAAAGCGAAGGAAAAGGACATAAACCTCCGCACCGCCCTCGCCTTCGGTTCGTACGTGGAGCGCAACTGCCCCGACGTGAGAGTGGTATATACGAGGAAAACGGACAAGTTTGTGGCCCTTCACGAAAGGGCTGAGATAGCCAACAGGGCGAAGGCCGACCTCTTTATCTCCATACATACCAACTCTCTGCCGGGCAAAAAGATAGCAAGAGGCTTCGAGACCTACACACTCGGTATGCACAGAGCCAACGACAACCTTGAGGTGGCTAAGCGCGAGAACTCTGTAATCCTTGTCGAGAAGGACTATCAGCAACATTACGAGGGCTTTGACCCCAATTCTTCCGAGAGCTACATCATGTTCGAGTTCCTGCAGGACCATTTCATGGCAAAGAGCGTGGAACTGGCAAAACTCGTACAGAACAACGTCTGCACTCTGGCAAACCGCCCCAACAAGGGCGTGAAACAGGCGGGATTCCTTGTCCTTCGGGAGACGTCAATGCCGAGTTGCCTGATAGAACTCGGGTTTATCTCAACGCCTGATGAAGAGCAATACCTTACTAACAGTGCCAACATCGACAACATGGCAAAAGGCATTTACAATGCTTTCATAAAATACAAACAGAAAAACAGCGGCTATACTGCCGCCGTGGACTACAGGATAGAGTCACGCACAGAGGATGTCGGGCAACCTGTTCCTGCAGGAAACGTGACAGAGGTGAAGTCTCCTGTTAGGCAACGTGAGACAAAAGAGAAGGATAAGCCTCGGGAAAACGGTGTGCAGGCGAAGTCGGATGCAGAGAAGAAAACTGTTCCGGCCAAGAGGGAAACAGAACGGAAGGACTCGCCCTCGGCTGTAAAGAGCGATGCCCCCGTGTTCAAGATACAGATATTTGTCTCGGATAAAGTATTGAAAGCCAACGATTCACGTCTGAAAGGCGAGAAGGCAGACTACTTCAAGGAGGGCAAGATGCTGAAATATACAGTAGGTTCTACCACTGACTACAAGGAGATTCTCCGGCTCCATAAGTCACTGGGAGGGAAATTCCCCGGCTCGTTCATCGTGGCTTTCAGGAATGGTGAGCGGATAAGCACCGCTGAGGCTATACAGGAATATCGGAGGAAGAAGTAGTTTTGGGATTCCTGCGGTTATACGGTTTTATGGTTATACGGTTTTGCGGTTATACGGTTTTGCGGTTATACGGTTTTGCGGTTATACGGTTTTACGGTTATACGGTTTTACGGATATTTGCCATGGCTGATTGTAACTTCCGTACAACCGTACAACCGTATAACCTTAAAACCTCACAACCTTAAAACCGAAAGAAACAACAAAACATTAACTCAACATCATGAAGTATTTAACTAAAGAGGTAAAGATAGCACTCGTTGCCATAGTAGGTATCGTGCTGCTGTTCTTCGGACTGAATTTTCTCAAGGGATTGTCCGTCTTTTCCAACGGAAATGTCTATAAGATAGTATTCTCCAACGTCAATGGAGTCTCTGCTTCATGTCCCATCTATGCCGATGGATACAGGGTGGGCACGGTGACAGGCGTCACGTATGACTACGAGAAACAGGGAAATATCGTTGCCGATGCAGAGATAGACAGGGATTTGAGAATACCGGCAGGCTCGACGGCAGAGATCGTTTCCGACCTCATGGGCAACACTCAGGTGAACCTTCTCCTTGCCAACAACCCGAGAGAGCGTCTCAATCCCGGCGACATCATATCGGGAGTCATCGACGAAGGAGCTATGGGGCAGTTGAAGGCTATGATACCTGCAGTGGAGAAGATGCTGCCAAAGCTCGACAGCATCCTCGCTTCGCTGAATACCCTGCTTGCAGACCCTGCCATCACGGCAACGCTGCGCAATGCAGAGACCGTCTCGCAGAACCTCACAGTGACGACGCAAAGCCTCAACACGATGATGGCCGAGCTGAACAGGAAAGTGCCTTCCCTGCTGACAAAGGCGGACGGAATGATGGAAAATGCGCAGGCCCTGACAGGCAACCTCGCTGCCATCGACGTGGCTGGGACAATGGCAAAGGTGGATGCGACGCTGGCTAACGTAGAACAGCTTACAAATACTCTCAACAGCAAGGAGGGAACTATAGGATTGCTTCTGCATGACCCGGGGCTCTACAACAACATGACATCCACCATGGCGTCGGCTGACTCTCTCCTTACAGACCTTAAGAGCCATCCCAAGCGATACGTCCATTTCTCCTTGTTCGGCAGGAAGGACAAGTGAGTTTTTGGGGTTGTCTGGTTGTTTAGTTGTTTAGTTGTTTAGTTGTTTGGTTGGGTGTGGCGCAAATTAGTCAAGTACAAGACAACCAAACAACAAGACAACCAAACAACAAGACAACCAAACAACAAGACAACCAAACAACAAGACAACCAAACAACAAGACAACCAAACAACAAGACAACCAAACAACAAGACAACCAAACAACAAGACAACCAAACAACAAGACAACCAAAACATCTCAGAAACAAATGCAGAAATCTCGTGCCCTGTGGGCTTCATGTCAGGCATATTTCAAGGC
>CALZJQ010000078.1 GCA_945787895.1 uncultured Prevotella sp. | reverse complement strand
TTTGTTGTTTGGTTGTTTTGTTGTTTGGTTGTTTTGTTGTTTGGTTGTTTTGTTGATACTATCCGTCTTCAACGCGGCAACAAACGACAGACCAAACAACTGGTATTCTTCGACCAGGTCGAAGAACCACCAGCCCCCCTGCGATGCCGTGATAAGGTTAATAAAAATTAAAAAGAAAGGCTGGTAGTAGGCTTCATGCCTGTATTTCAGAGGAAATTAGTAACTTTGCAATTCAAAAGATAAAACAATCAGACATATCGCATAGCGTGAAAATAAAGGATGTAATCAGTGCCCTTGAGTGTTTCGCGCCTCTGCCCTTGCAGGAAGACTGGGACAATGCCGGCCTGCAGGTAGGATTGACGGAGGCGGAAGTTTCAGGGGCTTTATTGTGCCTTGACGTGACTGAAAAGGTTGTGGATGAGGCTGTTGGCAAGGGTTGTAACCTCATAGTGTCGCATCATCCGCTGATATTCCGCGGGCTAAAGCAGGTGGCAGGCAAGAATGATATACAACGTACGGTGATGAAAGCCATTAGGAACGACATTACCATCGTCTCTTTGCACACCAACCTTGATTCTGCTCAAGGCGGCGTGAACCATGAGATGGCACGTAGGCTACATCTAAATAACGTGCGTTACTTTTATCCCCAGATGAAGGCAGGCGTGGAATGTGGCATAGGTGTCGTGGGAGAATTGGAGGAACCCCTTACTGCCGAGGCTTTCATCTCATTGGTAAAGGAGACATTCCATTGCGGTTGCGTAGTGACAAATGCCTTGCTCAGCCGTGACATACGGCGAGTGGCATGTGCAGGAGGCTCATGTGGAGAATTCCTTTCTCAGGCGATTAGTGCTGGTGCTGATGCTTTCATTACGGGAGAGATGCGCTATCATGATTATTTCGACCATGAGGATGAGATACAGATTGCGGTGATTGGGCATTATGAGAGCGAACAGTTTACGCAGCAGTTGCTTCAAAGAGTCATTGAGAAAGAGTGTCCCGGCATAGAATGTCACGTCACTTCGGTCATGACAAACCCCTTGAGGTATCATTGAATTTAACAAAACAAATATTACTATGGCAAGAAAAGATCCTACAGATTTGACAGTGGAAGAGAAGCTCAAGGCTCTCTTTCAGTTGCAGATGACACTTTCTCAGATAGATGAGAAGCGTGCTATCCGCGGTGAACTTCCTCTTGAGGTGGAAGATCTTGAGAACGAAGTGGAAGGTCTCAACGTGCGTATTGAAAAGATACAGCATGAGATTGACGAGTATAATTCGGCAGTAGAGCAGCGTCGTGCGGATATTGAGGAGGCTAAGGCAAGCGTGGCACGCTACACCAAGCAGCTCGACGATGTGCGCAACAACCGCGAGTATGACACTCTTACCAAGGAGATAGAGTTTCAGGAACTGGAGATACAGCTCTGCGAGAAGAAGATAAAGGAAGCCATTCAGAAGATAGAAGAGCGCAACAACGACATTAAGCGTGCAGAAGACCTTCTCAACGACCGTGAGACTGCCCTCGAAGAGAAGCGTGGCGAACTGGATGAGATAATGCAGGAGACGCGTGAAGAGGAGGAAATACTCAAGGCAAAGGCAAAGGATTACGAGACACGCATCGAGAGTCGCATCCTTACCAGCTTCAAACGCATACGTAAGAATGCACGCAATGGTCTCGGTATCGTTTACGTGCAGCGTGATGCCTGCGGCGGTTGCTTCAACAAAATCCCGCCTCAGCGCCAGCTTGACATTAGGATGCACAAGAAAATCATCGTGTGTGAGTACTGTGGACGCATCCTTATCGACCCGGAACTTGCAGGCGTAAGAATAGAGAAGCCTGTAGAGAAGAAGGTGAAGAAACGCGCTATACGCAAGCGTTCCAGAGAAGAGGATGAAGATTGACATCGTTGTTTCAATGGCACATGACAGAAAAAAACAGCCAGTCAGGGTGATAATATCCTGACTGGCTGTCTTTTTTTGTATCTCTACTGAATGTGGAAATGAGTCTGGGGAAGGGGAAATGATTCTGGGGAAACCTGCCTTTCACTCAGTCTTTAGTGAAACAACTCTTGTCTATCAGACCGTTGGCAATGGCATAGATAGTAAGTCCTGCCACGGAATGTATCTGTAGTTTGCGTGCGATGTTCCTGCGGTGCGTGATAACCGTATTGACAGAGATATACAGATGATCGGCTATTTCCTTGTTTGACATTCCCTGCACTAAGCAGATGATGATGTCTTTCTCACGGCTTGACACAGCCTCTCCTCCTTCAGCATACTTTATCAAGTCTGATATTCTCGTAGATATGCCTTCCGACTTGTTTCTGTTCTCCAACAGACGGATGGCAGGGATGAAGATATGGTCCTCCACGTTGGCGTGATTGAGCAGCCATTCCTCGTTGTTGTAGATGTCATATAGTGTGGCAGTCAGTTTATTGTTTGACAGGCTGTCCTGCGGAAGATACTTGATGATGATGCTTTTCAGCTCCTGAAATTTTCCCGTCGTGTCGCTGTGGTGCTTGGAGAATATCTCTGCATTATATTTGGAGGTCTGTTCTCCCCGCAACAATGATTCCACATAAGGGAAGAGAGTCTTTTCCTCATACTTCATGTGCTTCTGTATGTCGTGGGCATATTCATCATACAGATGCAGGATGAGAGTGGTGAGACTATCATCCTGGCAGAGGGCGGTCTTCAGTTTCTCCCTGATGGATGGCAACTGGAAATCGAGGAAGAACCTGTGGGAAGCGCGCAGGTAGCCAAGTATCGTCTCTACCGAAATCCTCTCGTCAGTCTCTTTCGGCACATATCCATTGATGACAAAATTGACTACGGCGAGAAAGGTGTAGCAATCTACGTTCTGACTGACGCAAACCTCCTCCACCGTCTTGTCGCCGAACCCCATCCGTATGCCAAAAGCTCCGAGTCCTTGCAGCATACTGTAATTGTCGCTGATGAGGTCTATCATCTTGTCATCAGCCTCATATAGCTTTATCCTTTTCATTTTCTTCCGTTTCAATAGTTGATCTTGCATCCCAGGAACACTGTTCGTGGTTGTGTGGGACCATAGAAGTACCCTGAGTCGCGGTATTCTCCCTTGTCAAGGTCTTTTTGGAAAGCATTCAGGATGTTCTGTACTCCGCAGTTCGCCTGAATGTTTATCTTTTTGCCCATCCTGAATGTGTAGGATGCCTTTGCTGACAGTTCCATGAAGTCGGGAGTATATGTCATCTTGTCTTGTTCTCCGTAGTGTGGTACATACATCCTGCCTGTGTAAATGCCATACAATGACAAGTCGAGCGGCTTCACGGGAGAGATGTTCATGGTGAAATATCCGTATATCTGAGGAGTGCGCGGCATATTCCTCACCGGCTCTATGGAGGGGTCGTCACTCCATGCCGTGAGAGTCTTGTATCTGCTGCGTTGCAATGTCATGCCTGCCAGGATGGAACATTCACTGCCATGAGCTGCCTTTACGTCAATATTGACGCCATATACCCTTGCCCCGTCACCATTGCGGCGTTCCTGTATCGTGTTGCCTTCTGCATCGACTCCTGTCTTGTGGAGATAGAAGACGTCGGAGAGAGACGTGAAGAAGGCTTCTCCGAGAATGTTGAACAGGAAATGCCCCTGCCGGAAAGTCCAGTCGATGGAACCGCTGAAACTGTTGGAATATTCCGGTTTCAGACCGTCTGCAAGCTGTATCAGCACGCCCTCTCCTCCTACTGCCGTGACATGAAGATCCTCATCGTATGCCTGTGGCGCACGGAAGCCTGTGGACCACGTGAGCCGTGTCTGGACGTTACCTGATGCCTTCCACATCATGTTGAGTCTCGGGCTGATTATAGGATTGTCGATAAGGTTGTGTTCATCTATCCGGAGTCCGGCAAGGAGGGTCACATGGTCGATGGTCCACTCTGCCTGGGCATACAGGCTGCCGATGCTGACGTCTTGGCTGAGGTCGCGGCCGTAGCCTGTCATGATGTCGTGGAGGGAATTGTATTGATACTCCAGGCCGGCAGAAAGCGTGGCGGGGGAGAAGAGCAGATGGCTGAAGCGGCCTACGTATGTGGCACCACCCACGTATGTGAGGTCTTTTGTCTTGCCGTATGCGTCAGGGTCTTGCTGCGCACCATAGTAGCTGTTGCGGTCCACGTGCTGCAGCGAAGAGAACAGGGACAGCTTCTGACTCCATTCCTTCCAAGCGATGTCGTATGTTAGTCCGCCACTGTTGATGATGTGGCGTGTCTGTTCTGTTATGTCGCTGAGGTGAGGTTCAAGGTCAAACTTGTTTCCTCCGCGACGGAATTCGTTCGTAGTATGATACTCCAGACCTATTCTCGTGAATTGTGATGGACGATAATAACCATTGATACCAAAGGTATGTGAGGATAGTTTTCCCAGTTCGGAGAAGCCATCTCCGTCATGGTCATACTGCTGTCTGTTGCGGTATGTCTGATAGAGGGCGAGACCGCAGGAGTTGTCATCGCCTACGAGCGAAGCATTGGCTCCCATATAGTCCTCCCATGCCTTGCCGCCAATCGAAGAGAGGGTATTGCTTATTTCAAAGCTGTTGTATTTCGGGTCTTTCGTGATGATGTTTATTGTGCCACCCACGGCATTGGCTCCGAAGAGGGCTGACCCTCCACCCCGTACTATCTCTATCCTATCCACCATTGCCGCAGGTATCTGTTCCAATCCATATACCCCTGCCAAGGAACTGACTACGGGGCGGCTGTTGATGAGTATCTGGGAGTAAGAGCCTTCGAGCCCGTTTATCCTCACCTGTGGGAAACCGCAGTTCTGGCAGTTGTTCTCCACTCTCAGACCCGACTGGTAGGACAGTGTCTTTGCCAAATCCGAAGCATTTACCTGCTCCAGCAGTCGGGCACTGATGACGCTTACCACGACAGGCGCATCCTTACGCTTCACGGCACTCTTGTTGGCGGAAACCACTATTTCGTCTATCTGTACAGTCTTGTCCACATCGTTGTCGTCATTAATCCGGTGCTCTGTCGTGACGTCGTCATTTTCTACTGAAGGAGGAAGGTTGCCGGCCTTGGTTCCTGTAGCCACTGTCATCGCAATGATTATCGAAGAATACAATTCTTTTTTCATCTTTTCTTACCTTTGTTACTCTGTTTTTTTTCGTCTGCAAAGGTATGAATTATTCCTCGATGCTGAAATACCTAATAATAGGCATTTTTCATTGGTCTCCTTGCTGCCTGATACCTAATTCGTGGTAGGACTTATCGGTTGTTTAGTTGTTTGGTTGTCTTGTGGTTTTGTTGTTTTGTTGTTTGTATTTTTATCGGAGTCGAATGCTGTCATCCAAACAACTAAACAACTAAACAACCAAACAACTAAACAACCAAACAACCAAACAACATTGCCCCCTGCTCATCTCCCAAGTACGGCATCCTTTATTACCATCAGGATGCGGTAGGGAGCAATGGCGGCAAGGGGGAAATGCTTGAGGAGGAAGATGGTGATGAGGGATGTCTTGGAGATGGTGATGTCCGGTGAGAAGTACCTGTATGTCCCTTTGTCAAGCAGGCGTATGTTGCGCAGCTCCCTTACAGCTTTCAGACTGTTGCCTATGTCGTATTTCCGTGAAAAGAAAGGAAAGGAGGTGACGTCATTCAAGATCCAGGCGGAGAGATAGTCTTTCATCCGTGGATGCAGGTCCTGCGAAGCAAAGTGGGTAAGCCTCCTGTAGCAGGAGACCCTGTCGTGCTGCAGGCGGGCATTGTTGCTGTTGAGCGTGCTTGCAGGGTTGATGCGGTAACAGTAGAACGGGATGTCTGTCCTTACTATGTTCCTGGCATGATAGACTATCCGCATTCGCCAGTCTATGTCTTCGTACTGCACGTTGTCCGCAAACCATACGTCATGGTCGAGTATCAGCTGCCGGCTGTAGAAGGCTTGTACAGGACCAAAGAAGAAATCATCGCCGTTAATCAGTTCGTAAGTGTCAGTATGTCGGTATTCGGCAGTGCCGTCGTATCGGCTCAGGGCTATATCCTGATTGCAGTCTATATACTTGTATTCCGAACCGTTGTCCACTACGTCAGCATGGGTCTCCCTGATAATCCTTCTGAATGTCGTCAGTACATTGGTATATTGCCAGCAGTCGTCGCTGTCCAAGAAGACGATGTATTCTCCCCTTGCCCTCCTCATCGCACTGTTGCGTGCGCTCCCCTGTTTCTGGTTCTCGTCGTGCTTCAGGAGCAGGGTGTTGCAGTGAGTCTCTGTCAAAGACTCTGCAATTTCCAGGGTGTCGTCGGAAGAACTGTCATCCACGATGACTACTTCATATTCCTCTTCTCCAATATCCTGCGCATAGACGCTGCCGAGACATTTTCCTATGAAATCACCGACATTATACATCGGAATAATGACTGAAAAGAAAGGCCGCCTTACGGCTGTCATGCCGGGATTGTCAGGTTTTTCCATATAAGCTGCGGTGATGGTGCAACGGTTTTTCGGTTACAAATTGAAAAGACGAACAAAATAGGAATGTGGTGCTGTCCTTACTGTCTTGGAAATCAAAATGCGGGAGTCTGCGTTGGCGGGCAATGCGACACGCAGGCTCACGCTTGAAAAATCCGCTGCAAAGTTACGATTATTTCCTGTAATGGGAAAGTTTTTCGTGATAAAAAATCATGTCGGCAATAGGACAAAATGAAAAGCGTTGATTTCGCAATGCAATAACGGCGCTTTTGCAAGGTAATAACGGCGCTTTTGCAAGGTAAAATCAACGCTTTTGTGACGTAATATCAATGCTATTGTCTATCGCTTTGAATGACAGTCGGTTATGAAGGGGTGAGGGTGGGGCGGAGGATAGGACAAAATTGACATTTACTGCCGTGGCCGAAGACTGTTTTATCCACGGCGGTTTTTCTCCTCTATGTAGTCAAGGAGCCGTGAGAACGTGGCATTCTGACGCAGGAGTGACGGGTTGCCGAACAGGATAAGGTGTCGGCGGGCCCGGGTCATCGCTACGTTGAGTTTGCGGTCGATGACCATTCCGTCCTCCTCGAAGGTGTTGTCGGTGAGGAAATTGAGCTGGTACGGCCGCTGGATGGTGAAGCCGTAAAGGATGTAGTCACGCTGACTGCCCTGATACCTCTCTACGGTGTCGATGGTGATGTCGTGGAGTATGCTCACGCCCCGGCGGTCGATGGCATTGCGGACGGTGGCTATCTGGTTGCGGTATGGCACGATGATGCCGATGGTCTTGCCGGCATCAAACGACACCTTATTTATATTATATATCTCATATACGGCTTCAGCTATCTTCTCAGCCTCGACAGTGTTGGTCTTGTCAGATGCTGAGAGATGAGGAGCAGGGCAGGGGATGAAGGCGATGCGGGTGAGGCGCACTGCATCCTGCAGCGTGAGGGTGTCTCTGCCACGGAGCGGGGGCAGCGTCTCCTCCTGGTGGGGGAGGGGCACGGTGTCGAGTTTTCCGCCGTAGAAGGCAATGTTGGGAAACTCGGCAATATCGCGGTGCATACGTCCCTGACGGGTAAGCATATAGACATAGCGTGGGTCATATTCACCGTCAGCCGTGCGGAAACGATGGAGTAATCGCTCAAAGAGGGAGAGACGGCAGTCGGTCAGTCCGATACTGCGCAGGCATTCTTCTGTCACTACAGACTCTTCCTGCGTCTGCTGCACCACGGCAGGCAGCTGCTTGTGGTCTCCGATGAGCACAAAGCGGTCGATGGCGTCGCCGTCGCCGTGACGGGCGCAGAGCAATGCCATGAGGTGAGGCTCCAGAATCTGTGACGCTTCATCTACGATGGCGAGGCTGAAATGCTTGATGCGGAACAGCGACGTATTGGAAGAAAGCGTAGCCGTGGTGGCGCAGATGACCCGCGTGCGTTGCAGCAGCCCGCTCAGTTCCCTGCCGTTCCTGCATTCTTTCACTCTCTCCGAGAGCAGGTGGCTGCGGTATTCCTCGCTGCTGCTCAGTTCGTTGCCGAGACGGAGGAAGTCAATGCCCTCCTCCTTGAGTTTTGAGCACGCTTCATCTACAGCCCGGTTGGTGTATGACGTGATGAGTATGTTGCTGTTTTCCTCCATCAGTTCTTCCTGCAGTTGGTACAGCATGCCGTACGACGTCTTTCCAGTGCCCGGAGGACCTATGATGAGGAACAGCTCCCTTGCCTGCCTTGCCCTGCTGACGAGCGGGGAGAAGCGTCCGTAGTGGGTGCCTCTTGCGGTCAGCCGGCTGTCCGTCTCCGGCATACGCTGGCTGAGGATAAGGTCTTTGCGTGACTGAGAAGCATTGAGAAATGAGTGCATGGCAGAGAACAATGCAGAGGAAGCAGAGTCGAGGAGGTCGTGCTCCACTGCCCATCTCTTGTCTTTCCCCACCTCGAAGACTTTCCTGTCAGTCTGCCCGTTGCGCAGCCTTACGGTGAGTCCTTCTGCATTTATGTCCATTATCGTGCATCTGTTCACCATTTGTGAGCAGGCGTCAGGTTCCTCTCCCTCCTTGTAGCAGTACAGTATGACGGCATCCCCCTTGCGGAAGTTGGACGTGTCGGCAGACTGCGTCCCGGCGAAGAGCAGCGAAAGGCTTTCCACCGTAGTGCCGTTCTGTCCGAAACGGCTGACAGTCAGTGAGTCGTAGATGTTCCCCGCCTGACGTTTCTCTTCGAGGGAGTCGTGCCATACGGATGCGAAGCCAGAGTTTTCCTTTCTTTTGCTTCCCACTCTTGCCAGCATCTGTTCCATTTGCAGGAAGCGCATGAAGCGCAGATAGTACGTCTTTTCGAGTTCGGATGCCCTGTCTATCGGCATGAGGATGTCAGACAGCTGGGGACGGATGTAGTTGTCCCACAGCTTTCCCTCTATCCCTTTCTGGTTGAGGACCTCGGGCGACATGGTCAGCAGGCGGGAATATCCTCCTTCGGAATAGTCGCTCTCGCACCACGACAGCAGGTTGCGCATCCTGACGGCACGCAGGAAGAGGTCGGGCGACTGAGCCATGGAGATGAGTCCACGGCGGTATTTGGAATAGAGGAGCATGACGTGCTGGGCGGTGAGAGCGTCCTTGCCGAACTCATAGACGAAGAGTGCCCGGTAGAGCAGGAGCTGCACCCAGTGCTTTTCCTGTATCTTCGGCACGTCAGGGTTGTAGTCCGGACTGGAGACAGGCACGAAACCGCCCTTCCCCGACTTCTGTTCGATGATGATACATTTGTCGCTGTCTTCGTAGAGGAAATCCAGTCGCCCCTGTATTCCAAGCACTTCGCTGAAGAATGACGGCTCCAGGACTACGGCATCCTTGTCGTAATTGCCTATAGCGAGGGGCAGGTCATTGCCTATGAGAGCCTCTATCGTTGCCTTCTGGCTCCTTGCATCGGCATATAACTGGCTGACTTTCTCCCTTTCCCCGAAAGCAGGGTCAGCCACCATGGTCAGGGCATTGCGGTGGAAGTACTCGCACATTCCGTCGGCAAAGCTGACAGTCCTGCCGTGGACGGTATCGTCAAGGTACATTCCTGCTATGTTTCCCAGATGGATGGCCATGCTGCTGGCTTGAGGCTTGAGCCTGTTGATGAGGCTGACGTACGGCGACTCTGCATAGCTCTCAAAGCATGAAGCTATGGTAGAGACGTTGATGAGGCAGTCAGGCTCATAGATTATCAGTTCGGGGAAGTAAATTCCGTCCTTTATTCTCACGCGCACAAGGTTGAGCTGGCTGTAAGGGCGCAGGATGTCTTGCAAGTATGACCAGTCGCCGATGCCGTTGCGGGTGAGGTATCTGTTGCTTTCGTCGTAGCATATCCTTATTTCCTGCCCGTCTTCTTCCCTTGATGCGGTGATGGTCTTGTCGTCCCACGTACTCACCACCACCCTCATTACCTCCGTTCCGTACTTTTCCCACCTCGTGTTGCGGTCTGTCACTGGAAAGAGACGTGTGAGGGCTTCGGGTATGTCCTGCACGTTGGATGTGTATTTGACGAGCAGGCAGGTGCCTTTCAGGTCGTATGGGAAAGAGTCCCTCAGCTCTTCCTCCGTGAGATTCATGTCGTGTTTGCGGGAGGGAAACAGGATTTTTCTCGTGTCGTGTATCGTTCGGGCGACGTCAGACGGTATGCCGTGCTCCTTCAGTATGTAGTCGGTCTTTGCAAAGATACCTGAGAATGTGATGCGGCAGTCTGTAAGGCATTGCTCCACAGTATGATAGAACACCTCCCTCAGCAGTCGGTATCTATGCCTGACAGGCATCTCTGATGCAGTAGCCTCGATGAGAAAGCGAAAGAAACTCTCCGCTGTCTCCATCCTGTATGTCGTATTCGGTCGGTTGTCCATTATAGTATGAAAAGTTGTTCTATGTCAAGAATGTAAACGATTGCTTTGGTTTTTGCGCAATAAATAATGTTAAAGTATTGACAATGTGAGATAAAGTTTATACCTTTGCACACAGAAAGCAACTCTTAAAAGAGTTCTGCTTATTTGTTATACAGGCATGATAATATATAGTTAGGTTAGTTATAGTTAGTAGTAGATTATTTGGGCCTTCGGAGTCGTGGTGATTCTGAAGGTCATTTTTTTTTCTGTCACTTCTATCTTCCCATACCTGCAAAGTTACGGAAATATTCTCATTTTTCCTACATTGTCATCCTTAATATTGGCAATACCGGCAGTTTTATGCGATTTTTCTTGCAATTTCGGAGACAAACCCTTACTTTTGCATCGGGAAAAGCTGTTGGGGCAGGTTGTCGGTTTTCTTTTCGGTTATAATGTTTCACGGTTATCTCCGTAAAACATCAAAACCTCAAAACCTTAAAACCGTAAATAGGCAAACCTCCTCAAAAACCCGTAAAAAAGTAAAACCGAAAAAACATAAACACCAAAAAGCAAAATGGTAAAGCATATTATTCTCTGGAAACTCTCCGACGAACTGACTCCTGCGGAGAAGGAAGCCGTAAAGGCTGGCATAAAGGAAGGTCTGGAATCTCTTGTAGGCAAGGTGCCCGGACTGATAGAGTGTAAGGTAAACATCAGTGGACGTCTCGATTCAAGCAACTGCGACGTGATGCTCGACAGCACGTTGGAGAGTCCGGAGGCATTGAAAGGCTATGCCGTGCATCCGGAGCATGTGGCAGTGGCTGACGGAAAGGTGCGTCCATACACTGTCCAGCGTACTTGCCTGGACTTTGAGGTGTAGGAATTTTATCTCACAGTCAGGCCAACTTCCATGACAACAGACCAGACAACCTGCAACCGATAACCCAAAACAGACAGCCCCGACCAATGGTTTTTTCAAGAAACAACTAAACGACAAGACCACGAAACAACAAAAAACCCTGCTTAACCCGCAGAATCAGCAAGAGAAACAGGTCTCTCAGTGCAGATGCTGCGAACTAAGCAGGTTGTCTTTATCATCTTTTCAACCCTTGCAATGCCTTTGCCCGGGCTGTATGAGGCTTGGGGGTTAGCCCAGTTTCTGGAAGTCTTCGAATGATATAGTCTTCTTTTCGAGGGTCACAACGTCCTTGAGAGCAACCATGAGCTTGCGGTCAACGGCTACGTTTACGAAGGTATCTACCTGCTCAGGCTTCTTGAGCATCTCCTCAGCGTACTGGTTGAGATACTCCTCTGGTATGCTGTTCATGCCATACTGGGCAAACTGCATGCGGGTCATGTCGATAGCTGCTGCCTTGACGTCAGCATCCTCAATCTTTATCTCAAGAGCTGCTACTATCTGGTTCTTGGCAAGATTCCATGTAAGTTCCTTGATGCTTGCCTCATAGTTCTTATCTACAAAATCAGCATCCTTGTCCTTGTTGTTGGCAAGCATGATGCGCTTCATCAGTTCGTCAGCGTACTTCACCTCGCCAATCTTCTTCTCCACGTATGCACGAACGTCCTGAAGGAGACGGAAATCAGCGTTCTGAACCATCTGGTCCTGTATGCCGGCTACTACTTTTGCACGGAACTCTGTCTCGTCCTTTACGTTGCCGTCACCATATACCATGTCGAAAAGTTCCTGGTCAATAGCATGCTTCGTGTAACGGGTAATCTCTGTAATCTGGAAAGAGAAGTCGGCAGTTACGTTTTCAGCCTCTTCCTTTGAGATGTTGAGAAGGGAAGAAACCTCTACGACGCTTGAAGGATAAGCCTTCTTGGGATTGAACGTGATGATGTCGCCAGGCTTTGCACCATTGAAGAGAGCCTTCTGATCCTCTACTGCAATGCGTGAGGGAAGCAATGTCGCACCGGAAACGGTGATGCCGCCTTCCTTTGTGCTGCCGTCTTCGTTGAGCTCACGTACGTCGCCCTTGATCATGTCATTGTCCTGATAGTCTTCCACCTTGACGTATGAACCTGCGCGGGAGGCGAAAGCATCGATTTGCTGCTCTACGATGGCATCATCTACCGTGATGTCGTAGTAAGGCACTGTATCATCCTTGCTGAGAGATGCGTCAAACTCAGGTGCTACTGCAATGTCAAACTTGAGAGTGTAAGGTGCCGGAGCATCGAGGTCCACCGGCTCCTCGCCAAGATGTGGCATTGGTTCGCCAAGCATGTTGATGTTGTTCTCCTTCACATAGTCGTAAAGTTTCTCACCAACCAGCTTGTTGATGGCATCTACCTTGACCTGCGCACCAATCTGACGCTTGATTATTCCCATTGGGGCCATGCCGGGACGGAAGCCGGGAATGTTTGCCTGTTTACGGTACTTTTTCAGTTGTGCGGTTACATCCTCCTGATAATCAGCTTCTTCGATGACGATTGTCAGTACGCCGCTGATCTTCTCGGGATTCTCAAATGTAATGTTCATTTCTTCTTTTTAAGTTATTGTTATTATGAATTTTACGTGATTTATGGCGCAAATGGCGCATAATAGGGTGCAAAGTTACTAATAATCTTGCACATTTCCAAATGCGTAAAGAGATTTTAACTATTCTCTCTCTTCCCTTTCATGTGTGTCATTCTGTGTCAGTGTCTGTTCTTCGGCAGGGCTGCTGCTCTCTTCTTGGTTGGGTGTGACCGTGACGGGAGTCTTGAACTGCTTCTTCTGGAGCACGAAATTCCTGCCGAGATACTTCTCCCTGACTATCTCGTTGGCAGCCAGTTCCTCCGGAGAGCCATGGAACAGGATTCGTCCTTCAAAGAGGAGGTAGGCACGGTCGGTGATGTTCAGCGTCTCATGCACGTTATGGTCGGTTATCAGAATGCCGATATTGCGGTGCTTCAGGTGCCATACCACGTTCTGGATTTCCTCCACGGCAATAGGGTCCACGCCGGCAAATGGTTCGTCGAGCATGATGAACTTCGGCTCAAT
>CALZJQ010000077.1 GCA_945787895.1 uncultured Prevotella sp. | reverse complement strand
AGAAGGTCGGCTACACAAAGTCCGAATGGCAGGAGTTGCCCAAGGATAAGCGCAATATGGACGGTTTCGTGATTAATGCGATACTTCCGATTGCCCCTCTCTCCAGTCATTAACAAGGATTATCAATGCATCCCCGTTATTTCATTCAATCACTTACAGTAATAATTATTTCTCTATTCCAAAAGATTACAGGCTTCTTTATTGTAATGACAATGCCGTTCATCTTCTCCGCATTTTTAGAGACAAGCCAATAGGCAAGGACAGATTATTTGAGCAATGGTTCAGAATAGCCGATATGGAAGCGGGCAATGATTTCGGAATGAGTATGGATAGTCTGCATGAAGCTTACCAGATGAAGATGGAAACTGTCACTCTGCCTGTTTTTTCATCGTGGAAATCAGAACTGCTTAACGAATAAAAATGACCCATAGGTCAAAATGACAAAGTAAAGATTAATATGTGAAAGTTATGATTGTATGAAACAAAGGGAAAACCTTTGATGTAGTGGTCATTGGTCTATGATGTCGTTGAGAAATTCTTTCACGCGCCGTGTGTATTCCGTCCGGTGATTGGCGTATGCCTTGGCGTGCTCTGAGCCTTCTGCCACGTAGATGTCCTTGTTGCCCGTCGTCTTTGCCTGATACAGCCGGGCGAGCATGGGATAGGGCACGAATGTATCCTTGTCTCCATGTATGAAGAGCATGGGCTTTGTGCTCTGTTCTACTTGCTTTTGCTGATTGGCTTCGGTGAATGACCAGCCATAGCGCAGGTTACAGAGCAGAGATGTGACGTTCATCAGGGGGAAGGAGGGTAGTCCAAACTGCTCTTGCAGTTGTCCGCTAAACTCCTCCCATACGCTTGAAAAGCCGCAATCTTCTACGAAGCCAAGGATATATGCAGGCGTCATCTCTCCTGAGAGAGCCATTATGGTGGCGGCTCCCATGGAAATTCCGTGCAGCACTTGTTGAGTAGTAGTGTCATCAGCGAAGATTTCGTCTGCCACTTCTGCCCATTTCATTACGTCCCAGCGGTCGTTCCATCCCATTTGTATGTGGTCGCCCTCGCTCTCTCCGTGTCCGTAGAGGTCGGGTAGCAGGACGTTGTAGCCCAGTTCATGGTTGTAGAGATAGGCTATATGCAGCATTCCCTCCGCGCGTACCTTATATCCATGCACGATGACGGCGGTCTTTCTTGTCGCTTTTGGCGCAAGGAGATATAGGGCATGGGCTTTGTATTGGGACGGCATATTGACGAATGTGTCCTTTATGCAGGCGTGCCGATATATGGAGTCTTGCCACTCGGCGGTCCACGGGCATTCATCTTTCATGCGTTTTTTCCAATAGTCGGCAGTCTTTCGTTCCTCTTTGGCATAGCCAAGAGAATAGTCGAGCATATAGAATGCTGTGCCGATAATGGCAGCCACCAAGGTAATTGTTACAATGATGGCTAAAAGAAATCTTGATTTTCGTCTCATATTTTTATGGTTTTATGGTTGTTGGGTTGTAGTTCCTGATTTATGGTTTTGGGTTGTTGGTTGTAGGTTGGGTTACCCTTTCCTCTTGAGAAACCTCCATTGGCAACGCATTACTAACCGACAACCCACAACCTACAACCAAGAACCAACACCCCTGTTACTCCTGCGACTTCATGTACTCACGTGGAGAAACGCCATACATCTTCTTGAACATGGTGGAGAAACTTGTGGCAGAGTTGAAACCGCAGCGGTACATTACTTCTGTGATGCTCTGCCCCTTGTGGCTGAGCAGGCGTGCGGCCTGTTTCAGTCGCAGGTTGCGGATGAAGTCGTGCGGTGTCTGATTGGTCAGTTCTTTCATCTTGCGGTGCAGATGCACACGGCTTATACCTACCTCAGAGCAAATCATGTCGATATTGAGGTCAGAGTTGCCGAGATTTGCGTTGACTACGGACATGATTCGTGCGAGCAACTTATCATCTGCAGTTTCCAAAGTCACGTTGTCGAGGTCTGTCTTCATGTCTTCCTTGCCTGTAAACTTATTCTGCATGAGACGGCGTGAAGCTATGAGGTTGGCGATGTGACGGCGCAGTATATCCATGTTGAATGGTTTTGTGACGTAAAGGTCTGCGCCAGTTTCCAGTCCTTCCAGTTTGTCCTCGTCGCGTGTCTTTGCCGTAAGGAGGATGATAGGTATATGATTGGTGTTTACATTGGCTTTTACCTTTGCGGTAAGCGTATTTCCATCCATGTTAGGCATCATGATATCGCTGACTACAACCTGCGGCAACTCTCGTAGAATAGCAGGAAGAGCCTCCGTGCCATCAGGGTAGGAGAGCACGCGGTAGGTAGAGGAGAGTTGTGACTTCAGGTAGTCGCGTATGTCGTCGTCGTCCTCCACGACTACGATTGTCGGACGCTTGCTGGTGCCCGACTTGACCATCTTCAGCACTTCTTCCTCATTAATGTCAGTCGCAGGCACGGCTTCCATCAGTTTTTCCTCTTCCTTCTTCTGTATCTCCGCTTCGTCAAAGTGAGCTATCTCCTCTTCATGCAGGTGTTCCTTGCCAAGCGGCAGGGTGACGATAAACTCCACTCCGTCCTTCACGTTAGCCACTTCTATGTTGCCGTGGTGCAGGTGGACGAGAGACTTGGCGAGGTCGAGACCTATGCCTGTGCCCACCTTGCTCTGGTTTATTGACGTTGCCACCTGATGGAACCTCTCAAATATCCTCTTGAGGCTGTCCTCCGGTATCTGTTCTCCATTGTCGAAGACGTGCAGCTGGCAGCAGTTGAGGTCAGGCATGTTGTTCAGTGTCACGCGTATCAGTCCGCCCGTGGGAGTATATTTCATTGCGTTTGACATGAGGTTTATCACCACCGTGTCGAAGTTGGAGCGGTCTATCCATACGGGCAGGGCATCATCGGGATGCTCAAACCTCAGCGTGATATTCTTGCTTGTAGCCTGCGGACGGAAAAGGTTGAGCACGTCGCCCACGAATGCCGTCATGTCAGTTTCCTGCATGTGCAGGCGCATCTGACCCTCGTCTATCTTTCTCAGGTCCAGTATCTGGTTGACAAGGTGGAGTATGCGCTCGGCATTGCGTTTCATCACCTCGTAGATAGACAGCCGCTGCGCATCATGGTCGTCACGCATGAGCTGGAGCAGAGGCGAGATGATGAGCGACATAGGCGTGCGTATCTCGTGCGAGATATTGATGAAGAAGCGAAGCTTCTGCTCGCTGAGTTCCTCCTTGTGCATGTGTTCCTGCAGTCGGAGGCGTGCCTCGTTGCGTACACGGACGAGGCGCAGGTACCATAACACCACGGCTATCGCCAAGAGAAGATATATGATGCGTGCGAAAGGAGTGAAATACCAAGGGTTGTGTATGACTATTGTAAACTCCTTTATCTCGGACTCTACCCCGTTGTCAACGGCTTTGACGCGGAATTTGTAGTCTCCGGGAGCGAGGCGGAAGAGAGAAATGGTATTCTCACCTGCCGGTAGGGTAATCCATGATTCCCCGTTGATGCTGTACTGGTAGTACATTCGCTCCGTGCCGGAATAGGTCAGTGTGGAGAAATGCAGGGATATGGAGTTGTCCTCATGGCAGAAATCAAAGCGGCTGGCAAGGGAGACGGCCTCGTTGCAGATGTCGAACCTTCCCGACTTGGAGAAAGACGTGATGCGTTCTCCGCTCATTCCGATGCTCGAAATGATGACTGACAGCTTCTCATGCCCCTGTTTCGCCTTGGAAGGGTCAAAGTAGGAAACTCCTGACGTGCCTGCAAAGTACATCTTGTTGCTGCTCATGTCATAGAAGGAAGCACCCGTGGAGTATTCGTTGCCCTGCAGTCCGTCAGATACATAGAAGCATTCTGCCTTGCGTTTCTCGGGATAGAAACGTGCAAGTCCGTTGCTCGTGCTTACCCACAAGCCCCCGGCCTTGTCCATTTCTATGGCGCAGATATGGTTGTCGGGCAGTCCGTCGGCAGTGGTGTAGGTGGTAGTCTTCCGGCTTTTGATATTGTGGCAGTGCAGTCCTTGAGCCGTACCCAGCCACAGGTTTCCCTTTCCGTCATCGAGGATGGCATGGATGGCAACCTGTCTGAGTATGCACTGCATTCCCAGGGCTGTCAGCCAACTCTTCTTCTTGATGTCATAGCATGACAGTCCGGCTGACGTTCCTACGTAGAGATACGAGCCATCGGTGCTGAAAGCCATCTGTTGGATGAAGTCATTGCACAGGGAATTGGTGTCCGTTGCAGCCTTGAAAACCTCCATTTCATCGGTGAATGGATTGTATTTCTTCAGTCCGTCGCCGAGAGTGCCGAGCCACAGGTTGCCCTCTTTGTCGTGACGGATGTCGAATACGCTTTGCGAGTTGCCGTAGCTGAACGGCGCTCGGTGGTAAGTCCCGGTGTTGGTATCTACCCATCCGCATCCTTCCGTGTATGTTCCTATCCATAGGCGGCCGTCAATGTTCTCCTCTATATCTACGATGGCGGAAGGCACAGTGCCTCCTTCGCTGATGGGGGAGAAGTGGGATATACGGTTGTGGTTGGAGTCCAAGGCGTAAAGTCCGTCCTGGTCGGAAGAAATCCACAGCGTGCCGTTGGAATGACTGTGCACGGAGAGCACGCATGACTCGCCGATGACGTTGACGGGCTGTTGCTGTATGCCGAGGCAATGGAAAGTGTCGGAGTGTGGCGGTTGCATGAAGACGCCTTTCTGGAACAGTCCCAGCCACAGGTTGTTGGTCTTATCTACGAAAATGGATGCAACCTTGGATTTGCTCAGGTTTACGTCTCTGCTGCTGATAATGGATGGGCGTGAGTATCCTGTTACCGGGTTATAGACGTACAGTCCGTTGCCGTTGGTGCCGACAAACAGGACGTCGTCTCTCCTCATCGTCATGGAAAAGACGCGGAATTGCGATGATGAAGGGCAGAGGGAGAAGTTGTCGGTCTTGGAATCGAGTACATAAACTCCTCCGTTGCTTGCACCGACATATATGCGGTCGTTGGAGTCAAGGCATATTGACGCATAGCTGAAATTGTCGTTGATGCTGTAGGCCTTCTTCATCTTGAACGACTTGTAGTCATTGGGCTTCTTCATCTTGAAGGAGGCTACGCCCTTTTTCTCCGATACGGTCCATAGTATGCCTTTGCGGTCGAATGCCAGCTGTGTGACAAACTGGGCATATCCTTCCGCAGGAATGATGTTTTCCACTTTATCTACGTCAGTGACGCGCCATACGCCCCTGCCTGACGTGGAAAGGATGATGCTGCCGTCGGGAGCCTCGCAGAGAGAGTTGATGAAGAAGGAAATGGCTTCTCCCGTGTCGGCATTCTTCAGTTTGTGGAACTTACCCTTTATCTTGACAAAGAGACCGCTCGACGTTCCTACGTAGAGATAGCTGTTCTTGTCCTCTAATGAGCAGATGACGTTGTTGACGGAAAGCCCGTCCTGCTCACCGAAACGCTGGAAGGTATAGCCGTCGTATCTGTTAAGTCCGTCTTCCGTAGCCACCCAAATAAATCCTATGCGGTCCTGATATACGTGGTTGACGTAGCTGCTGCTCAGTTTCTGATTTGAAGAGAAGAATGTCCCAAACTGGGCATGGAGCAACGTCGGGCATATCATTGCAAGGAAGAGGGTCAGTATGTATAGCCGCTTTGTGTAAGTCATCGTCAGTATGTTTTGATAGTTAGCATGATAATAGTATTGCGAATATCTCGTTTTGGGTGCAAAGATAAGCATATTTTTCCATTTATTACAATAAAGTAGGAGAAAAATCACATTGACTTTTGATTTTGTAACATGAAAATGACACAAAGATGAAACTTTTCGGCGGTAATTCGGGCAAAAGGACGGGATTTGAAACAAACGGAAAAGTACGGGGAATTCATTGCAAATAAATGTTATAAAATATTTATTAATTTTGCATCCGAAATCTATTAGTTCTATACGTTCAAATTCACAATCACAGAATCAACTAACCAAACCAACTTAATTCACATGCCAAAAACCTAAGAAAATTTATAGTCAATGACAAGGCTGGCGTGCTTCCAGTCGGGGGAGTAGTCGTGCCTTTTCTAACGAAAAAACGAATAAAAATCATAAAATAAACAACTGACCAAATGAAAAAAAACAAAGACTTACTTAAAACGAAATGGCGCAGCCTCACTGTTGCCGTTGCGTTGTCGGCATGCCTGTTCAATTTCTCGGCGTGCGACAAGTATGATTTGGATGAGACTACCCCAGAGGGTTGGGGAGCAAGCATCTACAGTTACCTGCAAGAGGACGGTCATTTCAACAACACGGTTAGGCTTATCGATGACCTCGACCTCAAGGAGGTGCTTGCAAAGACAGGCTCCAAGACCATGTTTGTGGCAGATGATGCCGCTTTCGACAGGTTCTATGCCAGCAACAGCTGGGGCGTGAAGAACTACGACCAGCTCAGTCTCAGCCAGAAGAAGATGCTCCTTCTCGGTGCGATGATCAACAGCAGCTATCAGATCAACAGCCTCTCAAGTATCGAGGGCCCGGTAAAGGGACAGTGTATGCGCCGTCTCAGTTCGCAGACCGTCTTTGACACCGTCTCTGTAGTGAACGTGCAGGACCTCCCCAACATGACTCCGGAGTCAAGGGTTCACAACAGTACCTGGGCAAAGTTTGACGGAAGAGGAAAGGTTGTCCTCATGCGTGACATGACAATCACGCCGATGATACACTTCATCGAGGAGCAGATGGTAAACAACAAGATTACCAACGATGACTACAACTTCCTCTACAACTATACGACTGACCGCCAGCCGGGCGATGCAAGCGTCAACGGAAAGCAGATAGTAAAGCAGAACATCAAGTGCAGCAACGGATTCATCCATCAGGTGGAGGACGTTGTGACACCTCTCCAGAACATGGCAGAGCTTATAGCAAGCAAGCCTAACGTGAGCCTCTTCAACAGCCTGCTTGAGCGTTTCTGCGCTCCTTTCTACGTAGGCGATGCCACGGTGGAGCAGTACAACTATCTTTTCAACCAGAACGTGGACTCAATCTTCCAGAAACGCTTCTTCTCCGAGAAGTCGCAGAACGGACGTTCGCTCATGGTCGATGACGACAACATCGTGGTGAAGTCATACCTGAAGTTTGACCCAGAGTGGAACCAGTACTATTCCGGACTGGCTATCCCTTCTGCCAACGCTGCCCTTGAGAAGAACATGGCTGTAATGATGGTGCCGAGCAACGCCGCATTGCAGAACTATTGGGACAACGAGGCGGGTAAGGTACTCAAGGACCAGTATGGTACATGGGAAAACGTGCCTAACGATGTCATCGTGGAACTCATCAACAACAATATGCTTTCTTCTTTCTTGGAAAGCGTGCCAAGCAAGTTTGGCAGTATCCTCAACGATGCCAACGACCCGATGGGCGTGGATAAGGCTGACATCGACAGCGTATGGCTCGGATGCAACGGCGCCGTATATCTGACTAACAAGGTATATTCTCCTACGTCTTTCGTCAGCGTGCTCTATCCTGCCATCGTCAACGAGACGATGAAGGTGATGCGCTGGGCTGTGGAGAAAAACCAGTACAACGTATATCTCAACTCCCTCAACTCCCGCTTCTCTTTCTTCATCCCTCTCAACAATGCGATGCTGGAGTACGTTGACCCTGCTTCTTACGGAAAGAACAAGACACAGCTCTACCGTTTCCACTACGACCCGACGCTCACCAACCCGGTATGGGCAAGCGTATATGAGTACGACATGGACACGAGGGAAGTCGGCGACAGCGTAAGGGAGGAGCGTGACGAGTATCAGCTCAAGGCGAAGCTCAAGGACATCCTCGACAACCACATCGTCATCGGCGACGTAGAGGATGGCAACACCTATTACAAGACAAAGGCAGGCACGGAGATAAAGGTGGAGAACGTGGCTCAGGGAGTCAACGGAATGACCGTGGCAGGCAGTCTCCAGCTCGACGGTTCTTACTCCGACCCTCTCCGCGTGAGCTACATATATGACCAGACGGCAATGGGTAACGGTAAGTGTTACATCCTCGACAAGGAGCCTCTCATGACGACCCGCAAGAGTGTCGTTGACGTATTGGCTGAGCATGAGGAGATGTCAGAGTTCCTGAACCTCCTGCGGGGAAGCTCGCTCCTTGAGACTATCCACGATGAGAAGCACGCTTGTACAAGCACCAACCTCAGCTGTTTCAATACATACCACTACACCATCTACGTCCCTACCAACGAGACAATCCTCAAGCTGCAGAATGAAGGCAAGCTCCCTACATGGGACCAGGTGGCAGAATGGGAAGAGGGAACACCTCAGCATAAGGCTGACTCTCTCGCCATCGAAAACTTCATCAAGTGCCATATCCAGGACAATGCCCTCTTCATCGGTGCAGAACCACTGGAAGAGGACGGATATGAGACGGCTTACATCGGTGAGTCAGGCAAGTTTGACCGCGTATTCACTACTCTCACCAAGGACGACATCATCATCAAGAAGACCCAGACTGACACCAACCCCGTCAAGGTGCTGAAGAAGGCAGGGCTCTATAACCTCATGGCACGCGAATATCAGCTCGACGGAACTGATGCCAAGACGGCAAACAGCGTCTATACTACCTCGTCGGCTGTCATTCATCTCATTGATGGATCATTGATGAAATAATGAATGACTCATCCTTACACGTTTTTTTCTATAATATATAATAAGGTATATGAAAAATATAATTTCCAAATATAATCTGAGAAGACTTCTCGTCGCTCTCCTCATGGCAATGCCTTTCTGGGGACTGGACTGCGGGAAGCTCTGCGCTCAGACCGAAGGCTTCATCGTGTCGGGTACCGTTTCCGATGCCATGGGACCAGTAATGATGGCTAATGTCATTGAGGTGGATGGAGCCAACCGTATCATCAGTTCCGGACAGACCGACATGAACGGTAACTTCTCTTTCAAGATCAAGGACCCCAAGAACAAGCTCAAGATCAGTTACGTAGGTTGCAAGACAAAGATACTTCCTATCAAGAGGGAGGTATATAACATCATGCTCGAGGACCAGACCACCCTCAGCGAGGTGACCGTTGTCAGCAAGCGTCGTGCAGGCGGATCCGGTCTTGCCATACCAAAGGATGAGCAGTCCACCTCCAACCAGTCTATCGACATGAAGGAGTTTGAAGGTCTCGCCATCACCTCCGTCGATGAAGCCCTCCAGGGACGTATCGCCGGTCTTGACATCGTGGCAAACTCCGGTAACCTCGGTTCTGGTACATCAATGCGTCTGCGTGGTGTCAGCTCTATCAACTCCAGCAGTGAGCCTCTCATCGTTGTCGATGGCAACGTATGGCAGAACGACCAGGGCTCCAGCAGCATAGACCTCTCCAACGCCAATGATGAGAAGTTTGCAGAACTCCTCAATGTAAACCCTGAAGACATTGAGAGCATCAGCGTCCTCAAGGATGCTGCCGCAACGGCTATATGGGGTTCGCAGGGTGCTAACGGCGTAATCGAAATCAAGACCAAGCGCGGTGCCCGCGGCAAGACACGCGTGACTTACAGCTATCGTCTTACGGGAACATGGCAGCCGGAGGGATACAAGCTCCTCACCGGTGACGAATACACCATGCTCATGAAGGAGGCTTACTTCAATCCTAAGTTGAACAGCGATGCGAGCAACATCGTCGAGTTCAACTATGACCAGAGTAACCCTAACGGATGGAACAACTACAACAAGAACACCGACTGGGCAAGCGAGGTAAAGCAGACGGGTTGGCGTCAGAACCACTACGTTTCTCTCACCGGCGGTGGTGAGAAAGCCAACTTCCGTATCGGTGCCGGTTACGACCATGAGACGGGTTCTATCATCAAGCAGCAGCTCGACCGTCTCACGTCACGCGTGGCTCTCGACTATTTCGTCAGCGACCGTATCAAGATTGTCACCAACCTTGCGTTTACATATACCAAGAACCAGAAGAACTATGCCGACCTCCTCGGTACAGCATACTCACGTATGCCTAACCTTCCGGTATATGAACATGACATGAACAATCAGTCAACAGGCTACTATTACAACATCCCGAAGACCATTTCTCCCGAACTTCAGGACCAGGTCAAGCAGATGAACCCGGTAGCCGTTGCCAATCTCGCAAAGAGTAACGACACGAGTTACAAGATTACCCCTGAGTTCCAAATCGTATATAACCTCCTCGGTACTGACGAAGGAAAGACACAGCTGAAGTATGAGGGCAAGATAGTCTTCGACATTGCCAACAATTACTCTGACTCTTTCCTGCCAAGCACCCTCAACGTGGAGAACTGGAGTCATGAAAACAACAACAAGACCACGGCTTATTCCTACAAGAGTCTCGGTATTTCCACCACTCATACCCTGACCTTCATCCCTCATTTCAAGAATGAGGACCACTCGATGATGATGATGCTCCGCGGACAGCTGAATGACGGAAGCTCCAACAACCAGACCACTACCGTTTACCGTCAGCCTAACGGCATTGCGAATACCGGAGCAGACGGTGTCATCAGTGCCATGTCAAGCGGCGCAGGTCAGTGGAGAAGCCTATATTTCACCTACTCTCTCCACTATGCCTACAAGGGTCGTTATATGTTCGACTTCTCTGTACGCCGTGACGGCAGTACGAAGTTCGGTGCTGACAACCGTTGGGGTACATTCCCTGCCGTCTCTCTCCGCTGGAACGTCAGCAAGGAGACTTGGTTCAAGGAGAACCTCAAGTGGATGTCAATGCTCTCCATCCGTCCAGGCTGGGGTATCGTGGGACAGCAGCCGGGTCAGGAATATCTCTACTTCTCAAAGTACCAGAACGGCAGCGGTTACCTCGGCAACGGTTCTACAAACCTTGCCAACATTCAGCTGAAGAAACTGAAATGGGAGCAGAAGAAGACCTATAACCTCGGTTTCGACTTCGGATTCTTTGACGACAGGGTCAACGGTAACGTCGAGATATACAAGCAATATACCTCCGACCTACTCATGCCAAACCTCGCCATTCCTACATCTTCCGGCTTCAGCGACCTCGCAAACGCTAATGTGGGCAAGATGGAGAATACCGGTTGGGAGTTCAACATCAACAGCAACAACCTCATAAAGTTCGGCAAGTTCGGCATCGACATCAACGTTACTTTCGCCAACAACAGGAACGTAATCACAGAAATGGACGAGAGCTGTCTTGCAGTCATGAACAAAGACTTCACACGCACCAACGGCAACTATCAGACACGCGTGGAACTTGACAAGCCTTTCGGCAGCATCTACGGCTTCAGATACCTCGGTACATACCAATATACGGAGTATTCCGACGAGGAGGTGAAGGGCGTGAGCGGTCCGAATGCTCCTGTAGTGCGTGACGAGAACGGTGCGGTCATCAAGGACAACAAGGGACATACCAAGCCTATGATGTTCTGCTACGGCACAGGTGCGGAGTATGAGTTCCAGGGCGGTGATGCCATGTACGAGGACGTAAACCATGACGGTAACATCAACGAGCTTGACATCGTTTACATCGGCTCTTCCCTTCCGAAGATTACCGGCGGTTTCGGTTTCAAGTTCCGCCTCGGACGCTGGTCCCTCAACAATCAGTTCAACTTCCGTTATGGCAACAAGGTCATCAATGCAAGCCGCATGAACCTTGAGAATATGTATGGTAACGGCAACCAGAGCCGTGCCGTCAACTATCGTTGGCGCGTAGAGGGTGACATCGCTCCCATACCGAGAGCGCTTCACCAGGCTGGCTACAACTACCTTGCCAGTGACCGTTTCGTAGAGGATGGCTCGTTCATCCGTCTCAACTACTCTCAGATCAGCTACTCTCTTCCACAGAAGACTCTGAAGAAGCTTGGTCTCACACAGTTGAGTTTCTACGTTTCAGCAAACAATCTCTTCGTTCTTACCAAGTATTCCGGTGCTGACCCAGAGGTGGGTTACGGTGGAACGGGTCTCTCTCTTGACTATGCCCAGACACCTCGCTCCAAGTCAGTGACGGGAGGTATCACCATTCAGTTCTAAAAACTCATGGATACAAGGCGACGTCTTGACCGTGCCGGTACGCCGAAGCAATCCCGGTTGCCTTGATTCGGCACGAAAGACGCAGAATGAGATCAACGAAAACCATACAGTCTATACATTATTAATATATAACGACTATGAATATGTCAATTAAAAAATATATCAAGAAGCCAATCCTTCACGGAATGCTTGCCCTCTTCACTCTGGGAGGTTCCAGTGTAGGTATGCTCTCTTCATGCTCTGATTTCCTCGACATCATACCGCTCAACCAGGTGGTACTCGAGAATTTCTGGACGGAGAAGAGCGAAGTGGAAGCCGTACTCATGGGTTGCTATGAGTCTCTCGAGTCACAGGAGAGTATCATAAGAATGGGAGTCTGGGGCGAGATGCGCTCTGAGAACATCTGTCTCGGTTCGCGAATCGGCAATGACTACAATGAGATACTCAACGAGAACATCCTTCCCAACAACTCGCTTACGAAATGGAACGTGATGTATCAGACCATCAACCGATGCAACACGGTATGCCATTACGCTCCAATGGTGCAGGCAAAAGACCCTAACTACACCGTCACCGAGCTCCATGCCAACATAGCCGAGGCGAAATTCATACGTGACCTCTGCTATTTCTACCTCATACGTACGTTCCGTGACGTGCCTCTTTCTTTCGAGCCGACCATCGACGATACGAAGAGTTTCGTCATTCCAGCTACTCCAATGATGGCCGCCCTCGACTCTCTTATCAAAGACCTTGAGGGAGTAAAGGATTATGCCGTGAAGAGATATGTGGATGACAGTAAGATGTCGAACTCTACTGCTTCAAGACAGGCATACGAAAACAGCAGCCGCGTGACGCGTGTCGCGATCTACGCACTCCTCGCCGACCTCAACCTCTGGCGTGGAAACTACGATGAGACCATCAAGTACTGCGACCTCATCATCGACTTCAAGAAGGAACAGTACAAGGAAAAGAAGAACAGGCTCGGTGACCTCAACGATATGTTTGAGTTCGCAGGAATACCCCTTATCCTTGAAGGTACTACGGGTTCTACCACTTGCGGCAATGCCTACACGGAGATATTCGGCGACAAGAACTCTTTCGAGAGCATCTTTGAGCTTTATTTCAAGACCAACCAGGGCGCGAAGAACACGTATGTGAGCGAATTCTACGGCAAGGACCGTCTCGGAACGCTCTCAGGACTCAGCCGTTACCTCAAGGATGCGGCTACAGGAAACAGCGAACTCTTCACCAAGGATGACTGCCGCGTATATGCCACTTCAGAACTCAGCAGCAGTAAGTATGCCATCACGAAGTACGTGAACAGCCGTGTATCCATGACTATCACGAATGTCA
>CALZJQ010000076.1 GCA_945787895.1 uncultured Prevotella sp. | reverse complement strand
TACTACTTCATGAACGGATATAAGGTGCAGCTCGGTATCTCCATGAACCAGCTCAATGGCATCTTTTCTGCTCCGATGACAAAGGACGACCACCTCGTCGTGCACAACTATCACCAGATGGATCCTCATGCCACGGGCGTTGACCTGCATCTCGCCGAGGCTGTGGCGCGTGCATACGACAACGAAGATACATTCGCAGAACCGCGCGTATATATCAGCGACCAGCAGGACCTCAGGGCATTCACGCAGTTCATTGACACTATAGGAGCTACAGATTATACTACGGTGAAGATTGGAGGCGAGGATAAGACTGTGCCAAAATATGGCGAGAAAGTTCAGTTCGTCTTCCAGAACAATATCACTGCGCCGGAAGATTATACAGCTCCAAAAGTCTTCAAAGGCAAAATACACGGCAACGGCAATGTGCTCTCAGGACTTGCACCGGGCAAATACTTCATCGCTGACAACCAAGGACAGATATATAACCTCGGCTTGGCAAGCGGACAGATTGCTTCCACAAACAATGAGGGCGGCTTATACCATTGCTGCTTCGAGTACAGACCGTCCAGCGGTAAGCCTGTTGTCTATCGCCTTGATGGCACAAAGGACGACAAATATACTGACGAGGACTTCCGCTATGGTAAGGTGGCTTACGACCTCAACCAGTATTATCTCGAAGCCCGTAATACTCTTGCCGACAACACCAAGACACTTGCTGACAATGCTAAGCTGCAATATGTCAAGGAATATTTCGCCAACGGTGACTATCAGTATGCTTACCGCAAGGATGAGCTGACTGGCAATACTACGGGCATAAAGTATCTCCGCACGGGTAGCGGCACTGCCATCTATCCTAACTATGGCAACTACGAGACGCGCCACGACAAGACGCACGCCATCGACTGCCCGCGTGCTCACGGATATGTGGCTGCCCATACGGCTACAGAAGCTGATGTTAGTGCAAGCAAGGCTTCTTCTGTCGGCGAAATGGTTCCCGAGTCAAGGACTGGCAACTATGAGCCGCTCTTCAATGCTGAAAAGCATAGTGATGCGCCGAATGTGACAAACACGGAAGTCATGAACGACTACCTCTTCTGGGGACAGTCGCTCCAGAGTATTCCTGACGATTATCCTTCACGCATACATTCTAATCAGGTGAGCAACATGACCAACAGGGTTTATCGTGCTGCGGGCTACTACCGTGACACAAAGCTCAGCACGTTCCATTATAATGCGTTCAAGCGCGATGCAACGATGATGTCCACCTATGTATATCTGCCTGCGACCACGGCAATCGACTTCACTTGCCAGAACGACTTGCCTGCCGCTGTAGGATATACAGGAAGCAGCATTTACTACCCGCCAGTCAAAGACGTTGCCACGAAATACCACAATCTCGTTGTCAAGCCGGAGTCGGGAGTTTCGAGAAACCTCCTCGTCTATACGTCGGCTGACGATAAGGGTGCTACGACCGATGCTTATGATGCCGTCTATCCGCTCAACTATAAGGAGGAGACTCCCGAGACGAACATACAGCTGCATCATATAGTACAGGGCAGTGCAGGCTTCTATACTCAGTATCTGCATCTCGTGGAGCGTGCTGATGAGTCGGAGGACAACAACGACTTCTGTGCGCCGATAGCGTTCAGCGTTACCGACCGTGCGTGGTACACCCGCAAGCCGAAGTACTATTCCGTGGCTGCCAACGATGCGTGGGAAGGCATCTGCCTGCCGTTCACCGTCAACAAGGCGGAGGCGAGTGTCAATGGTGAGATAACTCACTTCTACGGCACGGCTCCTGACAAGACTGACCCTGCCGCCAACCACTGGAACCTGCATCATGAGTACTGGCTCCGTGGCATGACAGCAGTCAGCGAAGCGGGAGACAAGGCTACCTTCAAGCGTCCGGGCACCAGTCTCTTCGAGGGCGGCGGTACGACAGGCGTCACATATACCTTCGACAATGACTTCTTTTTGCAGACGTATGGCTCGCAGAACTACAACTCTGATGTCAATACCTACTATGCACAGGAGCACATCTGGGATGACTATCTGCCGCTGACAGCCAACGTGCCGTATATCATGAGTCTGCCAGGCAAGCGTTATTACGAGTTCGACCTCACAAGTGAGTTTGAGTTCTACAACCGTACCAACCCGGCACAGCCTGCACAGACGGTCACCTTCAATGCCTACGGTGAACAGGGAACTATCACCATTTCCAAGACAGGCGATATGAAGACCAATGTCTCACCGTATGATCACACCGGCACGTTCATCGCTGAGAATACAGAGACAACGACAGTCTATGGCATCAATGCTACAGGCACAGCCTTTGACGATGCCCCAGCCACCATCCTGCCATTCCGCACGTATATACGGAAGACAGCCTCCGGTGCGAAGCCATACTCCCCGGCAGTCTCCGTCATCAGCATAGCAGAGACAAGGGGTATCGACACGATAACCCCGGAGGGCGGCGAGCAGGCTGACGTGCAGCCCGACGGCAACTACATCCTCGTAGCCCCGGCAGGCAGAGGCCGCATCAGCGTGGAGAGCACCTTTGCCACCACGCTCAAGGTCTTCACACCGTCAGGACAGCTCTATCGCATCCTCGACGTGCGTCCCGGCATAGCCACCTACAGCGGCTTCCAGCCCGGCCTATATATCGTGGGTAAGGTCAAGGTGCGCGTAATGTAGCGCGCCCCTTGCCGCCCCTGCGGCCTCTCCTTGTATTCTTCGATCAGGTCGAAGAATACAAGGGCATCATCCCTCACATCGGTCACCAAGCATCATTCCTCACATCGGGGAGGGAGGTGACGCAGAGGGGAAAAAGGAGAAAACATAGAAGGAAAATAAAAAGATACACGATATGAATACAAAGACTAACATTCATTTCAGACAACTCATTCGCACTGCCGTGCTGTTGCTCTTCCTTGCTGGATTTCAGCAGTTTGCTTGGGCTTACAACGCAACAGTCACCAACGTCAATGAACTCAAGACTGCCCTTAATAACGCTTCAGGGACGGCGGAGTCTCCATACGAGATATTCATCCAGAATGGTGAGTATGACCTTGGTGCAGATATTAATACTGTGGTCAAGGACTATACCCATCTGATAGGCGAGAGCCGTGATGGTGTTATTATTAAGAATAGCCCTACGACAGAGGGATTAGGTACGACTGCGACTTTGAAGACAGGCTCGAACGTGAGTATCAAGAATCTTACTCTCAAATGCCGTGCAGCATGGGGAAGTAACAATAGTGAAAATGCGGAGCGTGGCGTGTGTCTGTGGGATGCAGGCACAGGCAATACGTATGAGAATATCTGTCTTGACGGTCTCCAAGATACGTATTACAGCAATGGTAGAGCGGGCATGACCTGCACCTTCACAGATTGTATCATCCGTGGCACTGTCGATTTTATCTGCGGTTCGGGTAATATCACTTTCAATAACTGCTCACTACAGTTAGTAGTATCACATTCTGGAAGTGCTCCAATAATAGCTGCTCCTGCTACATACACCAGTGAGACTGCGGGCTTTGTATTTAATGATTGTACTATAGAACAAGTGCCTGACACTTATGAAGTGGGATGTGAGGATCATCCAGCAAACACATTATTCAACATCTCAAATTATTATCTTGCACGTGGATGGTATGCAGGTACTGATGGTAGTGACCGTACTCCGAGAGTATCATTTAATAAAGTTACTCTTAACTTAACTCCTCATCCAGACAAGTGGACATCCAGTATAGGAACTGTCCCGGAAACGGAAAGAAGAGTGTTTAGTGTAACAGAGAATACTTCTGTTTCAGATAATTCTGAGTGCACTATAACATGGGATTGGCAGAATAACTTACCTAACGGAATTAACAGTGTAAATATTCAAAGTAAAATAGGAATAGTCCCATCTGCTGTCTCGGGCGTGGTACTTTATGTAGATGCTACTACTGATAAAGGAAAGTTAGCAGGATCTAATGATAAAGATTATGCCCAATTCAATAAAAATACAATCATTCAGGTGCCTGTCCGTAGTGCAGGTGATGTAGTGACGGTTGTTTCTTATCCTAATCAATATCATTATACCGTTGGAGGAGTTGCAGCAGATGCAAACACTTATGCATATACAGCTACGGCTACCGATGCCACAAATGGCTATGTGGAGATTAAAGCAACAGGTGGTGCTTACCTGTATTCTATCTCTGTCAAGCAGATAGAAATAACGGAAGCACCACAGCTTCTTCATTATAAGCTTGACTTTACAAAGGAATGGGCGAGCAGTAGTATCAATACCAGTGGTAGTCCAAGCAAATATGATGTCACCTCGACGGATGACCAGGGTGTTCCTGTTTTAGCTTCTTATGACTCGAACAGTCAGAACATGAAGTTTGTGGGTTATTATAAAAATACAACGTATGGATTGTATTATAAGGCTTATTTTGAGGTGCCGGTAAAGAAAGGCAAATATACCATCACTTTAGGTACAAGTGATTATGGTGGTGACATCAAGGTGAAGATGGTTACATCTTCTTCTACTTCTAATATTGCAACTATCAACAATAAAGGTGGCAAGTATGCTACTGATAATGCAAATGTTGTATCTCAAACAATTACGGTCACGGAGGATTGTACTCTACAACTTATCAATGAAGACAATCCTACCAACGTCTATTACCCATATTTTGAGATACAAGAACTGGAACCTGCAATCCGTACGTTCAAGGATTTCAAGGTTGATTTCCGTACAAGCAAATCAAGCGAGCCTTATTATACAGTCTTTCTTCCAGAAGATAATAATCTCCCTTCTGGCGTAGAAATATCTAATGTAAAGATAAATGGTAATCAGCATGGTGCTCAAAGTGCGACAATCAAGGTGCCAGTTGATGGACCTGTGAAATTTACATTGGGAACATGTCAATATAGTACAAATATCACAGTCACAGATAAGGAAGGTCATTCTTTAGCAACAATTGATAATAAAAAAAGTTGTGAGAACTCCGCAAGTAGTGTTGTGTCCGCAACCTATAATAATTACGTGACATGGAATTACAATAAGGAAGAGGCTAATGAACTTACATTCGTTTTGAGCGGCTACCTCCCATATTTCTTTGCTGAGGCCTGCGACTATATCCCCCAAGTGACAGTGACCTATTACAATACTGATGGCACTACTGTCATTGGATCTGAGGTCATCAATGGTGGTTCTGCTTTGGCTTATACTTATGGAGAGGGAAAAGTTACCGTGCCTGAGGGATATAAGTTCCGTGGATGGTTTGACAAGGCATCTGGGGGAAAGAAAGTAGCTGCGGGAACTTCTGTGAATGCAGATCTTAGCCTTTATGCTGTGGCTACAGAGATAGAAGTTTGCGACTTTGGCAAGACATTCAATTATAACCTTTGTGATGCTACTTTCTATCCTGAAGATCATGAGTGCATTGATATTGAGGATGGAAAGTATAATGGTATTCAGCACGGATGGCAAGTGAATAAATCTTTGTCTGTCCCGGTTGCAGGCAAAGCGAAGGTGTCATTCACGTTATGTACTTACACTCAATCTCAGAACATTACAATCGAAGATAAAGATGGAAATGTTTTGAAGACTATACCTCATGTCAATGATAGTGAAAGCAATAAATCAGGAGATCAGAGTATCGAATTTGATTATGATGGTCTTGCCACGACTTTAAGCATCAAGGCAACAAAAACAGCCTACATCCACAACATAAAGATAGAGAATCTTCCTCTCGAAGATCCTAAATTGCAGCATGTGTATGGCAAGGAGACGGTGACGTTGAATGTTGGCGGAACATACACTTTGACGAAAGATGTGGATTTCACTGACAATTATACCGACAACAACTATACTTATACTTCCAGCAATACGGAGATTGTCGCTGTCGATGCAAACGGAAATATTACCGCAGGATATAAATACGGTCAGGCTGTGGTTACCGTTCATCACGACAACGCTGTGCCTCTCGCTGCTGCCGACTTGCAGTTTACGGTGAAAGTTATTTCCAACGATGGTCAGGTGAGCAAGCCTGCATTGACCATTAATGCTGACGGCTCTATCTCTGTCGCTGGCGGCAGTGCCGAGGAGACAGGAATATCGTTCTATTATACAAATAACGGAGACGAGCCAACAGCATCCAGCACTAAGGTAGAGGGCGGCACGATAGCATCTACGGAAACAGACGGCAAAGTCATCAAGGTAATTGCCATTGATGACAATGACACCAAATCCCCGTCCGACATAGTGACGGCGTACGTCAATGTGGGGGGAACGTTCACTTGGGAGTGGAATAAGTCCGGCACGCTGCAGACGGTGCCTACTATTACGGGCAATGTCAGGGATATTGTCGATGAGAATACCAAGGCTGTTATCGGCAAGAAACTGACGAGCGGCTTTGTTGACGGTAATGGTATAAAGGGAGTCTCTGTAACGCCTAATGGCAGTAATTCCGTGGTATATACGCCTGATGAGGAATCGAGCATATCCTTTAATATTATCCCTGTGGCAGGCATTGCTTTCAAGCCTACTGATGTCAAGTTCAAGGCAGCGAATAATGTGACAAGTAGCGGTCTGATGGATGTATATCTCAATTCTGAGAGCAAGGAAAATCGTCTCCTCTCTGCAAAATATGCGAATAGTAGCAGTAGCATGACGGACTATCCTAATGACGCAGATGCGTTTGAGACGGCGATATCCGAAATAGCGGCAGCGGACGAGGAGTGGTCATTGAAGACGTATATCTATACGCTGACAAATACAAAGTCTTGGATCTTCTCCGATGTCATCATCTCGGGTACGTTCACCGGCGTGGAATATGACGGAGTGTTCTTTGGTATCTCCGCCTCGGCAGAGCCTGCCGACGGTGGCGTGGTGACCCACGTACCCTCGGCACTGAAAGCGCAGGCAGGCAAGAAAGTAACTTTCAAGGCTTCGCCTAATGAGGGGTATAAGTTCGTGAAATGGAGAGACGTGGATAACGAAAAAGAGTACACCACCCCTGTAACCTCCATCGAGTCTCTCAACAGCAACGTCAGCTATGAGGCGGTCTTCGAGAAACTGCCTATGGTTACTTTCTCGATGGGAAAAGTAGCAGACCTTACAGGCAATGTGCCGGAAGCAGTCTATGTCGATAACGAGGGTAAATTGACTATTCCTAAGAACACTACGCTCTACAAGGAGAACTATGCCCTGACGGCATGGACAGACGGCACCACGGAATACGCCGTAGGTCAGGAGTACACATTCTCCTCCGATGTCACGCTCACCCCTGTCATGACAGCCTGTGCATACAATCTCCCCGACACCGATGCCCCTGTCACTGCAACGTGGTATTTCGATCAGGAAGACGGTGCCCCCGTAATCTCATGGACGGACAAGACAACAGTATTCACCTATACCAAAGGAGTCATGGTGAATGGCGCAAAGATTGACGTGCCGATGGTGATGACAGGTGCAAAGGCAGATAATGACGATGCACGTGTAAACTTCCTGAAAGCTGCGGATGGTAGTAAAGCCAAGGGCGGACAGCTCAATGATAATCTCACTCTCAAGATACCTGCCGTCTATGGCATGAAAATTACGGTACAGGCTTCTCTCAAGGTGGATAATATAGATAAGGCAACCCCCAACGAGACTCGCTTTGATGAAGACAAGGGTTCAGGTCTCTGGTTCCTTGAAAATTCCTCAGACACGAAGACTACGGCTGCAGGAGATTCTGCGAAGACAGATCGAACGTTTACGTTTACTTACAAGGGAGATAAGAAGGAAATATGGATAAAGGTGGCAAAGGCAGGTACTACCTCCACCTATGGATTTTATGACTACATCGAAGTGGAGTACCCCGTCCTCCCGCAGGTGAAAGCAGCAAACGAAATCATCTCTGAGCCTCTCTTCAACGACGACCCTGATAAGGAGAAACCTGAAAATGCAGGCAAGACCGAGATCACTGCCCCTGACCCCAACAAGAATACAGGCAAGAGGTATAAGCCGGGTGAGACGGTGACCCTTACTGCCAAAGCAGGCTATGGCTACTATATCTCTGCTTTCAAGGACGGATACAAAGAGCTTGAGATGACGAAAATTGCCCCAGATGCTGAAAGCAGTAAGCCTACTCAGGCTTCTGTGGAATATACCGTGGGCGAGACGACTGGAACGGTGACCGTAGAATATAAGCGTCTGCCGATGGCAAAGGTGCGCCTTGAGACCGTTGACGGCAAGCTCGGCAGTGTGGATTTCGGTTTTGAAGACATTCATGAGAACTTTTATTCAAAGGGTGACGGCTACGTGGAGAGTTACTTCGTGGCAGGCAATAAGGCGAAAGCCTCTTCCGATGCTGCTGATGACTACGTGCTGGAGAAATGGGTGAATGCCACTACTGATACAAAGGAGACTGATGGTGCCAGCTTTGAGTTTACCGTGCCGTCAGAGGGCGGTTCTGTCACTTATCAGGCTTACTTTACTTTGGGCAAGATAGGCAGTGTCAAGTTTGATGTTGCATACGCAAAGGAGAGAGTAAAGAATGCGGAGACGGGAAAATATGAGCTTAAAGCATTCGAGGTAGATGCAAAAAGTACCGCCCCGGCAGATCAGGCGAACTGCCGCTCTTTCTACATCCCGAAGTACCACGGACTCTTCAGGACGTACGACTCAGCAGGCAATGCGGATGGATGGTCTCTGAAGTACTGGGTGGATGCGGATGATAATAGCAAGATATATGACATAGGCAAGAACTACTCATTTGCAACAGAGGGTCAGGAAATCACGCTCATCCCAGTATTCGAGCAGAACCCAGCAGGAATGCAGAACCGTCTCAACTCTCCTGTCCTGACATACGAGTTCGGTACGGGTCCGGGCATACGTGCGCAGAGGCTTGACTTGGGTAAGAAAACGGATACATATCTCTGTGCTCCCGTCTATACTGAGATATTGCAGAACAGTACAGACCTGAGCCATACCCGTGACGTAGCACTTTGGATCAATACCGGCGAGAAAGGCTACGTGCGCAACAGCGGCTTTGAGGAGTGGGCTGCCATCGGTCCTGGCACCACGCTGACCGTGGCCTCCTGTGCCGGCACGAAGATAGAGATACTCTCATACGCTCCCATCACCAGCACTACCATCGACGGCGTAGTGCCTACGGAGTGCCAGCAGATAGGAGAGCATGAATACGTCTATAGTTACACCACGCAAAGCCCTGCGGCACGCATCCCGATAGTCATCGGCGACGACTATGGATATTACAAATGGATAAAGGCTCATACGCTTTCCGCCAACCGCGTGCAGCTGCATACCTCATCAGTGAACAAGGAGCAGGGAGAGATAACGAATACGGAAGCCGTGACTGAAGACAACGAGCGTGAGTATATCACGAAACTCGAGGACGGCGGCTATTCCCTCATTCAGGGCACACGCGTGAAAGTGTCGTTCGAGCGTAAGTTCGGCTACGTCTTCGACAAGATTGTCGATCCCGACAAGATTGTTGACGGGGAACCGTTCACCGTACTCGAGATGCTCGACAACGGAAATGTGAAAATGGTGAAGCCAGACGATGCCACCGTTACTGAGGAGGTTTCCCCGAACGCTGACGGCTCTTGGGGCACCCAAAAAACAGTGTTCCTCCTTAGGCAGTCAGAGCCAACGGACGAGGAGAAGCGCAAGGGACAGCGCACGAGGTACGAGGTGGAGTTTGAGATTACCAAACACCGTAACCTGCAGTTCTATTTCAAGGAGAAGCCTACATACTACATCACCTTCAACCCCGGCAAGGAGGCTACGGGTATTGCGCCCACGGCGAAATGGGTGGAAGAGGGCGACGAGTATGTCATCCCTAAGAACAGCACTCTCTACTATTCCGGTTTCACTCTGAAGAGGTGGAAGAGCGAGGACGGCAAGGAAACTTACGATATAGGAGCGACCTACACTGCTCCGAAAGGCAACCTGCGTCTCTTCCCGGAGTTTGAGGCGAACACGTTCTCCCTCTTCGACAATGACCTTACGAAGGAATCTACCGCCACATGGAATCTCACCCGCAATGACGGTGCTCCCGACCTCGCCTACGAGCGTTCGTCCGGCATCCTCGTCACGCAGTTGAAGAAAGACCCGGACAATGCAGAGTCAGACTTCATCGACATCTGCATCGACCTGAACGCCAGCGATAGGGAAATAGGAGAAAACGAGTCGAAGACCACCGTGCATGGCAAGTTCAATAACATGAACTATGACGACCGTTGCCAGATAAACATGTACTCCATACTCTCTTTCCCTGTCACCAAGGGATGTGAGGTTTCCATGGAGGCTACAAGCATTATCAGCACGACGAACATTGCGGGAGCCACAGCCGACAACGGTGGCTATACGGCAGGCAAGCAGGTGAAGATGACATGGAACGGAGCGGAGGGAACACAGGAGGTGAACTTCCAGAGTGACGGCCGCTACTACACGTATTTCGCAGTCACCTACAAGCCGCAGACGATAGATAAGCCTGCATTGCAGAGCGTCTCCATATCAGGCACTCCGCTGACAGAGGCACAGCTGACGGAACTCAAGACGAACGGCAGCATCACTCTTGACGCATATCCCGTGAAGCTCGACCCGAAGACAGGCAAGTTCGTGGAAGAGAAGATGGTCGAGGTGCAGGCCACGGCAAGCGGTACGGGTAAGACGGAGATAGAGCAGCCATCATTAGATAATCCTACCGCCGTCATCCGCCTCCTAACGTCCGGCAACATGAGGCTTAATACATATACCATCAACTTCAATCTCAAGGCTACCGAGTCCTCTGTCGAGGGAGCAGAGACCACTCCGCAGTTCAAATATACGGAAATCAACGGCGTGCGTTATGAGACAACCGACGTGACGGTAGATAACATGCCTGCAAGCGGATATATCAAGGTGGTATTCGACCGCACGATGAAGAAGCTGACCCTTCCTTTCAGCAGTGAGGAAAACCATTTGAATGAGACGTTCACTGCGGAACAGGGCAGGGAACTCATCTTCTACTATTGGAATATCCCTAATGCGGAGTTGATTTACGAGCTACCTGGCAAAATGTTTGTGGATATATATGGTAAATCTTTCGATGGTATCTTCAAGAAACATTTTAAGACCAGGAGTACGACAAAGGAACTGTATCAGAAGACCTTCGACTTCATCGTGGGCAAGGACGGCAGTCTCGACGAAGCCATTGCGGCTGCCAATAAAGATGAGGGAACAGACCGCTACCTTATCTTCGTGCCTGACGGAGAATATCAGCTGACGGGAAATGAGTCGCTGGAGGGTAGGTATAACATCACCTCCGATGGCGAATGGCCCTGCGACGGTGATGGCAATATCGTCACTGATGATGATATGAAGAACAAGTATAACTACAAGAATGGCATGACTCAGGTGGAACGCTCCAAGGTGTCTATCATCGGACAGAGCCGTGAGGGCGTAATGATATGGAACAAGCCTATCGTGGAGGGTATCGGATATACAGCTACCATTCACGTGGGTGGAAGAAAGATATATAATGAAGAGGGTGTGGTCGTAGGAACAAAGAGGGCTGAGGACTTCTATGCCGAGGACATCTCCATGGAGAACAGATTCCCCTACTGGAACAGCATGAACGGCGGCAGCGGTGCCGGACGTGCCGTAGTATTATGGGATCAGGGACAGCGCACTACGCTGAAGAACGTCTCCATGATGAGCTGGCAGGATACCTACTACTCCAGCAATGCCGCAGCAGACTATCGCAGTTACTTTGAGAACTGCGCCATCGGCGGCGTCGTCGATTGGCTCTGTGGCGACGGCAACATCTGGTTCCAGCAGTGCGACATCGTCGTGCGCGACCGTTCGGGCAACAACCTTGCCGCGCCGTCGCAGGACAACATACAGCAATGGGGCTACGTCTTCAAGGATTGCAACATCGTGCCGGAGTTCCCGCTCTCGCAGATGGAGAAGCTGAAAGACAAGACATGGACCTTGGCACGTCCTTGGGCAAACAGCCCTACAAAGTCACCAGCCTGCACATTCATCAACACCAGGATGAGCGTGCTGCCAAAAGACCAGGGCTGGGGCTCCATGGGTTCTGGGGCTGTGCTCCGCTTCCATGAGAACCGTACTATGGACGGTGACGGCACGGTAATCTCGCTCGGCGCACGCTCCTTGGCAGCCTGCGCACCGGCAGCCGGTTCTGATGACTGCGTGATGAACGACACTGAAGCAAGTAAATATACCATAGAGAACGTGCTTGGCGGTTCCGACTCGTTCACCCCGAGGGAGCGCACCATGCAGATTGATGCCGTGTCGGGAGGTTCAGCAGCTTATGACAAGTATAACAGCGTGGCATGGGAGGACAATATCGAGACCGACGACGACCGACTGACGTGGCAGCCACACCCCAATGCGCTCTGCTATTTCGTCTTCAAGCTGGAGAACGGCAAGTGGAACTATAAGACCAACATCACGGAGACAAGCATCAGTCTCGACCAGCTCACTCTCGGCACGGGCACCTACTGCGTGCGCACTGCCAACCAGTACGGCGGTCTCGGAGCACCTACCAAGGCTATAGACTATCAGGAGGTGAGACGCTATCAGCTTACCCTAAGCCAGCTCGGCGACCTCAAGGTAGATGGTGTGCCTTACGGCTGGAGTACTATCTGCCTGCCTTACAACGCCAGGGTGCCGGAGGGTGTGAAGGTGTATGCCGTCACGGCGCACAACAAGACAGAGGAGGCTTCAGATGTCACGGACTACTACGTGACGCTTACCGAGACCGACTACCTCAACAAGGACAAGGGCTACATCGTCTATGGTCCGGCAGGAGACTACGTCTTCAAGGCTACGTCACGTGAGGGCACCAAGGCTACCATCCTGCGAGGCAACCCGACGGACTATCCCGTCTCTTCCGTCAATAACAACTGCTATATCCTTGCCAACCGCACCTATGGTCTCGGCTTCTACAAGTTCACGGGAACGGAGCTGAAGCCTTACCGTGCTTGGTTGCCGGCAGACAAGGTGGTCAGCGACGTGAACGTAGGACTGTCATCCGGTGCCAAGGGTCTCCGCTTCGTCTTCAGTGATGATGCCGACCTGCCTACGGGCATCCTCGACTGTCTCTATGGCAATCCGAATGATACCGATGCCGAGGGGCTGTACAACCTCTCCGGTCAGCGTGTCAAGACTCCTGCTTCCCGCGGCATTTATATCAGGCGCGGACAGGGCAAGTCAGTGATGGGTGAATAGGACAAAAACGAACTCTTGGATATTGCGTTGCAATAACTAAGATATTACACGATAAAAGCGTTGATATTACCGAGTAAAAGCTAAGCTTTTGCAACGTAATATCAACGCTTTTTTTATTCCTTTGACTGTCAATCGGTTGTAAAAGATCTGCAATGCTTCTTGCAATAGGACAAAATCATCATTTGCGGGTGTCAATGATTTTTATCAAGAATTACGGAATCACAGAATTTTTATTTTGTCTCAATTAGTGAAATTCTTTATATTTCCTGACTTCGTCAATATGCCACCAAATAGGGAGTAGTGCCTGGTTGGGAGGGTTTGAAAAAACAGGAAAAACCGTTGGCGTATGGTTGTTGGTTTTGGGTTGTAGGTTTT
>CALZJQ010000075.1 GCA_945787895.1 uncultured Prevotella sp. | reverse complement strand
CAGGAGAACCACCATCGTTGACGATGTTCACACCAGCCACTTTACCCTGGAGCATATCCTGAGCAGAGGTCTGAAGACCGTGGTTCTTGTCGTCTGGCTTGATAGCAGTTACCGAACCAGTGAGGTCATTCTTCTTTGCTACACCGTAGCCTATGACTACAACTTGGTCGAGAAGCTTGGCATCATCCTGTAGGGTAACCTCTACGTTAGCAGCTGCTTTGACCGTAGCAGTCTGATAACCTACGTAAGAGACTTGAAGGTCTGCGCCTGCTTTTGCCTTTAACTGGAAGTTGCCGTTGAAGTCAGTCACCGTGCCGCCTTCTGCGCCTACGATGCGTACTGTAGCTCCGATGACATCTTCTCCTGTTGCATCCTTTACATGGCCGTTGACAGTAATCTGTGCAAAAGCCCCAAGGGAAAGCATCAGTCCCACGACAAGGAACATAAGCCTTGATGGGAATCTAAAAATGAGTTGCTTCATCATTGAACTTTTTTAGTTAGTTTGAAAATGATTGTTTGTATAAGTAGTCTTCTCTGTTTGTGAGATATTACGGATGGATGTGCTCCACCTTATTATAATATTCGGCAATGATACGGCTGATGATGTTTTCCACCTTATATATATGTTCATGGTGGAAAGGCGATGTGGTCAGCGGAATATTCTATGTGAGATGTTCATAAAAAGTTATTAGGTCTTCTTTTTAAGCCCGATTGTGAAGGCTGTTCTGATAGTTCTGATGCAAAATTACGTTGATTTATGATAATAACCGCAAGTTTTTTCAAAATATAATCTATTTTAACGACGTAAACGATTGCACTTTAGCCTAAATAATTGATAGGGTGGAATTTGTCAGTTTGTGGAAAAATGATTACCTTTGCAACGGAAAAACCTAAAAACTGTAACCTAATGGCACCTACTTCTATCACAATGAAAGATATTGCTCTGGCATTAAACGTGTCAGTGGCAACCGTTTCACGTGCACTGTCTGGAAGCAAGTCGATAAGCGAAAAGCGTAGGAAGGAGATACAGGACTATGCCCGGGAGCATCATTTCGTGTCAAACTTCATAGCAGAATCCTTGCGTAACTCGAAGATAAAGCCTGTGAAACTGATAGGTGTCATAGTGCCGGAGTTCGTGCATTACTATTTCTCATGCGTGCTTTCCGGTATAGAGGCGGAGGCTTCCTCGCGAGGTTATCGCATCATTGTGGCGCAGAGTAATGAGGAATATGAGCGTGAGGTCATGATATGTCAGTCGTTCTATCAGAACAGGGTGTGCGGAGTAATCCTCTCAATGGCAAAATCAACCACGGATTATGCCCACTTCCTTGACCTTCAGAAGAAGCAGTTGCCTATCGTCTTTTATGACAGAATATGCACGGGGATAGATGCCTCTCGTGTCGTCGTGGATGATTACAATGCGGCTTTCAATGCCGTCACGTATCTTATTGGGACAGGATGCCGCCGTATTGCTTTCTATGGAAGTGACCGTAAGCTGGAGATATGTAAGAACAGATACAACGGTTATCGTGACGCTTTGCTCAAAGCCCGTATTCCGATAGACAATTCCCTTATCGTGATGTGTGACAACAGGGCGGAGGCAGAGGAGAAGACCCCAATGCTGCTTTCCATGGAAAACCGTCCGGATGCAGTCTTTGCTATCAATGATGATACAGCAATCGGTGTGCTGTATTCTGCAAAGCGTTGCGGGCTTCGCGTGCCGGAGGAATTGTCAGTCTGTGGCTTTACCAACGGCAGCCGCGCCACGGCGTGCGATCCGATGCTGACCACCATCGACCAGCATGGCACGGCTTTGGGCAGAGAGGCGGCTTCCATATTGATAGACCAGGTGGAGGGCACACTGCCTATTGACAAACCGGTGAAGCGAATCGTCAAGACCCGCTTGATAATAAGAGGAACGACGAGGGATAACGGCAGTGCGGCACAGATTTAGGCTCCCGATGTCACAGTAGGAGTAACGTATTGACAATAAGAATAAAAAGGTAATACTATGAAACAGAAACCAAACATGAACTTCTGGGGTCTATGGAACCTCAGTTTCGGCTTTTTCGGAGTACAGATAGCATACGCCTTGCAGTCGGCTAACATATCTCGTATCTTCGCCACACTTGGGGCAGACCCGCACTCTCTTTCTTTCTTCTGGATACTTCCGCCCCTCATGGGCATCATAGTCCAGCCGTTGGTGGGCAAGTATTCTGACCGAACATGGTGCAAGTGGGGACGCAGAATCCCTTATCTCTTTCTTGGAGCCGCAGTTGCTGTAGCCGTGATGTGCCTGCTGCCGAATGCTGGTTCGCTGCAATTGGACAGCACTACGCTCGTCTGGGGCGGCATGACGGCGGTGATGCTTTTCGGTCTTCTGATGCTTATGCTCCTTGACACGTCCATCAATATGGCGATGCAGCCGTTCAAGATGCTCGTAGGAGATATGGTCAATGAGGAACAGAAGAAGAAAGCTTACTCCATACAGTCGTTCTTGTGTAATGCAGGTTCGGTGGTAGGATTCATGTTCCCATTTCTCTTTACATGGCTGGGAATAAGTAATACTGCTCCTGAGGGTGTCGTGCCAGACTCTGTGATATGGTCATTCTATATCGGTGCTGCTATCCTTATCCTCTGCGTCATCTATACAACTATTAAGGTTAGGGAATGGAATCCTGAGGAGTACAACGAATACAATGGAATAGAGCGTGAGACTAATGAGGAGAAGAAGTCAGAGCCTGGTATGCTAACGCTTTTGCTAAAAGCTCCTACAGCCTTTTGGAGTATCGGTCTGGTGCAGTTCTTCTGCTGGGCATCATTTCTCTTTATGTGGACATATACCAACGGTACAGTGGCGGCAAATGCCTTTGACACGCCCATTTCCGGTGGAGAACTGGACGTTACATCCGATGCCTATCAAGTGGCAGGCAACTGGGTTGGCATCCTATATGCCGTGCAGGCACTTGGTTCTGTAGTCTGGGCAACCATTATTCCCCGCATCAAAAGTACAAAGATGGGTTATTCTCTCAGCCTTGTCCTTGGCGGAGTAGGTTTCGTCTCCATGGCTTTCGTGTCCGATCCTTATCTGCTTTTCGTCTCGTTCATACTCATAGGCTGTGCTTGGGCTGCTACGCTGGCATATCCTTTCACTCTTCTTACCAACGCATTGGAGGGCAAGGGGCACATGGGAACGTACCTTGGACTCTTCAACGGCACCATCTGTCTCCCACAAATCGTTGCTGCCATACTCGGAGGCATGATACTCAAGGCTCTTCCTCTTGCAGAAAATGGTGCTTCCAATCAGCCAATGATGATGGTGATAGCAGGCATACTACTCATTGCTGGCGCAGCTTCTGTCTTTGCTATCAAGGCGAAATAGGGGGAGAAGAAGATAAACGCCTACTCCTTTCCTTCGGCAATGGTGCAGACATATCCTTTTTCTTGTTTCTCAATGGTATGGAAATGCCATGTGTCACTGCCTATATGACACTCTTGCAAAAGGGGGCGCAACTGCTCCTTGCCTGTCAGTCCCCGGCCTGAGAGCTTTACCACGGCTTCCTTCATGGTCCATAGGCGGGTAAAGACAAGGGTAGGCGAGGGGGAGGCTTTCAGCATTTGCAGTTCGTAATCATTGAACACGTATTCTGCAAGTCCTTTCTTTATCTCCTGCGGAATGCTTTCTATATCAATGCCTATTGGGCGGTCGCTCACGGCGCAGGCTACACCGTTGCGGCAGTGGGACATATTGAAATGAATGTCCTCATGCCCGAATATGACAGGTTTCCCGTTTTCCAGCAGTCGGAAAACGGGAGGCTCTGTTATTCCATATACTTCCTCCAGCAGTTCCTGCAACAGTCTGTATGCCATCAACGACTGTTGTCTGCCGGACTTGTGGCGGAGTTTCAGGGCTTTCTCCCTGCGCTGCAGACTTACGAGTGACAGTATTTCCTCCATCCGTTCCTCGCTCCACGGGGTCATGTCATCATTGATTCTGTAACGGAGCATCGTTGTTTTTGTTGTTTGGTTGTTTTGTTGTATGGTTGTTTTGTTGTATGGTTAGCTTAGTCTTAACTCCTGAGGACTCTTCCATTAGCCAAGCATTATTAACCAAAAACCAACAACCAGAGGGTTAAATCTTCGGTTTCAACTCATCGGGAGAGTCTTTTGTAAACATATCCACGGCTTTTGCTTCTTTCTCATAGAGGTCACGGATGACCTGTATGTCAAGGGATAGACTTGGCTTGAACTCTTCGCTTGCCATATATTCAAGGATAGACTTGCGCAATTGTCGTGCTACGATGCGGCGGTCGAGAGCATTCTCTATGTCGATAGTCGTCATGAGAAGTTTTCCGGACAATACGTTAGCTTCGATAATCATGCCGCATTTACGGCTTACGTGCCATGTATCAATAGGCTGCACGGGCGGTTGATAGTCAGTGGGAAAGGCTGAGAGGTTCATTACCTGAGCACGATTGACCAGTTCCCACCAGTTGAGGTTAGTCCAGTCGTCGGTAGGGAAATGGCGGAACATGGCGTGCTGCTTGTCGATATACGCCCCCGTGACATGAGGAGGGCGCATCTTGAACCATGAGGTGTTCCAGAAGACGGGCAGGTAATGCTGCTTTATGTCATTGCCATAGCGCACCTTTCCCGCAGCCGTAAGCAACACTTTTCCTCCTTGTTTCAGCACTTTGACCGCCTTCTCGTCAAGGGTGTCAGCGATGTAAATATCCGTAGGCGCAGCCATTGTCACGCTGTCGGGATATACCCAGAAGTCCCAATGGTTCTTCCATTCGCCCCTCGCTGTCGTGACATTGATGGCAAGGGTCAGTTTCTGGGGAGAGGACAGGTGGCGCAGTGGTTCTACTATCTCGCCGACAGCATTGTTCTTGCCACGCTTTACGTCTGTCATGCCGCTTGCAAGTGTGCCATGGAAGAGAGGCTTCCCGCTCTGAGAATCTATTATATTATAAGATGTGTAAGCTCCGATGAGGTCAGATTTCGATGCGTTGTATATCTCTACGGGAATGCGCAGCGTGTCGGCAGTGGTATATGTAAACCTTGGGAATCGTGCGAGAGGTATTACTTCCGAGCAGAATTCGCGCCATTGCTCAGCCGTGACGTAACCTTTCTCGTTCCAGTGAACGTTGAGAGGTCCGACAAGAGCCGTTCCCTGACCGCTGTAGTCATTGAGTCCGAGGAGCACGAACCCAGTGTAGTCCTTGGTGCGGAAGTTGCGTTCCATCTCATATTTATAAGCCAATACTTGCAGTTTTCCGCTTGCATGAAGGAATTTCTCTGCCTGCATAGCCATGCCGTTATCACGGAGGAGGTCTTCGAAGATGTCGAAATTCTTCGCCTTGTAGGCACCTGTGTATTGCGAACGCTCTTTCAGGTCGGGAAAGGCGCACCACTGTCCCTGTTCATGGCTTATTATCGGGGAATTGTTAGGCACGTCCCCCTTATAGTTGCGGGGGAAGGTAATGTCACGATAATAGTCATCTTGCGACTGCGGAGCCTTTTTGTCCCAGTCCAGTCCGCGCGCTCCTCCCTTGACATGATACTGCGAACCAGAGTCCCAAGCCCATCCTCCGCCTACGTTGGCACCGCAGTAGATGCGCCTTGAGTCAGTCTTCTTCCAGTAATCCACCCACTCGTTGCACCACGCCACCCAGTTGCCTGCCGGCTCGTTGCCAGCACTCATCATGACAAACGAGGGATGGTTGCCATAAGCCTCCACCATGCGCTTTGTCTCGTCCATGAGATATGTGTCGATATACTGCCCAGCTTTCAGCTTCACACCGTGGTTTGGCCAGGAAGGACCCTCGGGCTGGAGATAGAATCCCAGTCTGTCGGCAGCAATAAACGCCGCTTCAGGAGGGCAGTAGGAGTGGAAACGCATAGTATTCAGACCGTATTCCTTACACTTTCGGATAATCCTCTCCCACGAAGCAACGTCGGTAGGAGGGTAACCTGTCTCTGGGAAGCAACAATTGTCTAATGTGCCTCGAACGTACATCGGTCTGCCATTGAGCATTATGTCCATTCCCCTGACGGTTATCTCCCTCATTCCGAATACTGTGTTGTAGGAATCATCACCATTCTTTACCGAGAGTTGATATACGTAGGGGTCGTATTCGTCCCATGTCCTCATGTCCTCACCGAGGTGTATGTCGTATGTGTTGTTGCCACATGCTATAGCCTTGCGTTCCTTTCCGTCGATGCAAAACTTTGGATTACATCTTTTCCCCGTCATGCCTTTTATCACAATGCGCACCTTTTTCGCTTTCAGGTCGGGGAATACATCCACGTGCGAGATATATCCCGTGGGGCGACATGTAAGGAAAATGTCGCCTGCGATGCCATTCCAGTTGCCTTGTGTCTGGTCGGTGACGGAGTGGGAGTCCTGTCCTACGCAGACATTCTCTATGCCGTTATATACCTTTATGGCGATGGTATTCTCGTTGCCTGGCACTACAGCCTCGGTGATGTCATAGACGTGTGGAGCCGACAGCCCCATCTGATGCCCTATTTCCTTGCCGTTGACATATACGGTGGTCTCGATATGAGGGCGTTCCAGTGTCAGGAGAATATGCTGTTTGCGCCAGTTCTTGGGAATGGCTACCGTCTTTCTGTACCATGCGTTCCCTGTGTAGTGGGTCTCAGGAGTGAGAAAAAACGGGAACTTCATCTTTCCTTCTACACGATATTTCTCCATGTAGGGATTGAAGAAAAAAGAGGAATCGTAGAGTGAACCGGTCCATTGTGTCTTTACGCAGAGAGGGTCTCCTTTTCCGCGAGTAATCATTGACCCTGGGAGAAGTATGCTGTCATTGTAGTCTGACATGGCAGTGAAGTTGTTGTCACGGTCAATCTGAAACTGCCAGACGCCTTGCAGGTCAATTTTTCTCTGTGCGTACAGCGGGATGGATAGCGATAAAAGGAATAGTGTAAGTAGTTTGCGTGTCATTGTCCAGATGGTTAGTGGAGGGTGATGTTTGAAGTAGAAATCTTTTGCAAAGATAATGATTATTTTTCGTTTTTTACGGGTTAGTCAAAATATATGTCGGTGATATTATGCAAATTTCATGAAAAATGCGTAACTTTGTCAAGGATTTGCAGTGGTAAGGACGTTTTTCCCGTTAGTTTTTCTTGCAGGTGATAGACATCCATCATTGATAAGACACAATAAATATGCGCCCAGACATACCGTTTCTGAACGAAAAATTCGATTTCCTCAACAAGCAATGTTTTGGAGGAAAACTGAAACCTGTGCCTATAGAATTGAGCAAGGCCAGCAGTTTCCTCGGCAGACTATATTATAAGGTAAAGAAGACGGCAGGAAGAACAGTCAGTTACAACTTCTTGATTCGAATAAGTTCGCGCTACGACATGGAGGAAGCAGAGATTATAGATACTCTTCTCCATGAGATGATACATTATCACATAATGTCGAATGGGATAAAAGATACGTCGTCCCACGGCAATGTGTTCCTGTCTATTATGAATGACTTCAACAACCGTTATGGTTATAATATGTCAGTCAGCCATAAAGTAGGCTCTGACACGGAGATGGCACGTCAGAGGCAGGAGGAGAGGGAAAAGAAAAAGATGGAAATAAAGAGGCATTACATCGGGGTCGTTGAGATGAATGACGGACAGGTATGCGTCATACAGGCTGCTTCTACGAGGGTCGTTGAGATAAATAAACTGTTGAAACGGCATTACCGCATCAAATCCGTAAAATGGTATGGCAGCGTTTCTCCGTTCTGGAACAGGTATCCTAACAGCATTACCCCCAAACTATACAGAATAGAGCCGTCAGACCTGAAACGGGAAATGGAGCAGATGGTGGCTCTGGATATATAAATTGTTTAACTTGTAGTTCCTGGTTTTAGGTTGTGGGTCGTTGGTTGTTGGTTAGTAATGTTTTTCCAATGGAGTCTTCCTCAAGAAGTAATGGTAACTCAACCGAAAACCAACAACCGAAAACCAACAACCGAAAACTTGATTATTTATGGATGACAGATACCTTGACAAGGATAATATCGCAAGGTCGGGAGACGGAGTGGAGTATCATCCCCTCAGACCGTTTCTTCCCAGTGGTTGCAAAGTGCTGTTCCTCGGCAGTTTCCCACCGCAGAGGAAACGCTGGTGCTGTAATTTCTTCTACCCGAACTTCACCAATGACCATTGGAGAATAGAGGGACAGGTGTTCTTTGGTGACAGAAACTATTTCGTGGATGAGCTCCGAAAGACTTTCCGCCTTGACAGGATAATCCCTTTTCTTGAGCGGAAGGGCATTGGATTCTATGACACGGCAACTGCTGTCCGCCGTCTGAGGGACAATGCTTCGGACAAGTTTCTGGAGGTGGTGGAGCCTACGGACGTAGTGGCAATGCTCCGAAGCATCCCCGACTGCCGTGTCATAGTGACGACGGGAGAGAAGGCTACGGCAACTCTCTGTGCCATGCTCTCCGTTCCCGAAATGCCGAGGACGGGAGAGTGTGTCCCTATCCCTATGCAGGAATCATTCCCAAAGCCCCTTTTCCTCTACCGTCTCCCGTCATCGTCACGTGCCTATCCCCTTTCCCTTGAGAAAAAGGCAGCTTATTACGAACTGATGTTCCGCCGTTTTCTGGCGGACGGCATGAGTCGTTGATTTATGTTTTTTTTTGAAAGAAATGTGAGGGGAGAGAATAGGACAAAATTGACAGCGTTGATATTGCATTGCAAAAGCATAGATATTGCAACGTAAAAGCGTTGATATTACATGGTAAAAGCTATGCTTTTGCAATGTAATATCAACGCTTTTGCAATCTATTGATTTGTAATGTGTTACAAAGAGGTTGAGTTGCTTTGCCTATAGGACAAAATTGACATTGGCAATTTTTTCGTTATGGGTAAATGCAACTGACGGTATCAGTCTGTGAGGATGCCATTTGCGGGAGTCAAGACATTGATGCTTGTCGTTTGTCACCGTACCCCGCTCTCGTAGGACTCTTAGTTTGCTGCCTCGAATTGCTGTAGGAAACGGGTGTCGTTCTCGGAGAACATACGGAGGTCTGATACGTGGTACTTGAGGTTTGTGATACGTTCCACTCCGAGACCGAAGGCATAGCCAGAATATACCTTGGAGTCGATGCCGCAGAGTTCGAGGACGTTGGGATCTACCATGCCGCATCCCAGTATCTCTACCCATCCTGTATGCTTGCAGAAACCGCATCCTTTGCCTCCGCAGATATGGCAGGAGATGTCCATTTCTGCTGATGGTTCGGTGAAGGGGAAATAGCTTGGACGCAGACGTATCTGTGTGTCGGGTCCGAACATTTCTTGCGCAAAGGTGAGCATTACCTGCTTGAGGTCAGTGAATGACACTCCCTTATCGATGTAGAGTCCCTCTATCTGATGGAAGAAGCAGTGGGCGCGCGCCGTGATGGCTTCGTTGCGGAACACGCGTCCTGGGCATATCACGCGGATAGGAGGTTGTCCCTGCTCCATAACACGAGCCTGCACGCTTGATGTATGCGAACGGAGGATGATGTTCTTGGTCACGTCGTTGAGGGGACTTTGCTCTACGAAGAAGGTGTCCTGCATATCACGTGCAGGGTGGTCGGCTGCAAAGTTCATCTTTGTGAAGACATGAAGGTCGTCCTCTACCTCTGGACCATCGGCGAGAGTGAAGCCCATGCGCTGGAATATCTCCACTATCTCGTTGCGGACAATGGAAAGCGGATGGCGTGTTCCGAGGTTTATTGGATAAGGAGTACGCGTGAGGTCTATGTCGTCAGAGATAGTGTCAAGAGTGGCGACAGCTTCCTTCAGACCGTTGATCTTGTCGAGAGCAGCCTGCTTGAGCTGGTTGATTTTTATTCCTACCTCTTTCTTTTCCTCTGCAGGGACATTGCGGAAATCCGCCATAAGGCAGTTTATCTCACCTTTTTTACTAAGATATTTCAGTCGGAGAGCCTCTATTTCCTCAGCATTGGAGGCTGTCAGTGCATTCACTTCTTTCAGAAGTGCTTCTATTTTTTCTGTGAGCATAATTGATTCATTTCGATATTTGACTGCAAAATTACAATTTTCTTTGGAAATTAAGGAATAAATTGAAAAAATAGTTGTACTTTTGCAGAAAAATGAGGAGTATAGTTGTTTTGTTGTTTAGTTGTTTTGTTGTTTTGTTGGCTGTGACGCAAATGAGTCGAATGCAAACAACTAAACAACAAAACAACTCAACAACAAAACAACCGAACAACCGAACAACCGAACAACCGAACATCTTTCAATGAGAAGAACCGTATTTTTCGCATTTATTGCGATGGTAATGATGATGGTGACGAGCATGGGTTGCACCGACAAGAAGCAGACATCCAGTGACACTGTCTTTACAGATTCCATCGTAGCAGACACGATGGAGACAGATTCCTTGGAAACAATCATTTCAGAGCAGCCGATGCCTAAGGCAGCTGACGAGTTGTTTGATGATTTCTTTTTCAATTATGCTGCAAACAAAAATCTGCAACGTGAACGGACGGATTTCCCCGTGCCAGTGAGTGCATACGGCAAGAAGACATCCGTTGAACGAAAAAAATGGCGGACAGAGCATTTCTTTATGCGACAAGGTTATTATACTTTGATATTCAACAATGCCAGACAGTTGGATATTGTCAAGGATACTGCCGTGGCTAATGTCTATGTGGAAAAGATTTCGTTTGAGGATAATAATGTGAAACGATGGAAGTTCTGTCGTGTCGATGGGCTTTGGAAGATGCAGGGAATTACTCTTATGTCTCTTTCTGAGCATGAAGACGCACATTTCCTGACGTTCTACGATGCTTTCTCTACAGACTCTTTGATGCAAATCAACTCACTTGCAGAACGTGTCAGTTTCTCAGGTCCTGACCCCGATGATGATTTCTCACGTATGAATGGTGAACTGATGCCTGAACAGTGGAATGCTTTTGTGCCTTGGATGCCCTCAGGAGTGATATATAACATCCATTATGGCGATAAGCCTTACAAGCGTTCTAATGTCCGTATCTTTGTAATAAGAGGCATAGCCAATGGTCTTGAGACAGAGATGACTTTCAGGAAACATGACGAAGGCTGGCTGTTGGAGAAATTGAATACGTGATTTTTTTTGTTGTTTTGTTGTTTTGTTGTTTAGTTGTTTGGTTGGCTGTGGCGCAAATGAGTCGAATGCAAACAACTAAACAACAAAACAACCAAACAACAAAACAACCAAACAACAAAACAACCAAACAACCAAACAACAAAACAAAATGTCAAAATACGAAAAGGATATTAAAGAAGCAGTAAGAGTGATGAAGGCTGGAGGCGTAATACTCTATCCTACTGATACTGTATGGGGAATAGGTTGCGATGCAACAAATTCTGAGGCTGTGAAGAGAGTGTATGAGATAAAGCGCAGAGAAGATTCCAAGGCAATGATATGCCTCATTGATTCCGATGCACGTATCTCACGATATATAAGGAATGTGCCTGACGTGGCTTGGGATTTGTTCAGTCTTGCTACAAAACCGACGACGATTATTCTCGATGGCGCACAGGGACTTGCACAAGGACTTGTGGCTGAGGATGGAAGTGTAGCCCTGAGAATAACGCAGGAAGAGTTCTCTAAGGAATTGTGTTATCGTATGCAGAAGCCTGTTGTCTCTACAAGTGCGAATATAAGCGGTGAACCCGCTGCGCAGAACTATCGTGATATTACACCTGAGATACTGCAGGCTGTAGATTATGTATGCACTTCACGTCGCAATGAGCATGAGCCGCATACGCCTTCGAGTATCATAAAGCTTGCTCCCGATGGTGAGGTGAAGATAATAAGAAAGTAAGAAATGAATTTAGATAGGATAATAGAATGGCGGTTGAAGAATATCTCGGACAGGAAGTTTACTCTTGTTCTTGCTTTCTTTGTGGGTATGTTTGCTGCAATCGCTGCCTATATTCTTCATTCTTCCATTCATCTTATCCAGCATTTGCTGACTTCGGAGTTTGACGTAAGTTCGTTCAACTGGCTCTATCTCGTCTTCCCCATTGTAGGAATATGGCTGACGTCGCTTTTCGTCAGGTATGTCGTAAGGGACAATATCTCGCATGGTATCACGCGCATTCTCTATGCTATCAGCACCAAGCAGAGCCGACTGAGTGCCCACAACTGCTGGTCATCGGTATTCGCTTCTGCCATTACTATCGGGTTTGGTGGGTCGGTAGGTGCAGAGGCTCCTATCGTGCTGACAGGTTCAAGCATAGCAAGTAATCTCGGGCAGCTATTTCGTCTGAACAACCGGACGCTGATGTTGCTCGTAGGATGCGGTGCGGCAGCAGCAATAGCTGGTATCTTTAAGGCTCCTATCGCAGGTCTCGTCTTTACCATTGAGGTTCTCATGATTGACCTCACGATGATGAGTATATCGCCCATACTCATCGCTTCTGTCACTGCCACCTGCTTCGCTTATGTCTTCATGGGCGACTCAAAGCTCTTTACTTTTACTCTCGACAATCCCTGGCTTGTGGAGCGTGTGCCGTCAAATATTCTTCTTGGTATCTTCTGCGGACTTGTATCGCTCTATTTTATCCGCATGATGACAACAATAGAGGGGATATTTGGAAAACTGAAAAACCATCAATATGCCCGTCTCGCCCTTGGGGGAATAATGCTTAGTACGCTGATATTCCTTTTCCCCTCGCTTTATGGTGAAGGTTATAGAGATATTAACATCCTGCTTGGAGGAAGATCTCAGGATGACTGGGATGCTATAATGAACGGTTCGCTGTTCTATGGTAACGAGAAACTGCTTATTGGATATGTAGGAATGGTCGTACTGACAAAGGCGTTTGCCACGGCTTCGACAAATGGAGGAGGAGGATGTGGAGGTACTTTCGCACCATCATTGTTCATCGGTGCCTTTGCCGGCTTTTTCTTTGCCCGACTATGGAATATTTATGATATTGGTGTCTATCTACCAGAGAAGAATGCTGCTTTGCTCGGTATGGCAGGAGTAATGTCGGGAGTGATGCACGCACCGCTGACGGGAATATTCCTCATAGCAGAACTGACGGCAGGTTATGACCTCTTCATGCCTCTCATGATAGTCTCTGTCAGCGCATATCTTACAATACTTGTTTTTGAACCACATAGCATATATGGTATGCGATTGGCACGTGAGGGTAAACTTATCACACATCATACTGACCGCGCTGTGCTTACGCTCATGAGTCTTGACAGCGTAATAGAGAAATCTTATATAGGGCTGGATAAGGATATGGAACTGGGGCAACTCGTTCACTCGTTGAGCAAGAGTAAGAACTCTCTGCTTCCTGTCCTTGACGGAGCAGGCAACCTGCTCGGAGAAATAGATATGAACAAACTGAGGCATATCGTATTCCGGACGGAACTATATCACCATTTCCGAGTATATCAGTTGATGACCGACCCTCCAGCAAGACTAAGAATGGGTGACCCGATGGAAGATGTGATGAAGGCTTTTGCGGAACATCATGCTCATCAGCTCCCTGTAATGGACGATGATAACCATCTTATCGGATATGTCTCACGCAGTCATGTCTATGCTTTGTATCGCAAGATGGTAGCAGATATGAGTAATGATTGATTTGTTTTGGGTTGTTGGTTTTTGGTTGTTGGTTTTTGGTTGATAATGTCTTTCCAATGGAGACTCACGCATGAGGCAATGGTAACTAAACCCACAACCAAAAACCTACAACCCACAACCA
>CALZJQ010000074.1 GCA_945787895.1 uncultured Prevotella sp. | reverse complement strand
GCTTCTTCGCCTACTTTTTGTGACATACGGTTGATGCCGTCTTTGAAAAGGCTTGTAGTATATGAGCCTTCAGGCATTTCCTGATGACGCTTTTCGATGAAATCTTGCAGTTCGCTGAGGAACAGGAGTGGATTCTTTTCTTCCATATTGTATTTTGTTTGGTAATTTTTGTTGTCTTGTTGTTTAGTTGTTTCGTTATTTAGTTGTTTGTTTCGCTTTTGAGGAAAACTGTCAACAAAACCAATAATCAACAGAACGACTAAACAATACCCTTTCTATCATTTGTTCTCTTCTCCCCAACAGGTGTCAGTTCCTGTATGGCAGGTAGGTCCGTGAGGATGTACTTTGAGGAGTAGAGTGTCGTTGTCGCAATCCACTTTAATGTCCACGAGGTCGAGGAAATTTCCGCTTGTCTCTCCTTTTGTCCAGAGCGTATTGCGTGAGCGACTCCAGAATGTCACTTTCTTTGTCTCTAATGTCTTGGCAAGTGACTCTTCGTTCATATATCCGAGCATGAGAACATTCTTTGTCTCAGCATCTTGTATAATAGCAGGAACGAGTCCGTTGCATTTCTTAAAATCTATTTTCATAAGCAGGGTGTCGGCTTGTGGTTTTGCTTCAAGGTAATCCACAGCCAATATTTTTTGTTATATTCTTACGTTAATATTCTCTTTTCTCAGATATTCCTTCAGTTCGGGGATTGGTATTTCTCCGAAATGGAACACGCTGGCAGCGAGTGCAGCATCTGCCTTTCCGAGCACGAAAGCATCACGGAAGTGTTCTTTCTTGCCGGCTCCTCCGCTTGCGATGATTGGGATGGGAAGCATTTCAGCCAGTTTGGCGAGAGCCTCATTGGCAAATCCCTGTTTTACTCCGTCATGATTCATGGAAGTGAAGAGAATCTCTCCCGCTCCTCTGTCTGCCACTTCTTTTGCCCAGTCGAAGAGGTTGCGTTCGACACGTATTCTTCCACCGTTGAGATAACAATGCCATCCGTCCTCGTCGTTTCTTGCATCGATGGCACAGACACAAACCTGAGATCCAAATTTCTTCGCTATCTCGTCGATAAACTCGGGTCTCCTCAGTGCGGCACTGTTGACGCTCACCTTATCTGCTCCGGCTCCAAGCATTCTGTCCACATCCTCTATGGCATTTATTCCTCCACCGACGGTGAACGGGATGTTTATTTCCTGAGCCACTCTTGTCACCATGTCGGTAAAGGTCTTTCGTCCTTCATGAGAAGCGGTGATGTCGAGATAGACTAATTCGTCTGCTCCTGCCTCGCTGTATGCCCTTCCCAGCTCTACGGGGTCGCCTGCAGACCGGAGGTTTACGAAGTTGGTACCTTTGACGGTTTCTCCATTCTTCACGTCAAGGCATGGTATAATGCGTTTTGCGAGCATAGGGGATGGGGTGATTTGTTGTTTTGTCGTTTTGTTGTTTCGTTGTTTTGTTGTTTGGTTATTTTGTGTTTTGTTGGTAGTTCTCCTTATTTGAGTAACACTCAACCAAACAACAAAATTCCTAACAACATACAGCTTGTTTATCCTTTTAATAATTTGTTGACATCAATCTTCCCTTCGTAATATGCTTTTCCGAATACTACAGCGGGGATATTTGCTTTTTCAAGAGCGAGTATATCATCATTTGATGATACTCCTCCAGAGGCAATGAGGTGCATTTCAGGATAGGCTTTCATTAGACTCTGATATAGTTCGATGGCAGGACCAGCGAGAGTTCCGTCCTTTGAAATCTCCGTGCAGAGCACATTCTTCACGCCGTGCTCCATATATGTCTTGAGGAAGGGCAGGAGGTGTTGGGAAGAATCCTCTTTCCATCCGTTGATGGAGACCATGCCGTTCCGGACATCAGCACCGAGGATGATGCGTTCTGCTCCGAATGTGTCGAGCCATGACAGAAAGAGTTCCGGCTTTGTTACTGCAATGGAGCCTACTGTTACCATGCTTGCTCCTGCGTCAAATGCCTTCCTGATGTCTTCCTCTGTCTTTATCCCGCCTCCAAAATCAACGATGAGGTTGGTGGAGGCTGTCACTGCGCTCAGCACTTTGTCGTTGACGATATGGTGACTCTTTGCTCCGTCGAGATCTACGATGTGAAGTCTTTTGAATCCCAGCGACTCAAATTCCTTAGCTTGTGACACGGGATCATCGTTGTATATCTTTTTGCTGTCATAATCGCCTTTGGTAAGGCGTACGCATTTTCCTTCAATAAGGTCGATGGCAGGGATTAGTTCTATCATTTTCGGGATGTGATGTCAATGAAGTTTTCCAATATTTTATGTCCGACAACACCACTTTTCTCCGGGTGGAACTGTGTGGCGTAATAATTGTCCTTGTGCAGTGCGGCACTGTAAGGAAGGATATAGTCAGCCGTGGCTGTAGTGAAATCACACATCTCGCAATAGTAAGAGTGTACGAAATAGACATAGTCTCTTTTGGTAAGTCCCTTGAAGAGTGGTGATTTCAGGTCTCTGATAGCATTCCATCCCATTGCAGGTACTTTCTGTTCATGCCTTTGGGGCTGAAACCTCTTTACGCTGATGGGGAATATTCCAATACAGTCAGTGTCGCCTTCTTCAGAGTGTTTGCAGAGCAACTGTTGTCCGATGCAGATACCAAGGACAGGCTGTTTCAGTTGCGCAATGAGTCTGTCGAGATTATGCGACTTGAGATAGTCCATTGCATTGCGTGCTTCTCCTTGTCCTGGGAAGATGACGCAGTCTGATGAAGCCAAAGTCTCGGCATCGTCAGTCCAGATGGGGTCAATCCCGAGTCGTTTTATGGCATTGATGACAGAGAAAATGTTGCCAGCGTTATATTTTACTATCGAAACCTTCATGTTTGTCGTTTGGTTGTCTTTTTTTTATTATCTGGCAGTCGGTCTTGGGTTGTCGGTTTCGTGTTATGAAGCTAAGCTGATGGAGGTTTTTGAGAGCCAAAGCTAACCCGACCAAAAACCTATGACCAAGACCTATGACCAGATACTTTGTTTTGTAAGTGCAAAGTTAGTTATTTTTTATCGAAAAAAGGAAAAAATGTAGCAATATTCTTGAAATAAGTAATGTTTTTTATCAATTTGTCATATTACGATTGCCGAAAATGATGCTTGGAGACAAAAAAACACCAACCATGAATTGTCTCCGGTTGGTGTTTCTAACGTAATTGGCGTTTGTAACGTAATTGGTGTCTGTAATTTCCGTACAGCCTCAAGACCTTAAAAAATACAAACCCCGTCACCCTATACAAAAGGAATGAGCAATATTGGGGTGTCATTGTGTTTCTCGTGATGTTTGCATGAGTCGGCGGAATCGACAAGTTTACCGTTCATATAAGCGTAGAGCACGTCAAGAATACATCCGTAGCATCCCCTTATTACGCTGATGCCGTTCTTGGCAAGTTTTTCGAAAACACTTATACCCATGTTTCCTGCAAGCAGGATGCTGATGCCGTTCTTCTGCATTTCAGATATTATGTCCGTCTTACATCCGCATCCTTTTGGGGAAACCATACATTCCGACGAAACAATGTGTCTGTTGTCATCGACGGTGAATACTGAATAATGGTCACAATGGCCGAATTGGTCATCTACCATATTGTCTCTTGTTGGAATTGCAATCTTTTTCATCATGGCGATCTTAGTTTTTTGAGAATATTGTTTTATGTCAGTGCAAAGATAGGCCATTCTTTCCAAGAAAACAAATCATTCGGTCGCCTGATAATTTTTTATAGTATTGATTAACGGAAATTAACCGGAAGATAGAGGTTGTGGGTTGTTGGTTGTAGGTTTTTGGTTAGAAATGCAAAAGCTGATGGAGGGTTCCTCAAGATATTCCTTCTATCCTAACCAGAAACCAACAACCAACAAACCAGAAAATAGTAACCTTACTCTTTACTCAAAATAATGTTGGAATGCTTGAAATTCTGGACTATTTCGGGTGTGAAGTCGATGTTGGCTGCTTTCACTTTTATGTTTTCAAACGTGAAGTTGGACAGGCGGTAAACGTCCTCCTGCGCCTTTACGTTGAAGAATGTGTTGCACTCGCATTCGCAGTTGCGCATGACGATATGGTCAGAATAGGAGAGGGGAGAGTCTTTTCTTCCCTTCAGGTCATAGAATTGTGTCCATGGTGCAACGAGGATGAAATTCTTGACCGGTCCTTTTATGTCCTCCACCGTGACATATTCGTATCTCTGCGGTGTGTCAGGGCGCATCTTGAGCCAGAGAAGATTGTTGGCTTGTGATGAGATTGTTATTCTTCTCAGGATGATATTGTGGTTATACACAGACTCAGAACCGAGCGTAAGGCATCCATGACAGAAACCATACTCACAGTCTTCTATGATGATGTTGCGGTTTTCTCCGTTTCCGATGTTTTCCTCCGGTATCTTAATTCCCGGATATTGCGTCATGAAAGCATCGGCGTATGGTCCCTTACCGCCCTTTATGGCTACAGCATCATCGTTCACGGACATATAGCAGTTCTTGATAAGCACATTCTTTACTACGTCAAGGTCTATGGCATCAGTAGAAGGACCTTTTGAGTCGTTTGGCTTTCCGAGACTGTAAATATGGCAACCGACAAACTTCACGTTCTCCGAGTTATATACGTGGTTAGTCCAAAAGGCGGAGTTCTGCAGGTTTACGCCTTCTATCTGCACGTTTTTGCAGTTGGAGATATAGACGAGTCGCGGACGTTGCTCATCTTTGTTGGTGCACTGTCTGTTCCATTTCCTGCGCAGCCAGAACTGCTGATGGTATCTCAGTCCGTTGCCGTCTATGGTTCCTTCTCCTGAAATGGTGAAACCGTCAAGCCCGTCAGCGTTGATAAGCGCACCGAAATATGTGCAGGTCTCTCCCTCAATGCGTGTCTTTCCGAGAGGATAATCTCCTATAAAGTCAGAGCCCATGAGTGTCGCTCCCTTGGCGAGATAGAGGTGTGTGCCCTGTCTGAAATGGAGTCCTCCTGTCATGTAAGTGCCTTCTGGTACGACGATGACACCACCTCCATTCTTTGCAGCTTCGTCAATGAGGTCTTGTATCTCATTCGTGTGTATTCTTCCATCTGCGAAGATACGGTAGTCCGTCAGTCGGTATTGCTTGCCGAGTGATTGCAAATCGACGGGCTTTGTTACTTTGAACCATTCAGGAATGGGTGTTCCGTCAGGCCAAAGGTCAGCAACTTGTACTTTTTTCTTTGCTTGCAGTGAGATTACCGTCAGGGTAATCAATAGTGTAGTCAGTAGTTGTTTCATGGGTTGTTTTGTTGTTTCGTTGTTTTCTTGTTTGGTGGTTTAGTTGTTTTGTTGTTTGTCTTGTTGACAGTTTACATTATTTGCTTCACACTCAACAAATCAACAAAACCACTAAACCACTAAACCACAATATTAAATCGTTTCTTCGACATTCCAGACGAAGGCTCTCAGACCGAGGAGAGGATTTTCTTCGTCGAGTTTCTTCAGACGGGTGAGGAGAGGCTGCACCTTGTGGTCGTCACATATAGTCAGCACGGCCTCGTTCATTGATGGCCAGGCGTGCGTGCCGAGGTGTGGTTCTCCAGTGTTTGAGCCTTTGCCTCCTACAGATGACAGGATAGTATATCCGCGGCACATGGAAGAGGAGAGGGCTTCTATCACTCCGTCGTGGTGAGCTTGGTCGTATGATATGAATACAGTTTTCATTGTCTTTGGTTTTGTTGTTTTATCGTCTTGTCGTTTAGTTGTTTGGTTGACGGTATTTGACTCCATAGGGGAGAGGCAAATGACAAAAATAACCAAACAATTAAACGACAAGACGACATATATTACTTTTTCCGATTGTCTTTCTTGCTGATAGTCTTGCGAGAGGTAGATTCACGTTCAGCCTTTGTCTCCTCCCAGTACAAGTCGAGTTCACGCTTTTCCTTGAGAGCCTTTCTCTGTCGCTTGATGCCTATGCTTCCGAAGATACAGAACATGGAGGGGACATAAATCAGCGTGAGCACCGTACTGACAAGCAGACCTCCGATGACACTGACGCCGAGCGGACGCCACATCTCAGAACCCACGCCCTGGCTTACAGCCATAGGGAGCATACCGAGGATGGTAGTCATCGTCGTCATGAGGATAGGACGGAGACGGGAGCGTGCTGCGAGTACTGCAGAACGTATGAGGCTGTTGCCACGTTCACGCATGAGGTTGGTGTAGTCGATGAGCACGATACCGTTCTTCACTACGATACCTATAAGCATGATAGCTCCGAGCATTGACATGATGTTCAGATTTGTACCTGTCACTACAAGAGCGAGGAGAATACCGGAGATGGCAAAAGGTACTGAAATCATGATGATGAACGGATAGGTGAGTGACTCAAACTGTGCAGCCATTACGATAAACACGAGGATAATGATGAGAATACCGAGCGTTCCGAGGTCACGGTTAGAGTCCTGCTGGTCTTCGTATGAACCGGCCACCTGAATGTTGATGCCGGTGGGAATATCCATTTTCTCATATATGGAACGTCCCAGTTCCACTCCCTCAGAGAGAGCGTATCCGTCTGCAAGAACTGCGCTTACGGTGACATATCTCTGGCGGTCCTTACGCTCGATGGTAGGCGGAATGGCACTTTCCTCCACGGTGCCGATGTCACGTATGCGGATATTCTGACCCATGCCGTTAGGGATTACCATATTCTCAATGTCTTCGATGGAGATACGTGCGTCAGGTTCATAGCGCACCTTGATGTCGTACTCGTTACCGTCCTCACGGAAATAAGACATCTGTGAACCGTTGATGATGTTGCGGACGTAAGTCGCTGCGGTGGAAAGTCCGAGTCCCTGCTGAGCCAGTTTCTCACGGTCGAAGTTGACTACTATTTCCGGTTGGTAATCACTGCGTGAGATGATGGTCTGTGTCACCATCTGATTGTCTCTGAGCTGTCCTGCAAGGTTTTCTGCAATGTCACGGGTTGCATTCAAGTCGTAGCCGTAAATCTCAAACGTTGCCGTAGCCTGTCCGCCCATTGCGGCACCCTGCTGTCCTCCGAGCATGACGTTGTATTTAGCGATTTCAGGTATTGCCTTGAGGTCTGCACGCATCTCGTCACAGATGGTGGCAAGTCCCTTTTCGCGCTGGTCGGAAGGTACCATCATTATATTAAAGGAGATGATGTGGGAACCATTGTCCGAGAGAGAGGCAAAGGTGTTGTTGTCACCAGCCTGACCTACGGTGAAGTTGCACGACTGCATATCCTTGCCGTAACGGTCCTGCCATTTCTTTACGAGATGCTTGGCGAGGTCTTCAGATATTTCTACACGTGTGCCCACAGGCAACTGAATGGAGATACCTACACGACCGGAGTCATTGCTTGGGAAGAACTCAGACTTGATGCCGCCCATTCCTGCTATTCCTATTGAGACGCAGAAGAAGACGATACAACCGGTGATGATGGTCTTGCGGTGACGCACAGCCCAGTTGATGCGTTTCTCGTACCAGTCGTCGAGCTTGTTGAGGGCACTGCTTACGGGAGTGTATATCAACGTGAAGAATCCACTCTGGCGCTTCTTCAGCTTCAGCATCTGCGAGCAGAGCATAGGCGTGAACGAAAGGGCGGAAATGGTGGAGATGGTCATGATGATACACATCATCCATCCAAGCTGTTCGAAGAGCACACCAGCCATACCCGTCACCATAGTGAGCGGGAAGAATACGGCAATCATGGTCAGCGTGGATGCAATTACGGAGATTGCCACCTCCTGCGTAGCGTGAACTGCAGCCTGCTTCGGCGAACTGCCTTTCTCAATGTGCGTGGTTACGTTCTCAAGTACCACGATTGCGTCATCGACGACGTTACCGATAGCGATGGAGAGACACGACAGGGAAATCATGTTGAGCGAACCGCCCGTAGCGAACAGATAGATGAACGAAGCTATGAGCGACATAGGGATGGTGATGACGATAATCATCGTCGCTCTCCATCTGCCGAGGAAGATGAACACTACGAGAGCCACGAAGAGCATGGCATAGGCAATGGTCTCTTCGAGCGAACCGATGGTGTTGAGGATGTTGTCCGAAGTATTGACGATGATGCCGAGCTTTACGTCGGAAGGAAGGTTTTTCTGCAAGTCAGGCAGTTTTTTCATCACGGCGTCAGAGATTGCAACGGAGTTGGCTCCCGACTGCTTCTGTACGACGATTACCGCACCCTGGGTACCATTGGTGAAAGCCTTCTGCGACCTTTCCTGCACGTCATCCACGATGCGTGCCACGTCCTTGAGCTTTACGTTGACTCCGTTGTGCGAACCTACGATGACGTTCTCCATTTCCTTCGGGTCGTTGAACTCGCCTTCCACGCGGACCGTGTAGGTCTGCGTGCCCACGTCTATCGTACCATTGGTGGTATTCCTGTTCTCTGCACTTATTGCAGAGCTGACCTGCTGTGGAGAAAGTCCGTAAGCCTGCATCTTCTGCGGGTCCATATAGACGTTGATTTCTCGCTCAGGAGCTCCGGAGATACTTACCGTTCCCACACCGTCGATACGGGCAAGAGGGTTAGCCACCACTTCGTCAAGTATCTTGTAGAGAGCCTTTTGTGATTCCTGCGCCTCTACGGAGAGAAGCATGATAGGAATCATGTCCGTGGAGAATTTGAACAGGATAGGAGTCTGCACCTCGTCAGGCAGGCTGCTCGACACCATGTCGAGTTTGTCTCTCACGTTGTTAGTCAGCACGTCAATGTCGTAGCCGTATTCAAACTGCAGCGTGATGACCGATACATTCTCACGGGAATTACTCGTGACGTGCTTCAGGTGTTCTACAGAGTTGAGAGTGTTCTCCAACGGGCGTGTGACATTCTTCTCGATGTCTTCGGCAGACGCACCGTTGTAGTACGTCATTACCATAATCGTGTTGGTATCAATGTCCGGGTAAAGGTCAATAGGGAGTTTTACCAGGGAGAAGATACCGAAAATGATGACAGCCGCAAAGCACAGGCTTGTCATAATCGGTCTTTTGACCGCACCTTCATATAGAGTCATAGATAATTATCCTTGTTTTGTATTGACGTGAAATCGTGATGAAATCCTTATCCAGCTTATTTTACGACCTTGACCTTTTTACCGTCGGCAAGGCGCGTGTGTCCTGCGATGACCACCTTGTCACCATTATTCACACCTGAGATTATCTCATATTTCTTGCCGAGATGCTTGCCGAGCTCCACCTTGTTGTAAGAGACTGTCTGAGCCTGTTCGTCATAGACATAGACGTAGCGGTCTCCTGCTCCAATCTGCTTTACGAGAGCCTCGTCAGGTACGAGGACATGATTTTCGCTTCCAAAGTTGATTGTAGCACGTGCAAACATACCAGGACGCACTTTCTGATGAGGGTTGCTGATGGTCACCTCTGTAAGGAATGTGTGGGTGGAAATGTCGATGCTTGGGTTGATGATGGTAACGGTACCCGTGAATTGCTCGCCGGGATAGGAGTCAAGTTCGATGTTCACCTTCTGTCCCCTCTTCACGTCCTTGTAGTGAATCTCAGAGATGTTCACCATTATCTTCACGGGGTTTGTCTGCTCGATAGTGAGGATAGGGTTGGCAGAAGAGTACATGTCACCGTTGTCGTAGTTGCGTGCAGTCACCACGCCGCTGATAGGGGCATAGAGCTGAGTGTTCTGCGACATTTGCTTGTACTGGGTCTGTAGGAGGTCAAGCTGCATCTTGGCGTTGTCATATTCTGCCTTGCTCGCACCTCCTACGTTGTAGAGTTCGCTTGTGCGGTTGAACTCAATCTTCTGGTTTTCTATCTGTAGTTTCAGTTGATGCAGGTTTGAGGCGTCAAGCTGTACGAGAAGCTGTCCCTTGCGTACCTGGTCGCCCACATCGACGAGGATTTTCTCTATGCGGTAGGGAGTGTTTGGCGAGATGTTGTTTTTCACGTCACTCTCCACAGTGGCAGAATATACCTCTGTCTGAGCAATGTTCTCGCTTGTTACGGTAGCGATTTTCACTTCTGGCAGTACGTCTGCTACTACCTCTTCTTTCTTGTTGTTACCACATGATGCGAGTAAGGCGCATGCAAATAGGGGAAGGATATATTTTCTCATTTGTTTTTTAGATATGTTGTTTTGTTGTTCAGATGTTTTGATATTTTGTTGTTTAGTTGTTTTGACGAAATGCCTGTATTTGTGATTGCGGTTGATAATGCTTCATTAATGGAGTGTCTGTCGAGGTGCAAAGCATACGAACCCGGTAAACGAAAAGTGAAAACATGCATTACGACTAAACGACCAAAGACGCTCACTTACTCTCTACCAAGCGTATAGTCAAGGTCAGCCTTGTTGACGAGATAGTCGTAGATGCCTTGATGGTAAGTCAGTTCCGCCTGAGTGAGAGCCGTTTCGCTCTGGTTCAGTTCCAAGATGGTACCTTTACCTACATCATAACGCTTGGATGAAATGCTGACAGCCTTGTCTGCCTGCATGACAGCCTGACGGTCCGACTCCAGTTTCGTGATGGTAGTGAGCATGTTCTTGCGGTAGCTCTGCGCAGCCATTGAGAGCTGGCGGGAGGTGTTGGTGCGGGTGTCTGCCAACTGTTCCATCTTCACCTTGTTGCTCTTAAGTTTTGTCCAGTTGCTTGCAGTGAAGATAGGAATGTTCACTGAAAAGGCGAGGGTAGAACTTGGAGAGTATTTATATCCGAAGATATTCCAGTCGTCATTGGAATATGACTGGTAAGTACCAGAAAGCTGCATTCCTACCGTAGGGAGGAAGTTGGTGCGCAGGATTTTCTCCGAGCGTTTGAGCAGGTTCATGTTCATGTCCAACTGACGGAGGGAAGAGTTGTTTTCCAATTCTCCCTCGCTGGCTTCTGCATTGGCGAGGGTGATTATGCCTTCGTAGGCCTTGAGCGAATCATTAATAACTACGTCGAAATCAGTGTTTATGCCCATGAGTACCTTGAGTTTGAGCAGTGCGAGGTCAAGACCTGTCTGTGCGCTTGCCACGCTTGAGCTCATCGACCTCATCTGTACCTCAGCAGAAATCTTGTCATACTCGCTCACCTTTCCTACCTGGTATTTCTTCTCTACCACGTCATAGTTCTGCTTTGCCACGTCGTAACTGCGCTGTATTACGTCACGGCTGTCCTTGGAAAGCAAGGTGGCATAGTAAGCCTTTGTCACCTGATTTATCAAGTCGAGGCGGGAAGAGCGTGCCTGCTCCTGTGTGAGTGCGATGTCCTCCTTTGTCAGTTTCATGTTCTGATACACTGCCGGAGCATAGATAGGAATGGTCATCGTGAGACCTGCAGATGCTGTCGTAGTACCGTCTGCACCCATCTTGAATTCTCCCATGGCAGTCTTGATTGCCGCCACCTGAATACTGTGTTGCAATGCGAGCTGTCCTGTTACCGTAGGGAGCAGAGACTGCCAAGCCTCCTTGTCTGCTATCTCTTTCAGCTGAATTTCCTTGTCTGCTATCTTTATCGTAGGATTTTCAGCGATGGCAATCTCTATTGCCTTCTGCAGGTTGAGGTCTAACGTCTGTGCCATCGTCAACGATGGGAACGAAACGACCGTCATGGCTCCCAGAAACAAACGTTTGAATTGTCTTTTCATTTTCTTATTACTTAATCTTATACTATTCTGAAAAAAAATGTAGCAAACTATATACCATAAAACTTTTTGCAAAGGTAAAGTTTTTTTTCGACATTATCCCCAATAAATGAGAAAATTATACATATTTAACACCGAAATTGATTTATCTTCATTTTTCATCGAAAAAGTTCTCACGGGTATCCTCAGGCTATCTGTTCTCTATGGTAAGGAAGTTGATTTACCTTCATTCGTTAATGTGTCTTTGCCTTTACATTTTTTTACAGAAGTTAAATTCGGGAAGAAATTTTGTCGGAACTTTTTCCCGAACCAGAAAGAGGCAAACGGCTGCTAACGTAAAATAATGAGGTAAAAACAGTGAGATTTTTCTTTAAACTTGCGAAAGCAGTGGTTTTGCAATGCAAATACTTGGGTATTGAAGGATGATTACTTGGTTTTTACCTTGTGAAAGCATTGCTTTCGTGATGCAATATCTATGCTTTTGCTACGTAAAAATTCCACTGTGTCAAAGTAAAATCTTTAACTATTTCAAATTCAGACAGTTATAAAACGAGCCGAAATCTGCGAGATTTTAATATTTGCTCACGGATTTTTTTTCGTGGATTTCAAATGTTAAAATCGGGGCTTCACGGCTGAATTTTTTCTCGTTACGGTAGGGAAAACGTCTCTGTTAGCTTTATTAAGGAAAACGACCTGATTTGCGTATTTTCGATAATTATCATATTTATATATGTGTGCAGGATAGGTGCAATTCATAGTGAAACGTGAAATTCTATCTGCCCGCACTCCAACCTGCGAGAGTTCAAAACAACAAGATTTTTAATGTTTTAGAAAAAAATAAATAGAAAAATTTTTGTAAACGAAGAAAAAGTTGTACCTTTGCACTCAATTTGAATTTAACATTAAAAAGAAAATGACAAAAGCAGACATTATTAACAAGATTTCAGAGAATACTGGAGTGCCAAAGAAGGACGTTGCAGTGACAGTAGAAGCGTTCATGGAGGCTGTAAAGGACTGCATGTGTGACAAACAGAATGTTTATCTACGCGGTTTCGGAACATTTCAGATCAAGCATCGTGCTGAGAAGACTGCAAGAAATATTTCCAAGAACACTACTCTTACCATCGCCGCTCATGATTTCCCAGGCTTCAAGCCGGCAAAGAGCTTCATTCAGCGCATGAAGGGCGAGGCAGTTACAGCAGAGGATTAAATAAAACAAAACAACAAAATATCAAAACATTACAATTATGCCTAACGGAAAGAAAAAGAAGGGCCACAAGATGGCTACTCACAAGCGTAAGAAGAGACTGCGCAAGAATCGTCATAAGAGCAAGTAACATTTCTCGGTTGACAAATAGCAGGGGAGAGTTGTTTAGGGGTCGTTTCTGTTGTTTTGTTGATAGCTTTCCCAAAATTGAGAAAGGCGACAAAACAATAAAACATCCAGATAACTAAACGACCAAGCAAAAAAGAAACTTGCAGATAGGGTGTGGCCGCATCGTCGTATGTTGGCGCACCCTCTCTTTTTTATTATGTTTGTTGAATACAGCAAACCACCCAAAACACAATAACATTTTTTACACCTTCATGACCAGCGAGCTAATAATTGACGTAGCGGAGAAAGAGATAAGCATTGCACTCCTTGAGGACAAGAATCTTGTTGAGTATCAGACAGAACCTCGGTCTGCATCATTCTGCGTTGGCAATGTCTATGTTGCCAAGGTGAAGAAGATGATGCCCGGACTTAATGCTTGCTTTGTGGATGTAGGCTATGAGAAAGACGCTTTCCTGCATTATCTCGACCTTGGAGCCAATTTCAAAAGTATCGAGAAATACGTAAAGCAGGTGAACAGCGACCGAAGGAAACTGTATCCTTTTGAGAGTGCCCACAGACAACCTACGACAGATAAGGACGGCTCAATAGCCAATACGGTCAGCGTAGGACACGAGATACTTGTGCAGATTGTCAAAGAGCCTATTTCTACCAAGGGTCCGCGACTGACGGGAGAGTTGTCTTTCGCAGGAAGGTATCTCGTCCTGTTGCCTTTTGGCGACAAGGTGGCTGTGTCATCGAAGATCAAGAGTGCTGCGGAAAGAGCGAGGCTTAAACAGTTGGTACAGACTCTTTGTCCGGCTAACTGCGGCATTATCATTCGTACTGTAGC
>CALZJQ010000073.1 GCA_945787895.1 uncultured Prevotella sp. | reverse complement strand
TTTGTCCTCGAAAATAAATCCAAAATATAACAAAGCGAATTAATAGAACCCACCTTAAGAGAAGGGAAACGATGTGTGCCACACAACAGGAAGAACGACGCATGGCGATGCGCCGAAGGTGATATTTGTGTGGCAGGAGACTCTCTTAAACAAAAAGAATAACATTCAAATCATTGATTTTTATGAACAAGCCTACTATCAAGGAAGTAGAGGATTGGGTTATGACCCTCTACAACACCTGCGAAGAGACTATCACCGATGCTGAACGTAAAGAACAGCACAAGTATGCAACAATGGTACAGCGTCCGAACGACAAGAAGTTCCTTGTCAAGATGCTTGACGAATCATCACAGATTCGTGATGACAAGAAGCTCGCAAAAAGGATAAAGGTGCTCATAGACCAATATGGAGTACCGGAGTTCCTCAACAAGCGCGACACCTTCCTATTTAAGGTATATCAAGCATTCGGTCACTACTTCTATCCCATCGCCATTCCTATCATCAAGAAACGTCTGAGGTCGGACACGTCACGCGTCATCATCGACGCTGCACGCCCACATCTCACAAAGCATCTTGCCACACGTTTCGACCAGAAGATAGGACAGAACGTAAACCTTCTCGGAGAGGTGGTGCTCGGTGATGAGGAAGCCGACAAACGCTACTACAGCTATCTCGAAGCATTAAAGGAACCCGACATCAACTATATCTCCGTAAAGATTTCGGGTATCTACGCTCAGACTCATGCCTTGAATTACGAAGAGTCATTCCCGGAACTCGTCCGCCGTATGTCAGAGCTTTATCAGGCTGCCATCGACAACCCTTATATCGACGAGACCGGAAAGAAGAGAGCGAAGTTTATCAACCTCGACATGGAGGAATACAAGGACGCTCACCTCACGATGAGACTCTTCAAGGAAGTATTGTCCAAGCCAGAGTTCCTACACTATTCCGCAGGTATCGTGGTTCAGTCATACTTGCCTGACGCATGGGGATTCCAAAGCGAACTGCTGGAGTTTGCGAAAGAACGTTGCGAGCGTGGCGGAGCACCTATCAAGATGCGCATCGTGAAAGGCTGCAACCTCGACATGGAGACTGTCGTGGCATCGCTGCGAGGATGGGAAAACCCTGTCCGCCCCAACAAGACAGAGGTGGATGCCAACTATCTGAAGATTATCGAGCGGGGACTGCTGCCTGAGAACTCCAAGTACCTGCACATAGGTATGGCTTCGCACAACCTCTACACCATCTCCTACGCATACCTGCTCACGCAGAAATACGGCACTCCAAAGGATACTTTCTGCTTCGAGATGCTGGAAGGTATGGCAGACCAGGTATGGAGAGCACAGTCAAAACTGGGCAACCACGTCATTCTCTATACACCGGTAGTAAAAGACGAGCACTTCCTCAACGCCGTTTCATACCTCGTACGGCGTATGGACGAGAATACAGCTCCTGACAACTTCCTGACACACTCCTTCAACCTGAAGCCTGATACAGAGGCATGGGCTTTCCTGAAGAAGCAGTTTGAGGATGCCTAGGCCATAAAGGAGTCTATCCCGCATGAGCCTCACCGCAAGCAGAACCGTCTTGAACCCTACAAGCCTGTACCGCCGATGGACGAGATGAAGAACGAGCCGGACACGGACTTCGACCGCGAGTGCAACCAGGAGTGGCAGAGACAGATATTTGCAAAATGGAAAAAGACAAAGGGTGACAAGCCTTACGTCATTCCTACACAGATAGGAGCGAAGACCATCGAGAACGCTTCACGAGCAAAATACTTTGACCGCTGCCAGAACGACGAAGTGCAGATATGCGAAATGTCAAAAGCGAGCGCGGCACAGGTGGAGGAAATAGTGAAGATTGCCGCTGCCGACCCTGCCGGCTGGCGCAAGACAACTATAGAAGAACGTCACAAGATAATGTACGACGCAGCCAACCGCCTCGGCGAGATGCGCGGCGACCTGATAGGATGTATGTGCGCCATAACAGGAAAGACTGTCGTGGAAGGTGACGTGGAGGTCAGTGAGGGTATCGACTACGCCCGCTTCTATACTCCGACGATGAAGAAGTTCTATAACCTGAAGGACGTCGATATCAAGGCAAAGGGCACCATCCTCGTCATCTCCCCATGGAACTTCCCGTGCGCCATACCATGTGGCGGCGTCGTGGCAGCACTCGCTTCAGGCAACACCTGTATCCTCAAGCCTGCTACCGTGGCAGCACCTGTAGCATGGCTCTTCGCCAAGGCATTCTGGGATGCAGGCGTACCGAAAGAGGCTCTGCAGGTCATCATCACCGAAAGCGATGCCCTGAATGCCCTCACTACAGCCCCCGAGATTGACCACATCATTCTCACCGGCGGTACTGAGACGGCACAGGCTATCACAAAGGCTAATCCTACTACACCGCTATCTGCCGAGACAGGAGGCAAGAACGTGATGATTATCACCGCTTCTGCTGACCGTGACCATGCTATCATGAATGCCTGCGCTTCCGCTTTCGGCAATGCAGGACAGAAATGTTCAGCCTGTTCACTGCTCCTCGTAGAGCGTTCCGTATATGATTCCGAAGAGTTCAGGACGAAACTGAAGGACTGCGCTACCAGTATGAAGGTGGGTTCTGTATGGAATGCAGGCAACATCGTCGGCCCGATGATAACCAACAAGAACGAGAAACTCCTCAAGGCTCTCTCTACACTCGAACCGGGCGAGTCATGGCTTGTCCCACCACGATTTGTGGATGCAAAGAGATATATCCTCGCCCCGACGGTGAAGATGGGTGTAAGTCCGCAGAACTACTCCTTCCGTACGGAGCTTTTCGGACCGATGCTCTCCGTCTGTCCGTTCGACTCTCTCGAACAGGCCATTGACCTTGTGAACGGACTCGACTACGGTCTTACCTCCGGCATACAGTCACTGGACGAGGCAGAGCGCGAACTATGGAAGAACTCCATCATGGCAGGCAACCTTTACATCAACAGAGGTATTACCGGAGCCATCGTCAACCGTCAGCCATTCGGCGGCATGAAGCTCTCAGCATTCGGCGGAGGCATCAAGGCAGGTGGTCCTAACTACTGCGCACAGTTCACGTATATCACTGACAAGGCAGGTTCAAAGACTGACTACCGCAAGAGTTATGCAGAGGCATGGGAAAAGGAATTCCGCCATGCAAGAGACTGGAACCAGTGCCGTGGCGAACAGAACGTATTCCGTTATCTGCCTCTAAAGGGCGGTATGTGCCTGCGACTGTTCAAGGGCGACACGGACGAACAGGCTCAGATGATAGCCCTTGCAGCCAAGACAGCCGGCACTCCGCTTACCATCTCTTTCGATCCTGCTGACGACCGTACGGCTTCACTCGCATCTACAGGTGCCGTATTGAAGAAACAGTCGCTTGCAGAGTTTGTCAAGGAGATGCTTGATTACGAGCGCATCCGCACCTGTTCCGCAGAACTGCCACGTGAGGTTTATGAGCGTGCAGCAGAATGCAACAAGTACATTGCCACGGCAGCACCTGTAAAGGACGGACGCGTGGAACTGATACATTACATCAAGGAGCAAAGTATCTCGTTCGAATATCACCGTTATGGCAGCGGACAGGACCAGGCTCCGGAAGTAGAATGAACGAGGCAGGGCGGCTATACGGAATTACCGGTTTGAAAGTCCTGCGGTCTGAGGGTTCTGCGGAATACAGTCATTCGTCCGCATGACCGCACAACCGTACAATCGCACAACCGTAACACAGCCGTAACGCAACCGTAAACCAGCCGCACAGCCGTAACAAGAAAAACAAGAAAAAGAGTCAGGAGAGTGGTACTTCCTCTCCTGACCCTCCCTATCGGGCGAAATAAGAATCATTTGCCGCCCGTCATATTTTCCGGGATAAACAGACGTTTCCGTAAAAAAGCAAGGATTGCAGAGGATTCGATTGCCGTCAGACGGCAGGGAACGCACTTTTAAGCAAGAATAAACAAGGAAAAATAAATGCTAATGAGAAGACAAGTTTTATTTTTATTGACGACAGTCATGTTCGCCGCAACGGCCGTAGCCCAGCGACTAAACGTCAGGGGAACGGTCAGCGACAAGGCAAAGGAACCGATTATCGGTGCAACAGTATTGATTAAAGGAAGTAATGTAGGTACCAAGACTGACCTCTACGGACAGTTTCTACTCGACGGAGTAAAGAGCGGATCGCAGCTTGTAGTGTCCTACATAGGTATGAAGACAAAGACTGTCAATGCAGAAGAGTTTGTACAGATTGTATTAGAGGATGACGACCAGATACTTGACGAAGTGATGGTAGTGGCTTTTGGCGAACAGAAGAAATCTTCGTTTACAGGTTCGGCAGGTGTCATAGACAACAAGGTGCTTGAACAACGGCAGGTAACTAACGTCATGGACGCCTTGCAGGGTAACGTATCAGGATTACAGGCTTATTCACATTCCGGTGCACCGGATGCAGCACCGGAGTTCCGCATCCGCGGTATCAGTTCCATCAATGCAGGAAAAGCACCGCTTATCGTTCTCGACGGTGCACCATACGATGGTGACTGGAACAGCATCAACCCCGCTGACGTAGCATCCGTGACAGTACTCAAGGATGCAGCATCCAATGCCCTTTACGGAGCACGGGGTGCCAATGGCGTCATAATCGTGACGACAAAGAAAGGAGAAAAAGCAAGGACGAGCATCTCCCTCGACGTAAAAATCGGCTCAAGTTCACGTGCATCAAAGCGATATGAGACAATAGACAATCCCGCTCTTTACATCGAGACAAACTACAAGGCTCTGTACAACAGCTATATATCGCAGGGACAATCCGCTGCAAATGCGCATCTGAATGCCAATGCCACCCTCAAGGCCTCATCAGAACAGGGAGGACTCGGGTATCTTCCCTATGCAGTGCCTGCCGGACAACTGCTTGTGGGAACAAACGGAAAACTCAATCCCTCTGCCACACTCGGCAATCGCATCTACAACGATGGCAACGTATATACCATCATGCCCGATGACTGGATTGACGAAGCATACCGCAACGCATTGCGACAAGAATATAATCTCAGCATCAACGGCGGCGGAACGAACAGCACGTTCTTCGCTTCCCTCGGCTATCTCAATGCTGAAGGCATAGCAGTGGCAAGCGACTACGAGAGATACACAGCACGACTGAAATCCACATATCAGGCTACCGACTGGCTTAACATAGGAGGCAACATCAGTTTCGCACGCTCTACATCTAACAATGGCGCAGATATCACAGACACGGAAGACAGCGGTGCCACCAACATCTACACGCAGATACAGATGATTGCTCCCATCTACCCCGTCTATCTTCGCGACGGAGAGGGAAACATCCTCCGCAATGAGAACGGAATCGTAGGCGATTACGGTGACGGACAGATACTTGGCTCAAGCTATGTGCGCCCTTATCTCAATCAGAACAACGGCATCACGGAGGCTTCACTGAACACCAACCGCAACACAAGCACCAGTTTCGCATTCAATGGCTTTGCTGACGTGGACATCATTGACGGTCTCAAGGCTACGGTCAATGCAAGCATATACTATTATCACAACAAATACAACTACACGCTTGAACCTTTCTACGGTTACGGTCACATGTCAAACCCCAACGGATATGTATATACCTATAACAATGACCTCTACACGCAGAACTATCAGCAGCTGCTGAAATACAACAAGAGGTTCGGGAAACACAACCTCTCTCTCCTTGCCGGTCATGAGAGCTATGAGAGCAGCAGCGATTATCTCTACGCTGATCGCGAGGATATGTTCTCCTATTGGGAGAATCAGGAGCTCAACGGTGCCACGACATATCTGACCAACGGCGGTTACAGAGTGGATTACAACACGGAGGGATGGCTGTTCCGCGGACTCTACGACTATGATGACAAATACTTCGGACAACTGTCCTACCGCCGCGACGCATCCTCACGCTTTCATCCTGACCACCGCTGGGGTAACTTCTATTCCTTCGGAGGAGCATGGATTATGACAAAAGAAAGCTGGATGAGTAATATCACATGGCTCAACGAACTCAAAATCAAGGCTTCTTTCGGACAGAACGGCAACGACAACATCGGTGACTTCCGCTATACTGACCTCTACGACATAAACAAAGGTGACGGCAATGACATCACCATCACCCTGTCATCCGTCGGAAACAAGAACATCACCTGGGAGACTATCACCAACATCAACCTCGGAGCAGAGTTCCAGATGTTCAAAGGCAGACTGAGAGGCGGCATAGAATACTTCTACCGCAAGACTACAGATATGCTCTCATTGGTGGAAGTGCCGCTGGAATCAGGCTACAAAGGCACATATTACAACGTGGGAGACATGTCAAACAAGGGCGTGGAAATAGAGATTTCCGGCGAACCCATAGCTACAAAACATCTGAAATGGACCGTCGGAGCCAATCTTACAGCGTACAAGAACGAAGTGCTGAAGCTGAACGAGAGCAACAAGTACGTCACTCTTGACGGACATGCAGGCTATGATGCCGGCAGCTACTTCTACGGAGAAGGACTTCCGATGTACACCTGGAGACTGAAGAAGTATGCAGGAGTCAACGAGAACGGTGAGGCTATGTGGTACAAGCATGACACGGAGACAGGCGAACTGACCACCACTACCGACTATACGAGCATCACAAAGGATGAGGATTACTTCAACTGCGGCACAGCCCTGCCCGACTTCTACGGAGGTTTCAACACGGGCATCTCTGCATACGGCTTTGATTTCAACGTCTCGTTTGCATACTCTGTAGGCGGAAAAGTGATGGACTGGACTTATCAGCAGCTCATGCAGAACCCACATTCAGGCGTTACCGGCATGGCGATGCACACTGACCTGCTCAATGCCTGGAGCACTGACAACACCAATTCCTGCATCCCCCGTCTCTCTTATGGCGACCAATATGCCAACAAGACCTCCGACAGATTCCTGACAGACGGCAGCTGGCTTTCATTGCAGAACGTTTCACTCAACTATACCCTGCCACGCAAGTGGGTCAATGCTCTCGGTCTGAGCAGCATCCGGCTTGGCGTTTCCGGCGAGAACCTCACCTATTGGAGCAAGCGCAAGGGTCTTGACCCACGCATAAATGCCACGGGTTCCATCTCTGCGACGAAGTATGCTCCTGCACGCACCATCATAGGAACGCTCAGCGTGCAGTTCTGACATTAAAGCAAAGAGATTGCAGAACAGAGTGTAAACAAAGAAAAGGATACTCCAACGATAAGACAAAAACGACAATATGAAAAGAATAAGACAATATATAAAGAACGGAAAAACCTTTGCCGTGGCAGTGAATGTCGCATTGACGATACCTTTCGCATTATCTTCCCTGACATCCTGCATCGACGAGGAGACACCTACGGAGCAGGCTTCTGCCGAGCAGGTGGCATCATCAGGCAGTTCTGTCAAGATGCTTGCAAGCGGTCTGCAGTCAAAGATGATTTCCTACTGCAACTATTACGATGACATCTCTTCATGGTACGCCACACAAGACTGGGGCTACGGATGCTATATGCTCATCAAGGAAACGATGCTTGACGGATTCCCCAGTTCCGGCACATCATACAACTATCAGAGTGTCTATGAATCAGCATCCAACCTCTCCTCCTATACGACACCCATATACTTCTATTACTATAACCTTGCCGCACTTGCCAACAGAATCATGACGGCAACGGAGAATGCCACGACAGAGACCATGAGGGAATATCGTGGCATAGCGCAGACATATCGTGCGCTGGCATATATGGATCTCGCTCTTATGTTCGAGTTCTGGGAGACAGGCAACGCTGAACTGAACGCTCAGGCAACCGACATTCAGGGACTTACAGTGCCGATAGTGACAGAAAAGACTACCGATGAGGAAACGAAGAACAACCCCCGTGCCGATTTCGCCACGATGTACCGCTTCATATATTCCGACCTTTCCAATGCCCGCGAACTGCTGCAAGGCTATGAGCGTTCGGGAAAGAACGATGTCAATAGCGACGTGGTCAACGGACTGCTGGCTCGTTTCTGGATGACCCTTGCTGCACGATTTGAACGCTATCCCGCTGACCTTGAGAAGCAGAAGCAGGCAGAAGGCAGCGATGACGGATGGAAAGACCTCGGCATCACCTCCGCCACAGACTGCTACGTAAAGGCTAAGGAATGCGCAAAAGCCGTGATAAATGCAGGCTATTCTCCCGTTACAAAGAATCAATGGCACGATGTGACCAGTGGTTTCAACACGGCAAATCAAGCCTGGGTATGGGATATGCGTATCACCTCACAGGAACAATATTCAGCTTTCTGGTGCTCTATCATGGGCAGCGTGGCGTCAGAACCTACATGGGCAATGCCTGCCTACAGCAAGACCTACCGCTGCATCGGTGCCGATCTCTATGCAGAAATTCATGAGGGGGACTGGAGAAAGACGTCATGGATAGCTCCGGAAGATGCCGAAGCGAAGACTGTTCCCGCAAAATATGCCACTCAGCTTAAAGACGAGACAACGGCATCGAAGACTGAAAACACTAATTTCAGCCGCCTGCCGGCATACGCAAACCTCAAGTTCCGTCCCGGTTCAGGAAGCATCAGCGATGAGCAGACAGGCATGATGGCTGACATCCCACTCATGAGAGTGGAGGAGATGCACTTCATCTGCATGGAATGCGACCTGAAGACAGCCGGACTGGAGGCAGGAAAGAAAGCATTGGAAGACTTCATGAACTCCTACCGCATGGACTCTCCGGCAGTATATAAGTCCACTTCTGAAACGAAACACAAGCTCCTCGAAGAGATAATTGCACAGAAATACGTGGAACTCTGGGGCGAGGGTCTCATGCACAACGACTACAAACGTCTCGGACTCTCCATCATCCGCAACTCTGAGAAGAGCAACTACATAGACCCGTACAACAAGATAAACCATCAGAGCAACGGCTGTGCGCAATGGCTTAACTTCTATATTCCGGAGAAAGCACGCACGTACAATCAGGCTCTCGCAGGAAAGATGAACCCCAACCCTACCGTGCAGTAAGGCAAGGAGCGGCAAAAAGTTTTTCTTTCCTACATCAACAGCACGCCTTCGTAAGCACGAAGCGTAATTCCATAACAGCAATTCCATAACAGTATGATACAGAAAACAGCATATCACACACACGGCATACAGAAAGCACTGACAATGGTTCTGACCATGATGCTGACCATGACTATTGCTTCCTGCGATGATGCCAACGACAATGACTATACGCCGGGCACTCCTACTCCGGAGAACTGCATGACAGTCTATTTCAACGCCGGCAACACGGCAGAGGGAGTCTTCGAGGAAGGTACGCCCGTAGCCCAGGAGATAACCCTCACACGCAAGGTTACGGATGCAGATGCCGAAGTTCCTATCGTGTGCCGCAATGCGGACAGCGTCATCAAAGTGCCCTCTTCCGTCACCTTCAAGGCAGGAGAGGCTACCGCCGTCCTCACCATTACGGCAGAAGGCATGGAACCATCAAAAGTATATAGCTATGACATCGAGGTGGGAGAAGCCTTTGCCGACCCGTATGCCGAGGTCTCCGGCTCTTCGCGATTCATGGGAACAATGCTCATAGCCACATGGGAGACAGTTGTCAAGAATGCCACAATGAAGTGGAGCAACCTTAGCGTAACACATGAATGGACCACAGACATCGAGAAACTCGGAAACCTTGACCGCTACCGCGTGAAGAACTTTGCAGGCTCCGGCCTCGACCTTGAGTTCACACCTTACGGAGAATCCTCCTACGGTAAGGCGTACCAGCAGATGAAACTCGGCAGGAACGTCGAGGAATATGATGACGGAACAGCGAGGGGTTACCTCTTCTATGATGCAGAAGCCGGCAAATACCCTGTATGGAGCACCGGAAATGTAGAAGTAAAGGAACTCTGTCTGATGACACACTACGGCTCCTCGGACTACTGCTACATATCATTCAAGGACAGATTTGCCAACTTCGGAGTCTATTACGCCACATACAACGATGACCAGTACGACTACTACAACTACATTACCATCGTATGGAAAGAAGAAAACGAGAAGCGATAACACTGCCCATCTATAACCAACAACACTTGAAGCAAAATGAATAGAAACAACAATACGATTATCCGGAGCCTGGGCAACAAAGCGATGGCATTTGTCTGCATACTCGCAGCCTTTCTCATAGTTCCCACTCTTGTATCATGCTCCGATGATGATGAGATAGTGAAGACCCCGCTTGATGCCACAAGCATATCAGAGGGAGCAAAGACCGTCAGTACGCTCAATTTCTCCTGGCAGGCGGTCAAAGGAGCGGTGCAGTACGCGTACGAACTGCGTGAAAAAGCATCGGGAGAAATAATCCTCGGAGGCATGACAAACACCACCTCACTCCTCGCCACCGGTCTCAAGACCAATACCTCCTACGAACTTTCCGTATGGTCGTACGCCACGCCCGACGGTGACAGCACCACATCACCGAAAATTACCATCGAGTCCACGACAAATGACGTGACCGTTCTCGCCACGCCCTCCGGCTTAGAGTCGCAGTGGAACTCCGGCACTATCACGATAACATGGCCCGAAGTCCCCAATGCCCAAGGCTATGCCTATCAGTATGAAAGGGAAGGAAAAACCGTCAGCGACACCATTCAGACCAACACTCTCTCCATTCAGGCTCTGCCCGTCGGGGAATATACGGTCTATCTCCGTGCAATAAGCGAAGATGAGAATTATGAAGCATCTGAATACATTTCGTTCTCTTTCAAGCGTGAGAAAGCCGAAATATGGCGAACAGAGTGTAATTACTTCTCTGCTGTACTCAATCAAGAGTTCAAATGTCAGGTAGTCGCATACGATGACGGCAACTATGAGATAGAAGGTCTCTACGGCTCTGACAGCCGATTGGAGTTCAATGCCGACGAGAACTCGGAGATTGTAGTACTCAATGCCTACAAGGTCACGCCACCTTATTATTATGTAAAGGCAGGTGACTATACACTGTGCTTCTATATCGACACAGAGTGCAGCAGCGTGGAACTCAGCCGCAGCAGCGGAGACATCTGGTTCTATGCCTATCTCTACGACAAGGACAACAACTATCTGGGTGGTGACTACGAGAGCATCACATGGGGAGAGACCACCGATGGTCCCTCCGTCGATGACCTCTGCGGCACATACACCGAGACCACTTCCTGCTATGACTACACGATTGACTTCGCCAGTTGGCAGGCAGTGACCGATGCCACTGCTGAGGTGACGATAGAGAAAGTGGATGACGAGACCGTCACTATCAGGAACTTCTACAACTGGGGAGCAGACATGACGGCGAAGGTAGATATGGAGAATCGCACCATTACTTTCGACAACACTTCCCTCGTAGCCGATTATTACTATTTCGCTGACAACAGTGCGCAGGACTCACCCGTTGTAGCCACCTTTGACGAGAACTACAACATCACCGTCAACAACTGGACTTTCTGGTACAACAGCTATGGATATATCTATGAAGGAGCCACGAGTACGCTTGTAAAAAGATAGTTTTTGAGGAAATTTCTTGCATAATTCAAATATTAGTTATACCTTTGCACCGCTTTTACGTTTTGAAAGTCATCGGGATGTAGCGCAGTTGGTAGCGTACTACGTTCGGGACGTAGGGGTCGCCAGTTCGAGTCTGGTCATCCCGACTTTCAAGGGAATAGGAAAAGACATGAAACAGGTTCACCGCCTTGTCTCATGTCTTTTTTTCGTTTGTCAAGTTATTTCCGTGCAAGACATTAAGGATTATCAATCAATTACTTCCCTTTATTGTTTCTTTCTCTGCTTCTTTATCCACACAAGGCGCACGCTCAGCCACGCATGGTGTCTGCGTTGCACGCAAGATGCTGCTTTGTCCATTCGAGGGGTTTCATGCCTGTGAACTTGTGGAAATTGCGATAGAAAGACTGCTCGCTGGAGAAGCCGGAGAGCGTGGCGATGGTGACAATCTTCGTGTTGCCTGCGTTTTGCGCAAGCAGCATCTTGGCATGTTCCACCCTCAGGCTGTTGATATAGTCAGAGAACGACACTCCCTTTGTCTTGTTAATGTGTTTCGAGATGTATGTGCGGCATATCCCGGTTGCTTTCGCCACGTCGCCTATCTTCAGGTTAGGCGTGAGATAGAGCTTACGCATGATGATGCAGGCATTGATGTTTCTCTCAATATCGTTTTCTGCCATGGCTACAGCATCTTCGGGCAGGAGTTCGCTGCTGTCGCTGCTGTCTTCTGCAAACTGGTCGTACGAGAAGTCTCGGGTGAAGCCGATGTAGCTCAAGGCGAATAGCATCACTGAGAAGGGTGTGATGGCGGCGAGGATGGTCCACTCTGACTGTGCGAAGCATTGTCTTCCGAAGATATTGGCGACGGCAGAGAAGAGAGATGTTATCATGAAGGCAACGAGCAGATGCTTCACTGCAGAGGTGTCACGTCCCTCGGTGTCGGCATAGACATCAGCTATCATATTGTCGAAGGCGCGCAGCTTGCGCCAGCCGAGGCTTACCACGGTGAAGACCTGAACGGTGAAGAGAAGTTTGCGCGCGTCGTCGATGGCTTCGCCGGGGAAGAAGAATTTCACTGCTGCCACCACCGTTCCGGGCAGCATGACAAGGAGGAGCTTGTGCGGCGAAGCAGGCGGCGAGACGAGACGGCAGATGTAGGTGTAGTAGAGGGGATAGACTGACAGTGAGCAGAGTGTCCAGAGACACTCCATCGGGTGCGGCAGCCCGACGGTGAAGAAGAGGGCATGGCAGAGGTAGAGTACGACACAGGTGAGGAGAAACCATGTCAGCATTCTCTTCGCCGCATCAGATTTATGGTAGTGTGTGATGAAGGTGATGAACCAAAAGAGACACACGAAGAAGGGTGTGAAACAGAGCAGTGTCCGCAGCATTGTATAATGTAAATTGTATTGACGAGTATTTTTCTTTATTGACGAGTCGGCAAGTCGGCAAGTAAACATGTCGTATGCTTGTCTATCAGACAACCTATTTGAGCAAGAAGACTAATAACCTGTCAACTGATACACTGGTGCCCGTCTCTGATTATCGAATGCAAAATTAATATTTTTTTTTGATTTTCGCCCTATCGGCAGTTCGAAAAAAAACACTTCTTCAACATATTGTATATCAGGGCAGTGTATGATATGAGAGTCGATTTGTATGTTTTTAAAGTCTGTAATGTACGTTATGAGAGTTGATTTGTATGCTTTGTTTTTGTACTGAAGCGGATAATTGATACTTTTGCGATTAGGTATGCCGTCGCACGTATTGTCACGGAAACGGTGCCCGTTGCTGAAGAGTCCTGCATGTATGGTGGCGAACACTTTCGAATCTTATTATCCTCGCAATATTCCTTTCGTCCTATCACTCAAAATGTCGGATGAGCCTAAAACAATAATTAATTTAACTTTCGCAAGTTATTGACTTGCTCAGTTTCATATGGTTATAGAACCTGGTTGTCGGTTATTGGTTTTAGGTTGTCGGTTAGTAATGCTTTGCTTTCTGAGAGTTTCTCACGAGGAAAAGATAACCTAACCTATAACCTACAACCCACAACCCACAACCTGGTAATACAACCATATAACCTTAAAACCGAAGAAGTTGAGGCTTGCGTAACTTCAGCAATTAAAACTATGAAGACAAGAAGACTATTGATTTTGCTGCTCCTTTGGCTGTCGGCTGCAGGAGCATGGGCACAGAATGCCATTGCTGTATGGCAACATGACGGGACAGTGGCTAAGTTTGCCTTTACGGAGAAACCCGTAGTGACGTATTCGGCCACTGAGCTGGTGATGACTACCACAAAGACTTCGGTGAGGTATCCCATAAACCGGCTGCAGAAGGTCGTCTTCGACGTGGACGAAAACGTCACCAGTGTGGAGGATGTCAAGAGTTCACCGTCGGAGGATGTGAAGTTCTCTTTCCGCGATGGTTCCCTCGTAGTCAGCGGCGGCAGAGCCGGTGCTGTAGTGAACATCTATCGGCTCAACGGTGCTGTTGTCGGGCAGTTTCGTC
>CALZJQ010000072.1 GCA_945787895.1 uncultured Prevotella sp. | reverse complement strand
CCATGGCAGGAAAGACAAAAGAAATGAGCCAGATTAAGCAATTACTGCTCCTCAATAAGGAAGGAGTCTCCAACCGCATAGCCACGAGAAACTCCTCGTATGTCTTCGGCCGGATATTCAATGTGTTTACCTTCCCTACGGGGAATGACTCTCCTTGATGAAGAGTGATGCCGAGCAATGAGCCTGCAACTGCCACATGATACTCCGGAGCGTTCTCACAGAAATACTTCAAGGCGTTAAGCCCCCTTTTCAGTTCTTGTATCTCGTCAAGAATGATGAGGGTCTTGCCAGGCTGGATGCTGACACCTGTTATGGAACCGATGGCGAGCAGGATGCGTCTGATGTCATAGTCGGGCAGAAACAAGTCCTTCATCATTTCGTTGTCATCACAGTTGATGTATGCCGTCTGTTCATAATACCTCTTCCCGAATTCCTTGAGTATGTATGTCTTGCCCACTTGGCGTGCGCCAAGCAGGATAAGTGGTTTGCGGTCGTTTCTCTCCCTCCATTTCAAGAGGTCTTTCATTATCTCTCTTTCCATTCCATTGCAGATTTTGTTATTTGTCTGCAAAAGTACATAATAATCACCACATTACCAAATGTTGATACATTTTTATGAGGGACTTTTAGTATAATTATCACACTTTTATGAGGGACTTTTATGCCTAATGCGACATTTTTATGAGGGAGTTGCTTTTATATCCCGAAATTCGGAAAGAAATATGTTACTTCTATTGACCTCAAGTCTAAGTCAGTCATCGAACAACTTCTTCAGGTTATGGTTTTAGGTTGTAATACCGGAAACTGAGCCAGACAATCATTCAAAAACGTCCTCTATCTCAGAAAAATCGTCAGTGTCTTCTTTTTCGCAGGGGTCAAAGTCGGCTGGGGTGTCAAAGACTTCGTCCGGGCTGTAGGGGAGGAGTCCGTCCCGATAGACTTTCTGTATGAAATAGGCATAGATGGGCAGTGCCATCGTCGCTCCCTGTCCCCACGTCATGGAGTCGAAGTGTATGTCACGGTCTTCTCCTCCTACCCAGCAGCCGGACACGAGCGATGGTGTGACAGCCATGAACCATGCGTCGGAGTTGCGGTTGGTTGTTCCAGTCTTTCCGCCCATCTGCGCCTTGATGTCGTATTTGTAGCGAATCCTGCCTCCCGTGCCGCCGTCGATGACACCCTGGAGCAGCACGAGCATCTTGTAGGCACTCTCTTCCGATATTACCTCGCTGACCTGCGGGTCAAAGCGTGCAAGGACATTTCCCTCGTTGTCTTCGATTCTTGTCACAAAGAGCGGGGCGCAGCGTATGCCACGGTTGGCGAAAGCAGTGTATGCGCTTACCATTTCCATCACGGTTATGTCGCAGGGTCCGAGACACAGGGCGAGGGATGGATGGATGTCGGGATTGTTGATGCCGTAATTATGGAGCAGTTCGACAAACTGATGCGGGTCGAGCTTGCTCATGAGGTATGCGCTGACCCAGTTGCTTGACTGAGCCAGACCCCACTTGAGTGTGACCATCTGCCCGGCACGTGCATGGTTGGAGTTGCGTGGTGTCCAAGGCTGACCGGCCACGTAGTAAGTCTGTTGCCAGTTGGGAGCCATGTCGCAGGGAGAGAATCCGTTTTCCATGGCGAGGGAGTAGAGTAGGGGCTTCATCGTAGAACCCACCTGCCGTCTTCCCTCTGATGCCATGTCGTACTGGAAATGGGTGAAGTCCAGTCCGCCGACGTATGCCCTGACGGCACCCGTCTTGGCTTCCATGCTGACGAAACCAGAGCGCAGGAACGACTTGTAGTAGCGTATGGAGTCGAGAGGTGTCATGGTGGTGTCTATCTCTCCCTTGTATGAGAAGATTGTCATGTCTGTAGGCGTGCGGAAGGCCTTGTTGATTTCCTCGTCGGAATGACCGGCTGCCTTCATCGTGCGGAAACGCTCGCTCTGACGCACCGAACGGGCAAGGATGCTCCTTACCTCCTTTGCCGACAACTGGTTGGAGAAAGGAGCGTTGGGCTTCTTCTTTATCTCTGCGGAGAATTGCGGCTGCAAGTATTTTGCCACGTGTGCATAGACAGCCTCTTCTGCATATTTCTGCATACGTGAGTCGATGGTAGTGTGTATTACGAGACCGTCCTGATAGATGTCGTAATTGTCTCCATTCTTCTTCCTGTTCTTGTTGCACCAGCCGAAGAGAGGGTCGTTCTCCCAGTTCAGGGAGTCGATATGGAACTGTGTGTATTGCCAGGAAGGATAATCATCCCTGACAGGCTTCTTTGCCGTCATGTACCTGCGCAGGTACTCTCGGAGGTAGGTAGCCGTACCATCCTTATGGTCAGTGCGATGGAAGTTGAGCGTTATATCTTTTGATGAATAATTCTCATAGTCGCTTTTGCTGAGGTAACCAGCTTTCTGCATCTGCGAAAGCACGATGTTTCGGCGGGCTTTGCATCTCTCGGGATGGCGCACGGGATTGAAGTAGGAGGGATTCTTGCACAGTCCTATCAGCACTGCAGACTCTTCCACGGTGAGGCTTTTCGGCTCTTTGTTGAAATAGGTGTTGGCGGCAGTTTTGATGCCAACGGCATTATGCAGGAAATCAAAGTAGTTGAGGTACATGGACAGTATCTCCTCTTTCGTGAAGTTGCGTTCCAGCTTGATGGCAATCACCCATTCGATGGGCTTCTGCATGAGACGCTCCATCGTGCTGTGAGCTGCGTTGGAGTAGAGTTGTTTTGCCAACTGCTGGGTAATCGTGCTGCCGCCTCCTGCGCTTGTCTGCCCGAGGATGCCTCTCTTTACGACGGCTCTTCCGAGGGAAATGAAATCAATGCCCGAGTGGTCGTAAAATCTTACGTCCTCGGTGGCAATGAGAGCCTGTATGAGGTATGGTGAGAGATTGGAGTATTCGGTATGGATACGGTTTTCCCTGCTTCTGTTCCATGTGCCGATTACTTTTCCGTCAGCACTGTATATCTGCGAGGCATAGCGGTCGATAGGGTTTTGAAGTTCCTCCATGTCAGGCATATAGCCTACCCATCCATTCCAGATGGCTATGAATGACACGACGACGGTAAGCACCATGACTGCGAGGATAGTCCAGAGGGTATATACTAATTTCTTTCTCATTGGATAGTTTTGTTTTCTTTCTTTTCTTTTGGTAAGGAGGGGGCTTGTTGTTTGGTTGTTGTTTAGTTGTCTTGTTGTTTAGTCGTTTTGTTGATAGCTTTTCTCATTTGCGAAAACAATCAACAAAACGACTAAACAATAAGACAACCTAACAACCAGAACCTCCATTCCGTTTGCAAAAATACAATAAAACTTTGAGAAAGTTGCATTTTTTTCAAAAAATATAAGTAACTTCGCAGTCGTAAACCCAATAATAACCTCCAAGAAAATGGAAAAACATAATTTTGTTACCATAGCCAATCTTTCAAAAGAGGAGATTCTCTACCTTATAAGAATGGCTCAGGAATTTGAAAAACATCCTAACAGGGAACTGCTTAAAGGACGTATCGTAGCAACGCTCTTCTTTGAACCATCCACCCGCACCCGCCTGTCATTTGAAACGGCTGCCAACCGCCTTGGTGCACGCGTGATAGGTTTCAGCGATGCAAAGGTGACGAGTGCCACCAAGGGTGAAACTCTCAAGGATACTATCCTCATGGTGAGCAACTATGCTGACGTGATTGCAATGCGCCATTACATAGAGGGAGCTGCCCTTTATGCTTCCGAGGTTGCCCCCGTCCCCATCATCAATGCCGGTGACGGTGCCCACATGCATCCTTCACAGTGTCTTCTCGACCTTTATTCCATCTACAAGACCCAGGGGACGCTGGAAAACCTCAACATCTATCTCGTTGGCGACTTGAAATATGGACGCACTGTGCATTCTCTCATCACCGCCATGCGGCATTTCAATCCCACGTTCCATTTCGTAGCCCCAAAAGAGCTCGCTATGCCTCAGGAATACAAGATGTACTGCTGCGAACATGGTATTCAATACGTGGAGCATACCGACTTCAACGAGCAGGTAATATCGGATGCGGACATCATCTACATGACTCGCGTGCAGAAGGAACGTTTCTCAGACCTTATGGAATATGAGCGCGTGAAAGACGTCTATATCCTCAAGCGGGATATGCTTTCCATGACCAAGGACAACATGAAAATCCTGCATCCCCTGCCTCGTGTCAATGAAATATCGTATGACGTGGATGACGATCCCCACGCATATTACATACAGCAGGCGCAGAACGGACTGTATGCACGCGAGGCCATCTTCTGCCACTGTCTCGGCATCACTCTCGATGAGGTGATTAATGATACTACTGTTATTGAGTAGAGAGTTATTGTTGACGGTTATGAGGTTTTGAGGTTGTGAGGTTATGAGGTTGTGAGGATGTTACAATCAGCCTTGGCTAACCTCCTTATAACCTTATAACCATTTGGTTCGGTTATAAGGTTAAAGGGTTTTACGGAATTTACAATCAGCCTCTTCAAACCTCCGAATAACCTTAAAACCGTAAAACCACATAACCGCAGAGAAAACCATAAACCGCAAAACCATTAAAAAACTATGAATAAGAAAGAGCGTCTCGTAGCTGCCATTGAGAATGGTACCGTAATTGACCACATACCTGCCGACAAGACGGAACAGGTGGCCGCACTTCTCAAACTGTATGAGCTGACAGAGCCTGTTACGATAGGAAACAATTATCCTTCGGACAAAATAGGGAAGAAAGGAATCATCAAGGTCTCTGACAAATTCTTCTCCGATGAAGAAATCTCACGCCTGTCAGTGGTTTCGCCGAATGTGGTGCTCAGCATCATCAGGGACTATGAAGTGGTGGAGAAGAAAACCGTGGAGACTCCGGAGGAATTGCGCGGCATCATTGCCTGCAACAATCCGAAGTGTATTACCAACAACGAACCCATGCAGTCATACTTTGCCGTGGAAAAACTCACGGGAGTGGTCCGCTGTCATTATTGTGACAAGGAGCAGGACATTCGCAAGGTGAAGTTGTGTTAGTAGTTGTTTTGTTGTTTGGTTGTCTTGTTGTTTGGTTGTTTTGTTGATACCTTTCCTCATTTGCGAAGACAACCAACTAAACAACCAAACAACAAAACAACAAAGCGACCTACATCCTAACTCCGAGTGTTACAAGAAACTGATGTCTCTCGTTCTTTACCTCTGTAGCACCCGGATTGCTTGTGATTCCTTCTGCGGAAAGTGACTCCATGGGATAGAAATCGCCTTTCTGGGTAGAGAACTGGTATGCGAAGTCGATATTGAAGCCTGGGAAGGAATAGCCTATGCCGCAGGTGATGCGGTGAGTGTCCTTCCAGTTTACGTAATCCGTGGTTGACATATAGTAGCAGCCGTCAGCGTCAAGACAGGAGCTGCGCACGCCGTTCTTCTTGTACATGGGTGACACATAGTTGTAGCCGGCGCGCAGGGAAAGTTCGGGAGACACCTTTGCCTCTGCTCCGAGTTTTAGCGTATGAACACCCTTTAGGCTTTCCTTCGTGTTGCTGTTCATATACTTGTCCGACTCCGACTCTATGTCGTAGTTGCCATACCAGTCGTCATAGTATTCGTCAGTGATGATGCGGTTGTCCGTAGTTCCGTAGTCCGCATATTCGTAAGAGAGACCGAGCGCAAGGTCCTGTCCTACGGTATGACCGAGCGAGAGACCGAATTTCCACGGCGTGTACATCTTGTATTTGATGCTCTCGCTTGACTTTCCGTTGTCATACAGACCGTAGGGTGTGTTGTTGGCTATGGTGGTGTAGTTGCTTGAGGTCAGCGTGTACCATGTGGGAGTGGAGACGCTGAGACCTATGCGGAAAGGATTGTTCTCTATGGGGCAGAAGATGATGCCGCCCTTGATGTCCAGTCCGTAGCCGTCTATATCCCTGTCATCTACGGTGAAGGCGTCGCCTACGGCTTCATTGCGTGAGTTGACGAGGTTCTCGCGGTAGGCGGAAGTGTGGCTGTAATTCACGTCCTTCAGTCCAAACGTGAATCCCCAGAATATCCTGTCATGATGGTTGCCGCTGACGTTTATGTCATACTCGCCTATATATCCGCGCTGGTCGCGGGCAAAGGCGAAGTCGGAACCGTCGTTGTACCCGAAGACGTACTCCCCGTTCTCGTCCTCTTCTGCAAGGAGGGAGTTCCATTGGAGATAGTCCACCTGTGAGAAATTCCTGGATGTGTAATCGGAATTGGCGTCATCGTAGCCGAGGAATTCATTGTTCTTGTTGAGTCCAACATCGTAACCGCCGTTGTAGGAACTACCCCTCAAACCCTTGATGTAGGCATTCTTGCCCTGCGAAGCTCCGTTGAGCCTGCCGACGAGGGAGAGCACTTGGTTGAAATTGCGGCTTTTGTGATAGTTGAAGCCCACGTTCACGTAGCTGTCGGAGTGACCGTCGTTGAGTGAGATTACAAAGCCTGCCTGGTCGAAACTGAAAGGCGTCTTGCTCTCTGCGCCCCATTTGCCGAGCTGCGTGAGGTAGCCGCCCTCTGCGGGAGCGTGGGAGACACCGAAACTTACTGCGCCTGTTGACTTCCTGAACAGTCCGATGCCTGCCGGGTTGGTACCTATGGTGGAGATGTCAGCGCCGAGAGCCTCCATGGCTCCGCCCATGCCTACGTAGCGTGCAGTGCCGTTGAGGTCTTCCGTAGCTATCGTCGCACTCTCGTATGTCTCCTGTGCCATAGCAGGCAATGTCAGTGCTGACAAGATGAAGAATGAAATGTGTCTTGTTTTCATGATTGTTGTTTAGTTTTCTCGTTGTTTTGTTGTTTAGTTGTTTGGTTTTTCTTGTAGTTTAGTTGTTTGGTTGTCTTGTTGTTTAGTTGTTTGGTTGATACCTTTTCTCATATGCGAAGACAATCAACAAAACAACTAAACAACAAGACAACCAAACAACCAGAACCTACCTCCTTCCCCCGAAGCTGCCGCCGCCCCCGCGTGAGCCTCCGCCGCCGGAGAATCCTCCGCCGCGTGAGCCACCTCCGCTGGAGAAACTGCTGCCTGAGAAAGAAGAACTCCTGTTAGAGAAGTTGGCGGAACGTGAGGAAGAACTGTTCATGTCAGGAGAATAGCTCCTGCGTCCCGAGAAGTTGCCCGTTCGTGAGGTAGCCGCATTGTATATCTGCCCCCTCGCATTCGACTCGCCCTGCACGCCGCGTGCAATGCTGCGCACGTTGGATGAGACGTTGCGCCGGGGGGATAGCCTTCCATGGTTGAAGGTGCCCGGATGTCCGCTGCGGACCACTCCGACATAGTGGGGAAAGTGCCCCCAGTGACCGCCATGCCAGTACCAGGGGGCATTCCAGTACCAAGGGTCGTTCCAGTACCATGAACTGCTCCAGTACCAAGGGTCGTTCCAGTACCACCATGCACTCCTGTAGTACCACGGACTGCAGAACCATCGTCCGGCAGTCCAGCCGAGATAATACCCGTCATATTCCATCATCCTGCGGGAATACCTGAAATCCTCGTCCTCGTCATAGTCGTAGGAAGGAGGAGAATACAGCGTGGATGCCTCCACGGTGTCGGTAGTGATGGAGTCGGGATAAGTGCCGTCTCCGGGAACGAACTCTATGATGTCGTTGCCCACGGAGTCAGTGCCGAGCACCTCGTAGTGAGAGGCAAAGACACCTCGCCTGTTGTATTCATCCACGTTGCGGTTCGAGCCGCAGTAGTACGTTCCGGCGATGTCCTCCCTTGCAGCCCTCCTTTCAGCTTCCCTCTGCGCCTTAGTCTTCTTCTTGGCAGGGGTGAAGTAAAGGTCGTCCTGGGCAGTCACTGCAGTCGCGGCAAGCGACAATGCCATTGCGATTATCAGAGATTTGTTCATAATTGTTGTCTTGTTGTTTTCTCTATGGTTTTACGGTTTAACGGTTTTAGGTTTTTCGGAGGTATGCCAAGGCTGATTGTAACTTCCGCACAACCGCATAACCTTAAAACCTTATAACCTCGTTTTGTTGTCTTGTTGGTTGTAGTACCTGATTGTAGGTTGTTGGTTGGTGAGCTTTTCTAAAGGAGTTTTCTCATGAGGCGAGACAAACTAACCTAAAACCCACGACCACGATGTTTTCTGCCTGCAAAATTAAGGCAGAATATCCAGACGGCGAATGGAAAATCCCTAAACCCTCGTAGGATTTTCCCTATCAGGCAGCGGGCTTCCCGGTATCTTTGTCTGCAAAATTACAGCAAAAAGGCGTAAGGTCAAAGAAAATTGTGTTAAAAAAAGCATTTTTCATCTCTTCAGTGAATCAACAAGTAGATACGTGGTTTTGTTGATTGCCATTATCATATTCGAAAAAATGGCAAACCACAAGACAACTAAACCACTATACAACTAAGCCACTAAACAACCAAACCACAAGACACCCCTCGGACAACAAGAAGAAATGCCAAGGAAACAAACGTCTTTGCATTTTTTTACATTAGTTAAAAACGGGCGTGTTTTTTTACAGGATTTTTTTCGGAAACAGAACGGAACCGTTGCCGTAAAATGACCATATCTCATAGAAAAACACGAATCACAACCATTTTTGTCTGCAAAAGCTAAGCTATTACCCGGTAATCTCTTGCTTATTGCCACCATATTTCTTAGTTATTGCAGGCTGAAAGCATAGCTTTTGCAGCACAAAATCTCGCATTTTTCTCACCTTGTTTTGTAACATCTTTATTTACAGACGATTGCAAAATGACGAGATTTCAATATTTACGCACGGAAATATTTTCGTTGATTATAAATGTTAAAATGCTGTCTTCCTTCATATATTATCGTGTGTGGAAACATACATATTTCCTATTTTATGTCGGATAGCAATACTTTCAGTCACTTATGTTGAAGCTTGAGAAACTTGAGATTATGATAACAGCAAAGGGCAAGATGACATTTTGGAGAAGAGGCAAAATCGTTTATTTTACTTTGTTTAACACGTGTGGGGTTCTCGATTTGGATTATTTATAGTAACTTTGTACCCATGCAGTGTGAGCACGCTTTAATTAATGTGTACACACTTTGACAAATGACCCTAACAGCCAATAGGCAAATGACATATAGAATCCCCCCTTGCAGCGTATGCAGAAGGTTTGGTCGCCTGTCAAGACAATGCTTGGGCATTCTGTTTTAGAGAATAGAAGAAGGTATGTCGAAATTCAATGAAGCAACACGGGTGCAGATGCCAGCAATGGTTCATTTGACTCGTCTGGGATATAAATACTTCGGGAAGATTCACGAAGCCGCTGAGGGTATTGTCTATGACGGTGAAACCAATATATTGATAGAGGTGTTCAAAAAGAAGTTTGAAGAACTGAATCCAGGGCATGAAGGAGAGTTTCTTCAAGTGTTGCGTGACATCCGTAAGGAACTGAATGACGATGACCTCGGCAGAGGGTTCTATAAACGTCTGAAATCAGTGTCACCTGTCAGATTGATAGACTTTGAGCATCCAGAGAATAACGATTTCCATTTTACCGCTGAGTTTACTTGCAAGAATGGTCAAGATGAGTTTCGCCCAGATATCACCTTGTTTGTAAATGGTTTGCCGCTTTGCTTTGTCGAAGTGAAGAAACCCAACAATCATGGTGGTATGGTGGCTGAAAGTACCCGCATGAACAAGGAACGTTTTCCCAACAAGAAGTTCCGCCGCTTCATCAACATCACCCAACTGATGATATTCTCCAACAACATGGAATATGATGCCATGGGTGGTATTGTCCCGATACAAGGTGCATTTTATTGTACTGGAGCAAGAACATCCGCCTCATTCAACTGTTTCAGGGAAGAGACTCCCAGCAACATGAAAGTCGCTCCATATCAGTATCTTCCAATCGACAAGGAAACGGAAAAGAAAATACTGAGCGACTATAATTGTCAAGTCATCCATACCAGTCCTGAATATCAGACAAATCTCGGAGAAAACACACCTACAAACAGGATACTCACATCCATGTGCCGACCTGAAAGACTGCTCTTTATTCTCCAATATGGCATTGCATACGTGCGTATGGAGCGTGAGGTGGACGGAAAGATAGAATCAACCGACCAAAAACACATCATGCGCTATCAGCAGATGTTCGCTGCATTGGCAATCAGACAGCGGCTTTCTGAAGGCATCAAGTCCGGTGTCGTATGGCATACGCAGGGAAGCGGAAAGACTGCGTTGTCATATTATCTGACATATATCCTGAACGACTTCTATGCAAAGCAAGACAAAGTAGCCAAGTTCTACTTTATCGTTGACCGTCTTGACCTTCTTGAACAGGCCAAACAGGAGTTTGAAGCAAGAGGCCTCTTGGTTGCGACTGCAAACACAAGGGCTGAGTTAATGGAACAGTTCCGACAGAATCAGGCTCAGCAAGGGGCAAGCGGACAGGCTGAGATTACCGTTGTCAATATCCAGCGTTTTGCAGAGGACAAGGAAAAGGTAAACATCAGTGACTATGCCACAAACTTGCAGCGTATATTCATTCTTGACGAGGCCCACAGAGGCTACAAGCCTGGTGGATGTTTCCTTGCCAATCTGTTTGATGCCGATAAAGAATCAGTCAAGATAGCCCTTACAGGTACTCCTCTTCTGAAGGAGGAGAGAGCTTCCTGCAAGGTCTTTGGCAGCTACCTGCACACCTACTACTATGACAAGTCAATAGCGGATGGATATACCTTGAAGATTATCCGCGAGGATATAGAGACATCATATAAGGAACGGTTGAATGACGTATATGACAGACTCGATACACTTGTTCTGAAGAAAGACATAAAGCGTTCGCAAATAATTGAGCACCCCAGTTATGTGAAAGAATTGGCCCGCTATATCTCCAATGACTTGAGACGATTCAGGAAAATCCAAGGCGACGAAACGCTTGGGGGAATGGTCATCTGCGAGACAAGCGAACAGGCAAGAAGACTCTACGAAGCATTCACAGAACAACCTAAATGTGGAAACAGCATGCCGATTCAACTGCGGATGGGCGGTCAGGAATGGATGGTGGCAGAAGCCATCCCAATGTATAACAGCGTAAACAGCTCTCTCCGCGTGGGATTGATACTCCATGACAGCGACGATAAGGAAACCCGCAAACAGATAGTCAAGGATTTCAAGAAAAACATGAGCATCGATATTCTCGTTGTATTTAATATGCTTCTGACGGGCTTCGATGCACCACGCCTGAAAAGACTGTACTTCGGACGAAAGTTGAAAGACCATAATCTGTTGCAGGCCATAACTCGCGTTAATCGTCCGTACAAAGAGATGCGTTATGGTTTTGTTGTTGATTTCGCTGACATCAAGCGAAACTTTGACGAAACCAACGAGGCCTATATGCAAGAACTCAACAGGTTTAATGATATAGAAGAAACCGGAGAGGGCAATAATACAGACACATTCACACAAGTCATCGAGGATAAAGAAGAGATTATCAACCAAATGAAACAGCTGCGGCAGGTGCTCTTCAACTACTCGTATGACAATGCAGAAGATTTTTCCTCCGAGATTTCAACCGAGGAAGACAAAGCTGTACTTCTTGAACTGAAGAATGTCTTGGAGTCTGCCAAAAACATTGCAAACATCGTGCGCACCTTTGGCGATGATGACATGAAAAAACGGTTCTCTAAGTTGGAAATCACGAAGTTGCCCCATTTGATTTCTGAAGTGCAACGTCGCATTGGCATCATCAACCAGAAAGAGGCATTCACCGTAAATGACGAAACGAAGACTCTCATCAACGAAGCCATGATGGACATAGAGTTCACATTCTCCAAGATAGGGCAGGAAGAGATGAGAATCATTTCGGGCGGTGTGGAACTGAAGGAGAAATGGGAACGCACCATTACTGCTTTTACCCAAAATATTGACCAGGACGACCCCGAATACATAACCTTGAGAGATGCCTTTATGCAGCGGTTCAAGGAACATGGTTTCGTGATTGACTCTATAGCCAAGTTCAACGAGGAGTCTTCTGCGCTCGATGACATCATCAAGCGTCTGCAGGACATCCAGAAGCGCAACAACATACTGTTGAAGAAATACAAGGGCGATGAAAAGTTCGCACGAGTCCATAAGCGTATCCGTGAGGTGAACAATCAAAGGCAGGCAAAGGGCGAACCTCCGATGTTCTCTTTCCTTGATGACGAGCTGGTTAACATACTCAACATCATCAAGGATGAAATTGACTCAAAAGTATATGACCGAAACGACATTCTTAAAAAGGATGCATATTTCAGTCGGACAGTATTGTCTCTTGTTAATGCTTGCCTGTTTAATTATACTCAAATAAAGCCCGAAATGGATGACTACAAGTTCATACAACAGCGTATATCACAACAATATATCAATCAATACAACGCCACATACGGCTTAGCATAAGCACAAAAATAACAATCATGTCAGATATAAAAGAGAAAACACTAAAGCTAATAGATGGGCTGAAAGCTACCTGCCAGACATACGGCATGGGCAACGACGGCAACGAGTACAAGATTATCACTCAGGTTTTCCTGTATAAGTTTTTGAATGACAAGTTTGGTTATGAGGTAAAAAACGCCAAAAGCGACATAGCCGGGAAACTGAATGGCGCAGAGAAATGGGAAACGGCATACGGGCAATTGTCTGAGGATGAGAGGATGCTCCTGCTGGCTGCCATTTCGCCCGATGTGCCGATGCTCGAGCCTTATCACCTGATTGCCAATTTGTGGAATCAGCAGGGCAAGGGCGACTTCGACACTATCTTCGATGCCACTATGACGGATATAGCAGAGAAGAATGCCGACATATTCTCTACACAAACCACGGCAAATACAAAGATACCTCTTTTTGAACCGCTCACTCAGTTTGTCACCGACACGGCGCAGCGCGCGCCCTTTGCCCGCGCATTGGTAGATAAACTCGTGAATTTCTCGTTTGAAGAGGCATTTGCCAGGAACTATGATTTCTTCTCCAGTATCTTCGAGTATCTTATCAAGGACTACAATACCGCAGGAGGTGGTAAATATGCTGAATACTACACTCCTCATGCCATTGCCACGATCATGGCCCGGCTGCTTGTGGGCGACAATGCCGACCTTCACAGTATGGAATGTTATGACCCGTCGGCAGGAACAGGCACGCTGCTTATGGCACTGAGCCATCAGATAGGTGAAGATCGTTGCACCATCTTCTCGCAGGACATATCGCAGCGAAGCAACAAGATGCTCAAGCTGAACCTCCTGCTCAACGGTCTTGTCTCATCCCTCGACAATGCCATACAGGGCGACACGCTCGTTAGTCCTTATCATAAAAGCGATGACGGTCAGCAGTTGCGCCAGTTTGATTTCGTGGTGAGCAATCCTCCATTCAAGATGGACTTTTCCGATACGAGAGAAAAGATTGCCGCCATGCCAGCACGCTTCTGGGCAGGAGTCCCCAATGTGCCGGCAAAGAAGAAAGAGTCAATGGCTATCTATACCTGTTTCATACAGCATGTCATTAACTCGTTGAAGAAGACTGGCAAAGGCGCGATTGTCATCCCGACAGGATTTATCACGGCTAAAAGTGGCATCGAAAACAAGATACTCCACAGGATAGTGGATGACAGGATCGTGTATGGCTGTGTCTCTATGCCAAGTAATGTATTCGCCAACACGGGTACGAATGTGAGTGTGTTGTTCTTCGACAAGTCTGCTTCTGCCGAAAAGGTGATACTCATCGATGCCAGCAAGCTGGGTGAGGAATACAAGGATGCCAACGGGCTCAAGAAGGTGCGCCTCAACGACGGGGAGATAGAGAAGATTGTCGGCACTTTCCAGCGCAAGGAGGCAGTAGATGACTTCTCCGTAGCTGTCACTTACGACGAGATTAAGGAGAAGGGATATTCTCTCTCTGCCGGACAGTACTTTGACATCAAGATTGACTATGTGGATATTACGGAAGAGGAGTTCAACAGGCGCATGGCCGACTACAAGCAGACACTTACCGAACAGTTTGCCGAGAGCCACCGGTTAGAAGAGGAGATTATGCGTCAGCTGGAGGGATTGAGGTTTAATGCAAATGCAGGGAACAATGAGTAACGAAATACAATTCCTGTTATATAGCCTTCCCGATGATGAGGGCAAGGTGCAGGTGGTCATCAA